>NZ_AZUP01000001.1:1845655-2153264 GCF_000527135.1 Methyloversatilis discipulorum
CGGGGCCGCGGACGCCCAGCCGCACCGCTGGTACAGCACCAATCTGGTCGGCGTGCCGGCGCCGGTGCTGGCCAGCCGGCTGTTCAACGAACACCCTTTGCCGCTGCACATCGCCGGCACGCGCGAGGCGCACCGCGGCCTGTTCGCCTTGCTCGATCGCTGCGCGGATCTGCCGGAAGCGCGCGACGTGTTCGAGCACTACGTCGCCATCGCCTTCGGCCTGCAGCCGGCCGACGCGCCGCGCGACAGCGCCGAGGCACGACGCTGGCGCTGCAGCTGGCGCCGTCTGCTGCAGGGCTGGGGCGGCGACGCCAACGGCCCGGCCGGCGCCGTGCTGAAAGGCTGGGTGGAAAGCCGCTTCGGCCTGGTGCCCATGTTCCACAAGGCAAGGCTGGAGCGCTTCCCGTCGCCCGCCTGGGTGAGCTATCTCGAAGAGAAGGCGGCCAGCCGCTATCACGGCAACTGCATCCACCAGCAACTCGACCTGCTGTACGAATTCAGCCAGTGGGCGCTCGACCGCTTCGGCCTGCCGCAGCAGCAGCCGGGCAGTCATGTGCGCCTGTGGCGCGGCAGCACACGCGCCGAAGAGCAGCTGGTCGCCGGCCGGCTGCAGGACAGCCAATGCACGGTGCGCCTGAACAGCATCGCGTCGTTCTCGCTGTCGCGCGACGAAGCGGGCTGCTTCGGCGACTGGGTGTTCGAACTGCAGGTGCCGCGCTGCAAGCTGCTGGTGTGGCCCGGCCTGCTGCCCGGCCCGGTGCTGCACGGCGAACAGGAAGTGCTGGCGCTGGGCGGCGACTACCCCACACAGGCAAGCTGCCAATGAATCCGCTCTCTTACCACCTATGACTGACGACTTCGACACGCTGTACGACCGCGCCCTCGGCGCCTACCTCGGGCTGGCCATCGGCGACGCGCTGGGCGCCACCGTCGAATTCATGCGCCCGCGCGAAATCCGCGCGCAGTACGGCGAGCATCGCGACATCGTCGGCGGCGGCTGGCTGAAGCTCGCGCGCGGCCAGGTGACCGACGACACGACGATGAGTCTTGCGCTCGGCGATGCGCTGCTGAAGATCGGTGGCGCGCGTCTTGCCGGCGCCGCGCGGGCCGGCGACGCGGCAATGGCCGACATGACGCGCGTGATCGCCGACGCCTTCGTCGGCTGGCTGCGCGGCAAGCCGGTGGATTGCGGCAACACCTGTCGTCGCGGCCTGCAGCGCTACCTGGGCGATGGCAGCCTGAGCGGCGAACCGCACGAACGCGACGGCGGCAACGGCGCGCTGATGCGCAACCTGCCCACCGTGCTGGCGCTGCGGCACGACGCCGTCGCGCTGGAACGCGTGAGCCTTGCGCAGGCGCGCATCACCCACCACCACCCGCAGTCCGACGCGGCCACACAGGGCATGGCCCGGCTGCTGGCGCGCATCCTCGACGGCGCATCGCACGACGACTGCTGCGCATGGGTCGCTGACTGGGTGCGCGATAACCCGGCTTTCGCCTTCCAGCCCTACCCCGGCCGCGCCACCGCCTATGTCGTCGATACGGTGCAGACCGTGCTTTACCACTTCGTGAACCACGCCGATTTCGAAACGGCACTCGTCGCCACCGTCAATATGGGCGACGACGCCGACACCACCGGTGCCCTGGTCGGCATGCTGGCAGGCGCCCGCTGCGGTGCGCGCGCCCTGCCCCAGCGCTGGCTGAGCCACTTGCAACGCGACGTTGTAATGGCGATCACCGACCAGACCAGCGGGCTGCTGGCGATGAGCCGTCGAGGTTAGATCGCTCCGCTGCCGACCCGGTACGGACAGAGGGCGCCGCGATGGGCGCCCTCCGTGCCGCTCACTCCTGCGTGGTCGCAGCCAACCCTTCGCGGCGGCGGGTGGGCGGCAGGGCCTTCACCACCGCATCTTCGGTCGCGGCATTGACGCAGTGCGGCTGCTTCCAGTCGCCGTCGAAGCTGATCTGATCGACGCCATCGGGGCCGACGCCGGCCGGCACGTAGTCGAGCCGCAGCAGGTTACGGGTACGCCAGGCGATGGCGTGATCGGCGCAGGAGCTGTCGCCCGACACGCCGAGCGCGCCCAGCAGTTCGCCCTGCGCGCTGTACAGCGCCAGCCCGCCGCCGAACACATTGACGCCGCCCATGCGCTGTCCGACCAGCGGATCGTTCGCCTGCCCCCAGGCCGTTGCAGGTCCGGCATATGCCAGCGCGGCATTGACCGGATTGCTTTCCTGCAGACCGAACAGGCTGCCGCCCGGCTGCGTGGCGCTGTACAGATTGGCGGTAGCCAGTGCCAGCGTGGGCAGGCTGAAGGCATTGGCGGTATTCGCCTTCTGCGCCGAAATGGCCCGGCTGCCCGGCCACTGGCTGGCGTTGCTTTCGCCGGTGAAGGCCACCGCGCATACCGTGCCGCTGCGGCTCACGACGGTGCCCCACATGTCGAGATCGAAGCCGCCGTTGTCGGCGCGCCGGGCGCGGGTGAGTGCCTCGCGCAGTTCAGCATGGCCGGGCAGTGCCGCACACTCGGCGGCGAGCGCCTTGATGTCCGCGCCCTGCGGCGCTGCGAAGGCCGGCGCGGCGACCAGACCGGCCAGCACGGCGAAGGAAGTGACGATGGAAGTGTGAAGGGCTTTCATGACTGCATCCTCTTTTGAATGGGTGATGTAGCCAGTATCGGGATGCGAAGAGTGGAAATAAATGGAATGATCTGGATTTCAGTATTCCACTTCGAGGCACACGATGAATTCACTGCAGGACGCGCTGCGCATCTTCGTTGCCGCCGCCGACGCGAAGAACTTCCGCGATGCCGCCACCCGGCTGAGCCTGTCGCCGCAGGCGGTCACCCGGGCCATCCGCCGGCTCGAAGATCACTTCGGCGAAACGCTGTTCCTCCGCACGACGCGGCAAACCCGCATCACCGAGTTCGGCACCGCCAAGGCGGCCGAAGCCGCAGCGACGCTGTCGCAACTCGACGAGGTGCTGCGGCCCGCGGAGAAGCGCGCGGCCACGGCGATGGCCGGGCGCGTGCGCATCACCGCGCCGCGCGCGCTCGGTCGTCTGCTCGTGCTGCCCATCCTGACCCGGCTCGCGGTGGAGCACCCCGGCATTGCCATCGACATCCGGCTGTCGGACGAACTGAGCGACGCCGTGGACGAACAGATCGACATCGGCGTGCGCATGGGTGTGCTGAGCCACGCGCGCATCGTGATGCGTCGGGTCGGCAAAGTGGCGTTCGGTGTGCATGCGAGCCCGGCACTGATCGAACGCGTCGGCCTGCCGCCCTCGGTCGATGCGCTGCACGCGCTGCCCACCAGCGCGCTGATCAACCGCAACACCAACCGCCCGTGGCACTGGTTCTTCAGCCGCGAGCGCACGCTGCTGCCACAGCAGCCCGCCTTCTTCACCGACGACCCGGCGGCCGAATGCGAAGCTGCGCTGGCCGGCATCGCGTTCGCGCAGCTGCCCGACTATCTGGCGCGCACCCATGTGCGCGCCGGGCGACTGGTCGAGGTGCTGGAGAAGGACGCGCCGCCGCCGTGGGACGTGATGGTGTATCGCCCGCAGCGCGGCCCGGTGCCGGCGCGCGTGCGTCGGGTGTTCGACGCCCTCGTCGCCGGCCTGAAGGACGACGGCCAGGACGGAAGTTGAACTGCACGCGGTCGTCGGCGATGCGCCTTGTGTCGCAAACACTGCGTAGCCGACAGGTCTGTCCACAAAGCGCCACGCCCCTGCAGCGCAGGCGTTAGCACAGCACTTTCAAACCGCCTTGAAGCAGATCAACTTCGTCATTCATCCACCTTCGTGAAAGCCGGATAAACCAACATTTCATGATGTGGATCAGTGACTTCTCGGCACGCATTCATGTCATGACGATTACACGGAGGCGCCATTCGAGGGGCATGCAACTTGCAATCAGACCGGGTCCGATCCGGACACAACCTGGAGCCCCGAAATGGCTAACGTAACCTTCTCTTCTCCGTTGATGCCGCGCGACCTAACGGTCTATGCGGTGGCCGGTGAGCGCGGCACGCTGCTCGCCCTCGCCAAAGCCAACAACATCCCGATTCCGTTCGACTGTCAGGACGGTGAATGCGGCTCGTGCCTGGTGGAGGTCGTGCACTACAGCCCGACCGTGCGCTATGGCATCGCCCTGACCGAAAAGGAAAAGGAAATCCTGCGTCAGCTCGGCAAGATCACCAAGCAGGAAATCATGGACGCCGAAGTGAATGACATGCCGCCGCGTCACCGGCTCGCCTGCCAGTGCTTCGTTCGCGACGAAGATATCGCCGTCGTGTTCGAAGGCGACGTGACCAAGCCGGTGAAGGGACCGGCGCTATCGATCGCCGCCGCGATCTACAAGGGCGGTGTCGGCATCCAGACGCTCGACCAGTTCCTGAACTATGCGGTCAAGGTCGAAGAAGACGCTGCCGTGCACTTCGAAGAACTGGCGGAGCGCATGAACGCCTGTGGCAACAGCGACGTGGCTGCGCTGTTCGCGCAGCTCGGCAGCTATTCGCGCCTGCATCTGGAAGAAGCCAAGGCCAGGTGCGCGAAGTACGAGGTGGTGGAAAACCTGCCGGCCAGTTCCGCATGGCCCGACAACACCACCCCGGAAAAGACCGCACTGTGGGCCGGCGATCCGGCCCTGACGCGTCTCGGTGCGCTCAAGGCCGCGCTGCAGGGCGAACGCCGTGGCTACGAGTTCTACTACGCGATTGCCAACACCACGCGCGACGAGAACATCCGCAAGGTGGCGAAGGAGTTCGTACGCGAAGAGGCGGAACACGTCGAGAAGCTGAAGCAGTGGATCGAGCAGGAAGAGGCCGCCCTGCGTCGCGCGGCGGAAGCGGTCGCCGGCTGAAGCAGGCGTGACGTATGAACGGGCGCGGGCGCGGCGGCGGCGTGGCCTCCCGTCAGTCCACTCCGCTGGCGAATACCGGCCCGTTCATTCCCTTCCATCCCGGACCTACCGCACCGGGTGCTGACCCGTCGTCGCCCGGCGTGCACCGCGCCGAGAAGATCACGACGTAGTAAGGCGGTTCGGGGGTAACAGCAAAGCAGCGATTCGTCATTGCGGCGTTTGGGTATCAGCAAGGAGGGCGCAGCTCGCTTTGATCAGCGCAACCGTCCGCTCGCCGACGCGGAACTCGCCCGCCGCGACGCACTGGCGCCGACCGATGCGGTGCGCATGGATGCGGCCGAGCAGCCAGTCACCCGCACGGCTCGGGCCGAGGTAGTCGACCATCAGGCTGGCGGTCACCAGCCGGGCCTGCATTGGCAGTTGCGCTGCGATGAAGCCGACCAGGAAGATGTCGGCCAGCGTGGCGATGACGCCGCCGTGCGTGATGCCCAGCCCGTTGCAGTCGTCGGCGGTAATGCGTGCCGCGAACAGATCCGTGAGCGCGCCGCCGGTGAACACCGTGCGGCCGCCGAAGAACGGGCCGCGCAACACGCGCGGCGTGAAACCGTCCGGCACGCCGCTGTGCTCAGCAACGGCGGGCGGCGGCATCGAGTGCGTCCTCGAGCTGTTCGTTGCCCCAGTACAGCGCGTCGCCGACGAAGAAGCTGGGCGCGCCGAACAGCCCGCGCTGCGCGCCCTGCTCGGTCTGCGCGCGCAGTGCTTGCTTCACCTCGGGCGACTGAGCGCGCGCGATCACGGCGTCGGCCGGCTGGCCCAGCTCGGCGAGCAGGCGACACATCGCATCGACGTCGTCGATGTTCGCGTCATCGACGAAGTTCAGTTCGAACACGCGGGTGCAGAAAGCCGCGATCCACGGCGCGTCCGCGTGGGCGAGCGCGATGCGCGCGGGCACCATGCCGTTGCGCGGAAACTGCGACGGCTTGCGCCAGGGCAGCGCGTGCCGCGCGCACTGTCGCGCGAGGTCGGTCCACATCCAGGCGAACTTGGCCGGCTGCTGCAGGAAGGGCGACGCCTGCCAGCCGGCGGCGCGAAAGATCGGGCCGAGCAGCAGCGGTCGCCACAGCACGCGCACGCCGCGCAGCCGCGCCAGCGTGTCGATGTGCGCCGTGCTCAGATAGCTGTAGGGGCTGGCGAAGTCGAACCAGTATTCAATGACCGGGTCGTTCATGGCGCGCCTCAGTCGAACAGCACGAGGCAGCGCGCCTCGATGCTGGCGCGCAGCGGCGCGTCGGCCGGTGCGGCCGGGTCGAGGAAGGCGGCGTGCGGTGTGAAACGCGACACCCCGCTCGCCTGCGAGTCGTATTGCTTGAACACCAGCACCTCGCGCCTCGTCATGCACGGAAAGTAATGCCAGCGGTGCAGCGGCGAGTGCTTCAGCACGTAGATTTCGCCGCTGCGGCCTGGGTAGCGGATTTCCGCCGCAACCAGATCCTGCGCCATCACCGACCTCGCATCACACAGCGCCAGCGGCGCGTCGATCACCGGCTCGATCAACGGGCGCCACACATTCACCACCGCATAGCGCCGGATACGCGCGCGCACCGCCTCGTCGGGCAGCACCAGCGCGAGGCGGCGCAGACCGCTCGCCTCCGAGTAGTCGTTATGCACGCGCCCGACCGCCGAGGCCTGGGCGTTCTGCCGGCCGAAGGTGAGCTGCTGTTCGTCGCGGCTGCGGCGGCGGATCTGGTGGTCGAAGCACAGCGCGCGAACACCGCCGGCCGCGTCGCACGCGATGGCCTCGACTTCCGGGTAGTAGCGGGCGCGGATCAGCGCGTCGTCGGTGAAGTCATCGAGGCGGGTCGGCACTTCGCGCAGTTCGAAGCCGTGACGGTGAAGCAGGAAGTGCTGCGCGGCCGGCCGGGCATCGACAATGTCGACCGTGTGCGTGCGGTAGCTGCAGTTCTCCCACGGCTCACCGTCGGGCGGCGGGTACATGTAGTTGAACGGCACGCCCGCGCTGTCGTGCAGGTAGTCCAGTCCGCCGGTCGTGTGCGCCGGGCGGGCACGGTCGCGAGGAAGGAAGCGTTCGTCAGGGATATTCACATGAGGCTCCTGGTAGTCGTCGGGCAGGCACTCGCCGCCGTTGCCGAGCAGATGCGGCCTTCAGTGCCCAGGACTCATGCTGCGGCTTCCGGACGTCTCGATCGAGTGTCTTGATCGACATCAATCGGGCTAATATGGACACCATGAAAACAGCCGTACTGATCCTGCCCGGCGTGCTCGACATCAGCCTGGGCATCACGCTGGACGTGATGAACACCGCCAACAGGCTGTGTCTCCAGGCCGGGCGAGCACCGCTGTTCGAGGTGACACTGACCGGCACCGGACGGCGCCGGGAGCGCAGCGGCTCGGGGCTTGAAGTGGGGCCGCTTGTGCGCATGGCCGACCTGCCGCCGCCGGATCTGGTGCTGCTGCCGGGCGCCAACCGCGCCCAGCGCGAAGCGCTGGAGGAATGGCTGTCGACGCGCGAGGTCGTGAAGGCGACGGAACGAGTGGGCGGCTGGCTGGAAGGCGGCGCCGAAGTGGCCGCGTCCTGCGTCAGCACCTTCGCGCTGGCGCAGGCGGGGCTGCTCGACGGGCGCATGGCCACCACCAGCTGGTGGCTGGCGCCGTGGTTCCGCGAGCGCTACCCGCGGGTCGATCTGGACATGGCGCGCATGGTCGTCAGCGACGGCCCGATCAGCACCGCCGGCGCCGCGCTCGCCCAGGCCGACCTGATGCTCGCGCTGGTGGCGCGCCACGGCTCGGACGAACTGGCGCGCAGCTGCGCGCGCTTCCTGATGCTGGACCACCGCGTATCGCAAAGTCAGTACGCCATCGCGTCACATCTGGCACGGCAGACGCCGACGCTGCAGCGCGCCGACCGCTGGCTGCAGAGCCGCCTCGGCGAACCGGTCACGCTCGCCATGCTGGCCGACGCGCTGCACATGACGCCGCGCACGCTGAGCCGCCACTTCGCGTCGGCGGTCGGCATGTCGCCCATCCAGTACGTGCAGAAACTGCGCGTCGAGCGCGCCACCCAGCTGCTCGAAACCGGCCACGCCTCGCTGGAATCGGTGGCCGCCCAGGTCGGCTACGCCGACCCGTCGACGCTGCGCAAACTGCTGCGCCGCGAGCGCGGCGTTACGGCGCGGGACGTGCGGTCGCGGTCACGCGCGGCGAGCGACGGAAGCTGACCGAAACGCACCACCCACTGCCTCGCCACCGCTCGATCACAGGCGGTGAAGAAGATCGCGACGTGCTTCATGACCCGCCCGTGCTCCCCAGCAGCCACCCCGAGCGAGGCCCTTGCGCTATGGCCCCCGCGGCTACCTGACCACCAGCGCGTCCGATTCGCGTGCTTGCCAACCGCCCCCCAGTGCCTTGAAGGCAGCGACCGCTGCGCGTACCGATTCCGTTTGTGCCTGAACGCGCGCATCGGCGGCACGTAACAGGTTTTCGTCGGCTTGCAGGACTTCGATCAGGCTGACGACACCCTTCTGATACGCGGCAAACGAGGCGTCCCGTGCGCGACCGAAGGCGTCCACACCTCGAGTCAGCACTGCCGCCTGCTCTTCGCGCCTGACCAAGGTCGACAGCGCGTTCTCCACGTCCTCGGTTGCCCGCAAGGCGGCAAGTCGATACGCAGCGAGCAGTTCCGCCTCCTGCCCCTTCGCCAGATCGATCTGCGCATCGATGCGGCCGAAATCGAACAGACGCCAGCGCAGGCCGAGCACGCCTGCGGCCTGACCGGCACCGCTGGTGAACAGATTGCCGCTCGCCACCGATGTCGCGCTGCCGATCAGTCCGCTCAGAGAAAGTTTCGGGTAGTACTCGGCGATGGCGCCGCCGATGCGTGCGCTGGACGCGGCCAGGCGACGCTCGGCCGCGATCAGGTCGGGCCGGCGGCGAAGCAGGTCGGCCGGCGTCCCCGTGGCGACGATCTGCGGGGCAGCCGGAATATCTCGGGTTTCAGCCAACCCCGCCCGATGCGTGCCGGGAGGAGAGCCAAGCATCAGGTCCAGCGCGTTCATGGCGGCGTCCAGACCCGCTTCCAGCACCGGAACCGAGGCCTGAACCTGGGCCAGCGCGCCTTCCGCCTGCCTCACTTGAAGTTCGGCTGCGAGCCCTTTTCCATGCAGAAGCTTGATGGTTGCGAGCAAGTCCTGCTGCGTCCGTACCTGTCGACGAGCGACGTCGAGCCGGGCCTGCAATCCACGGATGGTGATGTAGATGTCGGCTGTCTGTGCCGTCACTGCCAGACGCGTCGCGACCGCGCCCGCTTCCGAAGCCTGATACTCGGCCCATGCCGCCTCCCGGCCGCGGCGCAGACCACCGAACACGTCCAGCTCCCAACTCGCGGCAACATTGGTTTCGTAGGCACTGCCGTAACGGTCGAAACCGGGCGCCGAATTCAGGATCTGCCCCAAGGGGGTTTCGACCGAGCGATACGCCCTGGCCGCTTCACCGGCGATCTGGCCCGAGGGCAGCAGTGCGGCGTTGGCTGCGCCAAGCCCGGCACGCGACTGGGCGACCCGGGCCGCCGCCTGCGCGATGTCCAGGTTCTGTTCCTGCGCCAGGGACACGAAGCGATCAAGCAGAGGATCATGGAAGGCGGCCCACCAGTTCG
This sequence comes from Methyloversatilis discipulorum, assembly GCF_000527135.1. Lineage (NCBI taxonomy): Bacteria > Pseudomonadati > Pseudomonadota > Betaproteobacteria > Nitrosomonadales > Sterolibacteriaceae > Methyloversatilis > Methyloversatilis discipulorum. The sequence goes on from NZ_AZUP01000001.1 coordinate 1,855,190, forward strand.
TGAGGTCCGCCTGATGCAGAACCTGCCGGCGATCAACAGCCTCCTGCCCGATAAAGACCGGCGAGAGCGCGATCTCGGGCTGTCGATACTCAGGACCGACGGCGCAGCCCGTCAAGACAGCGGCGCTCAGAAGCAGGACGAGGGAGCGGGGATAGGCGAACATTAAGATCTCCCGGAAAGTTGAATGCGTGAAGTGACTATAATCCAACTTGGTCACTTATTGTCAAGCCATCATCGACGCGGTATCGTTTTTCCATGAGCGAAATTGACACAAGCACACCCCAGGCGCGCGGTCCCGTCGACCACAGCGTTCGAGAGCAGATCGTCGCGGCGGCCGGAGAACACTTCAGTCACTACGGCTACGAAAAGACCACGGTTTCGGACCTGGCCAAGGCGATCGGTTTTTCCAAGGCCTACATCTACAAGTTCTTCGACTCGAAGCAGGCCATCGGCGAGGCCATCTGCGCCCAGTCCTTGAGCGCCATCATTCTTGCGGTGGAGGAAGCGGTGGCCGGCGCGCCCACGCCTACGGAGAAATTCCGACGAATGTTCAAGACCTTGGTGTCGACAGGCGTGGGCCTGTTCTTCAACGACCGCAAGCTGTACGACATCGCTGCGCATTCCGCCGGCGAGGGCTGGCCGTCCGCTCGCGCCTACTGCGAGCGCATACGGCAGATCCTGACCGAGATCGTCCGCGAAGGTCGGGAGAGCGGAGAGTTCGAGCGCAAGACCCCGCTGGACGAGACCGTGCACGCGATCGATCTGGTCATGCAGCCGTATGTGAATCCGTTGCTGCTCCAGTACAACCTGGATGTGGCCGACGAGGCACCGACGCAGCTCTCCAATCTGGTGCTGCGCAGTCTTGCACCCTGAGGGCAGCAAGAAGTGAAAAGTGACTATTGACAATATTGGTCACTAGATGGAGGATGGAGGCCTTCGTTCCCGGAGGTCACCATGTTCCAGCGCCGCACTCTTCCCTTCTTCGCCGTCGTCGGCCTGCTGCCTCTGGCTCTGGCGGCGTGCGGCGAGGCCACGTCTTCGATCGACCCGCGCACCCGGATTCCCCTGGTACGGGTCGGAGCAGTTGAGGCCGCCGCACAGGCTGAGCGGTCCTTCACCGGCGTCGTTGCGGCGCGGGTGCAGAGCGATCTGGGTTTCCGTGTTCCAGGCAAGATCGTGGAGCGCCTGGTCGACACCGGCCAGACCGTCAAGCGCGGCCAGCCGCTCATGCGCATCGACCCCACCGACCTGCGGCTTGCCACGCGCGCCCGTGACGAGGCCGTCACCGCTGCCACGGCGCGGGCACGCCAGACCGCAGAAGACGAAGCGCGATACCGCGATCTCGTCGCGACTGGCGCGGTGTCCGCTTCCGCCTACGATCAGATCAAGGCCGCCGCCGACGCGGCCCGGGCCGAACTGGACGCAGCCCAGGCGCAGGCCGACATGGCCCGCAACGAAACCGGCTACGCAGTCCTGCTCGCCGACGCCGACGGCGTGGTGGTGGACACCCTGGTGGAGCCGGGCCAGGTCGTCGGCGCCGGGCAGGTGGTCGTCCGTCTCGCCCATGTCGGTCGCCGCGAAGCGGTGGTCGATCTCCCCGAAACCTTGCGCCCGGCGGTCGGCTCGGCAGGCGTCGCCACGCTGTACGGCAGCGGGCTGACCGGTGCAGCCCGGCTGCGCCAGCTGTCGGATGCCGCCAACCCGCTTACACGCACCTTCGAAGCGCGCTACGTGCTGGAGGGCCGGCTGGCGGAAGCGCCGCTGGGCTCGACCGTATCCATCCACATCCCGCGCGACGGCGCCGCCCCGGCGCTGCAGGTGCCGATCGGTGCGCTCTTCGATCCCGGCAAGGGACCCGGTGTATGGGTGGTCGAAGGTGAGCCCGGCTCGGAACCCGGTACGCGGGTCACCTGGCGTGCCGTTCAGGTGGCCGGCCTCGGTACCGAAACGGCTGCCATTACCGGCGGCGTCTCCGCCGGGGATCGCATCGTCGTGCTGGGTGCCCACCTGCTGCAGGAAGGCGAACACGTCCGCGTGGCAGACAGCAAAAACGCCGCACGTGTGGCGGCGTCCAGCGGAGCGCTGCAATGAGCTCTCCGACGCATTCGACCGAAGGCGCGGCCCCTTCCCGCCACCCGGCGGCGGATTCGCCGAGCGCCTTCAACCTGTCGGCTCTGGCCGTACGCGAGCGCTCGGTCACCCTGTTCATGATGATCGTGATCTTCGTCGCCGGCGCGGTGGCGTTCCTGACGCTGGGCCGGGCGGAAGACCCGGCCTTCACGATCAAGCAGATGACCGTGGTCACCGCCTGGCCCGGCGCCACCGCAAAGGAGATGGAAGAACTCGTCGCCGAACCGCTGGAAAAGCGCCTGCAGGAATTGCGCTGGTATGACCGGGCCGAGACCTACACGCGCCCGGGCCTCGCCTTTACCACGCTGAACCTGCTCGACAGCACACCGCCGGCTGACGTACCCGAGGAGTTCTATCAGGCGCGCAAGAAACTTGGCGACGAGGCGCTCAAGCTGCCGCGTGGCGTCATCGGCCCGATGGTGAACGACGAATACGCCGACGTGACCTTCGCGCTCTACGCCTTGAAGGCGCGCGGCGCCGCGCAGCGACAGCTCGTGCGCGATGCCGAGACACTGCGCCAGCGCCTGCTGCACGTGCCGGGCGTCAACAAGGTGAACATCATCGGCGAACAGGCCGAGCGGATCTTCGTCGAGTTCTCACACGACCGCCTCGCGACCCTCGGCGTCTCGCCGCAAGCCCTCTTCGCCGCGCTGAACGGGCGCAACGTCATGACGCCCGCGGGCTCGATCGAAGCCAGGGGACCGCAGGTCTTCATCCGGCTGGACGGCGCGATCGACGATCTGGAGGCGATCCGCAACACGCCGGTCGCGGCGCGCGGACGCACGCTCAAGCTCGGCGACGTGGCCGAGGTGAAGCGCGGCTACGAGGACCCGGCCAGCTTCCTCATCCGCAACAACGGTGAACCGGCCCTGCTGCTCGAGGTCGTGATGCGCGAGGGCTGGAACGGCCTCGATCTCGGCCGCGCGCTGGAGGCCGAAGCTGCCGCGATCAACGCCGAACTCCCGCTGGGCATCAGCCTGTCCAAGGTCACGGACCAGTCCGTCAACATCAGTTCGGCCGTCGATGAATTCATGCTCAAGTTCGTTGCCGCGCTCGGCGTGGTGATGCTGGTGGGCTTCCTCAGCATGGGCTGGCGTGCCGGCATCGTGGTGTCGGCCGCAGTGCCGCTGACGCTGGCCGCCGTCTTCGTCGTCATGGCCGCCACCGGCAAGAACTTCGACCGCATCACGCTCGGTTCGCTGATCCTCGCCCTCGGCCTGCTGGTCGATGACGCAATCATCGCCATCGAGATGATGGTGGTGAAGATGGAGGAAGGTTACGACCGCATCCGCGCGGCGGCCTACGCGTGGAGCCACACCGCGGCGCCCATGCTGTCGGGGACGCTGGTGACGGCGATCGGCTTCATGCCGAACGGCTTCGCCAAATCGACCGCCGGCGAATACACCAGCAACATGTTCTGGGTCGTCGGCATTTCGCTGATCGCGTCCTGGATCGTCGCCGTGGTGTTCACGCCCTATCTCGGGGTCAAGCTGCTGCCCAACTACACGCCGCGCGAGGGCGGGCACGGGGCGATCTACGCCACGCCGAACTACCAGCGCTTCCGCCGCCTGCTCGGATCGGTGATCCAGCGCAAGTGGCTGGTGGCGGCGAGCGTGATCGGTGTCTTCGTCGTCGCGGTGCTGGGCATGGGCGTGGTCAACAAGCAGTTCTTTCCGACCTCGGACCGGCCGGAGGTGCTGATCGAAGTGCAGATGCCCTATGGCAGCGCGATCCAGCAGACGAGTGCGGCGGTCGCCAAGGTCGAGGCGTGGCTGGCCGAGCAGCCGGAAGCGAAGATCGTGACCGCCTACATCGGGCAAGGGGCACCGCGCTTCTATCTGGCCATGTCGCCGGAGATGCCCGACCCGTCCTTCTCGAAGATTGTCGTCCTCACCGACGACCAGGACGCGCGCGAGGCGCTCAAACTCCGGCTGCGCCAGGCGGTGGCCGACGGTCTGGCGCCGGAAGCGCGCGTACGGGCCACCCAACTGGTGTTCGGCCCGCCCTCGCCCTTCCCGGTGGCCTTCCGAGTGATGGGGCCGGACGCCAACACGCTGCGCGAGATCGCCGCAGAGGTGCGCGGCGTGATGCAGGCCTCGCCGCAGATGCGCACGGTCAATACCGACTGGGGCGAGCGCGTGCCCACCCTGCGCTTCTCGCTCGACCAGGACCGGCTGCAGAGCCTCGGCCTCAGTTCCAGCGACGTGGCGCAGCAGCTTCAGTTCCTGTTGAGCGGCATCCCCATTACCGAGGTGCGCGAAGACATCCGTTCGGTGCAGGTCGCTGCCCGCTCGGCCGGGCACACCCGGCTCGATCCGGCCAGGATCGGCGATTTCACGCTGGTCGGCGCGACCGGCCAGCGGATTCCGCTGTCGCAGGTGGGCTCGGTGGAGGTTCAGATGGAAGACCCGATCCTGCGCCGCCGCGACCGCACGCCGACCATCACCGTGCGCGGCGACATCGCCGAGGGCCTGCAGCCGCCGGATGTGTCCACCGCCGTCTGGCAGGATCTTCAGCCCATCATCGCCAGGTTGCCGGCGGGCTACCGGATCGAACTGGCCGGTTCCATCGAGGAATCCGCCAAGGCCAACAGCGCCTTGCTGCCGGTCTTCCCCGTCATGATCGCGCTAACGCTGATCACCATCATCTTCCAGGTCCGCTCGATCTCGGCGATGACGATGGTGTTCGCCACCGCGCCGCTGGGCCTGATCGGGGTGGTGCCCACGCTGCTACTGTTCAACCAGCCCTTCGGCATCAACGCGCTGGTCGGCCTGATTGCGCTGGCCGGCATCCTGATGCGCAACACGCTCATCCTGATCGGCCAGATCCACGACAACGAGAAGGCGGGCCTGGCCCCCTTTGATGCGGTGGTGGAAGCCACCGTGCAGCGCGCGCGTCCGGTCATCCTGACCGCCCTCGCCGCCATCCTGGCCTTCATCCCGCTCACCCAGTCGGTGTTCTGGGGAACGCTCGCCTACACCCTGATCGGCGGCACCTTCGCCGGCACCGTTCTGACTCTGGTGTTCCTGCCGGCCATGTATTCCATCTGGTTCAGGATCAGGCCCGCGGGGCGCAGCGCTGACCCGTCCGTGCTCCAACCCAGTCACCTATAGAAAGGAACTGTCATGTCGCATTCCAAAGTGGTCGTCGTTACCGGTGTGTCGTCGGGCATCGGACGCGCCGCCGCCCTGAGCCTGGCCAGTCAGGGTTGCCAGGTGTTCGGCACCGTGCGCAACCTTGCCAAGGCAGAGCCGGTACCGGGCGTTGCGCTGATCGAGATGGATGTGCGCGACGAAGCCTCGGTCAAGCGCGGAATCCAGGCGGTCATCGCGCAGGCCGCGCGCATCGACGTGCTGGTCAACAGTGCGGGCGTGACCCTCCTGGGCGCGGCCGAAGAAACATCGATCGCCGAAGCGCAGACGCTGTTCGACACCAACCTCTTCGGCCTCCTGCGCACGACCAAGGCAGTGCTGCCGCACATGCGCACGCAGCGCTCCGGCCGCATCGTCAATGTGAGTTCGGTGCTGGGCTTCCTGCCGGCGCCCTACATGGCGCTCTATGCGGCCTCCAAGCATGCGGTTGAAGGTCTGTCCGAATCGCTGGACCACGAGGTCCGCCAGTTCGGCATCCGCGTCGCGCTGGTCGAACCGTCCTTCACCCGGACCAATCTGGATGTCAACGCGCCCCACGCCACTTCAAGGATTCCCGACTACAACGAGGAGCTCGGCATCGTTTCGCGCGCCATCCAGAACAATGTCCAGAAGGCGCCCCGGCCCGACGGCGTCGCCGCCGCGATCGTCGGCGCCGCGCTGGGTACATGGAAGATGCGCCATACGCCGAAGGGCGAAGCGTCTCTGCTGGCCAAGCTGCGCCGCTTCATGCCCGCCGGCCCGGTCGAGAAGGGCCTGCGGAAGACCTTCGGGCTCGCCTGAACATCCGCACCGACCGAGCCCGCCCATGAGAAATCACCAACCGACTATGCGCGCGCCATGACCGTCCCCGACAGCCAGACCGTGGCGGGCTCGCCGCCGATCATCGAAGAGGCGTCACCCGCCCTGCCTGCCGGCGCCGCCTCGCCGTGGCCGGTGTTCTGGGTCGCCAGCGTGGCGGTGTTTCTTGTGTCGATGGACGGCACCATGCTGTTCGCCGCCTTCAGCGCCCTGCGGGCAGGTTTTCCGCAGGCCACGGCGGCAGACCTCTCCTGGGTGCTGAATGCCTACACCGTCGTCTATGCCGCGATGCTGATTCCTTCGGGCGGCCTGGCAGACAGGCATGGGCGCAAAAAGGTTTTTCTCGCCGGTGTTGCGCTGTTTCTGGCGGCGTCCGTTGCCTGCGGTCTGGCGGTCAGCGTGGAGTGGCTGGTCGCGGCAAGAGTCTTCCAGGCCCTGGGCGCCGCACTGCTGACGCCGGCTTCGCTCTCGCTCGTGCTGGCGGCCTTCCCCGCCGACAGGCGTGCCGTGGCGGTCAGCCTGTGGGGCGCGGTGGGTGGTCTGGCCGCGGCGGTGGGCCCCAGCCTGGGCGCCTTCGTGATCGCGTCGCTCGGATGGCAATGGGCGTTCTATCTGAACGTGCCGCTGGGCATGCTTGCCATCTGGCGCGGTGCAACGCTGCTGACGGAAGCAAAGCAGCCGGCGCGGGGGCGACCGCTCGACCTGGTTGGAATCGCCCTGCTGGTCCACGGCATCGGCGCGCTGGCGCTGTCCATCGTGCAGGCCGACTCGCCTGACTGGTCGCGTCATGACCTGCTCGCCACCGCCGGCGTCGGGCTGACGAGCATCCTCGGCTTTGTCGTCTGGGCCCGGCTGGCCGAGGCGCCGCTGGTGGATCCGGGGCTGTTTCGCAACGCTACCTACCGCTACGTCAATCTGGCAACGCTGAGCTTCGGCACCGCGTTCTCGATGATGTTCTTCGCCTTCTTCTTCTACATGAACGCGATCTGGCGCTACCCGCTTCCACTGGCCGGCCTGGCCATGGCGCCCGGGCCGCTGCTGGTAGTTCCGGTGGCAGCGCTGTCGGGTCGTCTGGCCGGCCGGCACGGTCACCGCCCGGTGCTGGTCGCCGGTTGTCTGATCTACGCGGCCAGCGCGCTGTGGTTTTTCATGGTGCCGGGCACCGAGCCCGCCTATCTGACGCACTGGCTGCCGGGCATGGTGATGAGCGGCATCGGCGTGGGCATGGTGCTGCCATCGCTGTCAGGCGCCGCCGCCAGCCACCTGCCGCCGGAGCACTACGCCGTCGGCAGCGCCGTCAACCAGGCGATACGTCAGATCGGCTCGGTCATGGGGGTCGCCCTCACCGTGCTGTTGCTGGGCGGCGCAAGTCTGCACCGTGCCGACTTCGATGCCGTCTATCTGTGCCACATGAGTCTGGCACTGCTGACCGCCGCGCTGTGCCTGCCCGTCAACACCGCGCCCGCAGCCGGTGCGAAAAAATGAGCGGGGCCCGAGCCAGGCGCTTCATGCAATGGCATTCATCGAGCGCGGCGATCATCGACATCGAAGCGTGAATCGCGCCGTCCGTCCGTTACTCGGTCACCCGGTTCTCGAAGAAGTTGGCCCGTCTCGTTCAGGTCGATCGCCGCAACGTCGGCCGAGGGCGGTCTCCGTCAGTGTCTGGCTGGACCGCCGCGAACTTCGATCCGGCGCAGGCGAGAGGGCGCGCGACGAGTGAGTTGCTGTCGGCGAGCGCCGGAGGTGCGCACTCAACGCGAGTGGGTGATATATTCATTTATCTATTCACCGATCCATTCAAAAAATGTCGCCCCACGCCGAATCGATACGGCTTCGCCTCAGCAGCGGGCCGCTGACCGCGCGCCAACTGGCTGAAAGCATGGGCATCAGCCAGCCGACGGTGTCCCGTGCGCTGGCCGGGCTGGGCGACGACATCGTGCGCATCGGCGCCGCGCGATCCATTCGTTACGCGCTGCGCGACACGGTGCGCGGGCTGCCGGACATCCCCATCCACCGCGTCGACAGCGAAGGCCGGATCACGCTGCTCGGCACGCTGGTGCCGGTGCGGCCCGACGGTTTCGTGATGCACCAGACCGATGGCGCAACGCTGCACAGCGAGAGCCTGCCCTGGTGGCTGATGGACATGCGCCCGCAGGGCTTTCTCGGCCGCGCCCACGCTGCGCGTCACGGTGCTGCGCTCGGGCTGCCGGCGCGGCTCGCCGACTGGAGCGACACACACGCGCTGCGCGCACTGCTGGCACACGGTCACGACATGGTGGGGAATCTGCTGGTGGGTGAGGTCGCCCGCGACCGCTTTCTGTCGCAGCCCCTGCCCGCCCCCATCGCCGACACCGACCTTGCAGCAACCTATGTCCGTCTGGCCGCCGAAGCAGCACAAGGCGACGCACCCGGTTCGTCGGCAGGGGGCGAACAGCCGAAATTTACGGCCTGCGCGATGACGCCGGCCGGCCCCCGGCACGTGATCGTGAAGTTCAGCGAAGTCGAAGACAGCCCGGTGAGCGAGCGCTGGCGCGATCTGCTGCGCGCCGAACACCTCGCGCTCTCGGTGCTGCGCGAGGCCGGCATCCCGGCCGCCCTCACCACCTTGATCGAGCACGGCGGACAACGCTTCCTGCAGGTCGAACGCTTCGACCGCGTCGGCCCGCTCGGCCGGCGCGCACTGCTGTCGCTCACCGCGCTCGATGCCGAGTTCGTGGGCGCCGCCGCGGAAGGCTGGCCCGGCATCGCGCACCGACTGGCGCGCGACCGCCACATCGCCCCCGAAGCGGCCGCTGGCGCCTGCCTGCTGTGGGCCTTCGGCACGCTGATCGGCAACACCGACATGCACGGCGGCAACCTGTCCTTCGTCGCCGAACAGGGCCGCCCCTATGCGCTCGCCCCCGCCTACGACATGACGCCCATGGCCTTCGCCCCGCGCAGCGGCGGCGGCCTGCCGGACACCGTGCCGGAGGCGGTCATCCACGCCGGCGTCGCCCACGACACCTGGCGCCAGGCCGAAGCGCTGGCGCGCGCCTACCTTGCGCGCGTCTCAGGCGACGGCGGATTCAGCGCACGATTCGCGCCCTGCATCGCGGCGCTGGTGAATCACCTCGACACGGCGAGCGCGCGGATTGCGCGGCTGGGGTGAGCGGCGCGCGAGGCCAGAACCATGGGAATACCTTGCGGCACGTCCGGCATTCAGATCGACGGCAGATCAGGCTTTCGGGCGAACGCGCCTGCCACGCGCGCTTTCAGGTGATCGAACACCTCATCGGCGAGAGATTCGGGGGGGCTGACCCTGAGGCTTGCCCAAGAACGTGGCACCGCAGAGCCCACCATGCCCGGCTCTCGCCCAAAGACCACCGCACAACTATCGAAGAACCGCAGATGTCTGTGCGAAGACCGCCGGATGCGTGCGCCCGTTACGGGTGCGACCGCCACTCAGCGCGGCATCGCACCCGCCGGATTTCATGCGCCAAAGCCGCCGTCGATCGTGAGGCTGGCACCGGTGATGTAGCCCGCTTCAGGGCCGGCGAGGTAGGCCACGAAGCCCGCGACTTCCTCGACTTGCCCGTATCGGCCGGATGCCATCAAACCCAGGAGGTCTGCCGCAAACGCGCTGTCAGCGGGATTCATGTCCGTGTCGATCGGCCCGGGCTGGACGTTATTGACGGTGATGCCGAGCGGTCCGAGGTCGCGTGCGAGTCCCTTGGTCAGCCCGACGAGGGCGGACTTGCTCATCGCATAGATCGACCCACCCTGGAAGGGCATCCGGTCCGCATTGGTGCTGCCGATGCTGATGATGCGCCCGCCCTTGTCCATATGACGTACGACGGCCTGCGACGCGACGATCACGCTGCGCACGTTGACGGCCAGCGTGCGATCGATGTCGGCCAGAGGCAGTTCGCCCTCCGCTACGTTGCCCAGCAAGAGCACGCCGGCATTGTTCACCAGGATGTCGATCTTTCCGAAGGTGTCGGCGGCATGCTGTACGGCGGCCTTGATCTGCTCGGCATCCGCACTGTCCGCCTTGATGGAGATGGCCCGACCGCCGGCAGCTTCGATGTCGCGCACCACTTCGGCTGCACGTTCCGGCGAGTTGGCATAGGTGAGCGCGACGTCAGCGCCGTCACGGGCGAGGCGTCGGGCGATGGCGGCGCCGATGCCCCGCGAGCCGCCCTGGATGAAGGCCACTTTTCCGGCGAGGTGTTGGGAAGCGGACTGGGCGGTTTGAGCGGGGTGTGACATGAGTGTTCTCCTTGGGCGATGTGGCGCAGCGATCTGCTGTCCATGGAGCGCACTATCCACCGAACACTATGGCGTGATAATCCTATAATCGGTTTATGTATTTGAAACCATCTGGATCAAATCAGAATGCGACCCGGTTCGTGGTCATGAGCATGTCGGCTCCCCGGCCCTCAGGTAAGGGTTGCGCGCATCAAGATCCCGGCGCCTCGATCTCATGGAAAGTCTAAGCAGCATCGAGTGCTTCGTGCGCAGCGCAGAAGCCGGCAGCTTTTCGGAAGCCGCGCGAAGGCTGGGCCTGACATCGGCGGCCGTCGGCAAGAGCGTTGCAAAGCTGGAAATGCGCCTCGGCGTGCGGCTGTTCCACCGCAGCACGCGCAGCCTGAAGCTGACCGAGGCCGGCGAGCGCTTTCTGGGTGAAGTCAGCGGCAGTCTTGCCACCATACAGAGCGCCATGGCCAACCTGGCCGATGCGCACGGGCAACCGGCCGGAACGCTGAAGGTCAGCATGGGCAATGCTTTCGGGCGCGAGCACATCGTGCCCTTGCTGAGTGATTTCCTCAGGCGCTATCCGGCCATCGTGCCTGACTGGCATTTCGATAACAGGGCGGTGGATCTGATCGCCGAGGGCTTCGACGCAGCCATCGGCGGAGGCTTCGAATTGCCGCCAGGGCTGGTGGCGCGGGAACTTGCGCGCGCGCACGTCGTGCTGGTGGCCTCGGCGGGCTATCTCGCGGGGCGTCCGGTTGTTTCGCACCCTGACGAGCTCGCTGCCCATGACGGCATCTTCATCCGCTCGCCGCAGACCGGGCGCATCCGGCCCTGGGCGCTGATTCACAGCACCGATCCGCGGCGTATGGAACAGCGGCCGATCACGATGCAGCTACGCATGACGATGAGCGACCCCGCGGCCGCGCTCGAAGCGGCGGAGCAGAACCTTGGCATCGCGGTGGTCAGCATGCCCAATGCGTTGCCGTATCTCGAACACGGGCGACTCGTTCGCGTGCTGCCCGACTGGTACGTCGACGCCGGGCCGCTTTCACTCTATTTCTCGGCGCAGAAACTGTTGCCCGCCAAGACGCGGGCGTTCGTCGATTTCATCGTCGCGCACTTCCGCACACAGAAACTTGCACAGCGGTTCTCCGCCTTCTGAATCCGGACGCGCCAGCAGCGCATCGGCCACGAAGGCTGTGCGACGCTCGGCCAGTTCAGTCTGCAGCTCCAGCGCCCCGCTCATGAGAGCGAGCGCACTTTTGCCGGACCGCTGCGCTACCGCAGCGATGCGCGCTTTCAAGTCGTCCGGAAGTTTCAGCTTGGTCGTAGCGGTCATCGCTGCCTCCTGAATGCGGGTAACAACTGACCCGCATCACTCACGCTCTCATCGCAGAACAAGGCAGTTCAGCGATGGTGCTTGCCCATACACGCGAAGCACCCGTACCGGACGTGGCCACGCGCGCCATGCAGGCGGAGCGGTTCGGCGTGGTACATCGGACTGGCGTGCACTGAGTGACGGCGCAGAAGACACACGCCTCCTTGTTTGAAACCCGATCCGCACTTACCATGACTATGGTTCCATGACCATGCTCAGAAGAGGCTCGATATGAGTACCGAAGTATCGAAATCGCAGTTCAAAGCGCGCGCGCTCGAATACTTCCGCGACGTGGAACGCAGCGGCGAACCCCTCATCGTGACCGACCGCGGCGAACCGCGGCTGGAAGTACGTCGCTTCACACAGCGGGAGCGCTCGCCACTGGACATCCTGCGCGGCTCGGTGCTGCGCTATGACCGGCCGACCGAACCGGTGGGAGAAGACGACTGGGATGCCGCACGGTGATCGTGCTCGATACCCACGCGCTGCTGTGGTGGGCCAACGGCGAACGCGCGCAATTGTCCGCCGCCGCAGCGTCCGCAATCGACGCCGAAATGGACGGCGGCCAGATCCTCGTTTCAAGCATGTCTGCCTGGGAGTTGGCCATGCTGGTCGAGCGCGGGCGCGTCGCGCTGTCGATGGACGTCGCATCCTGGCTCGACACCCTGAGCCGGATCGACGCGGTACAGATCGTGCCGGTGGACAGTGAAATCGCCGTGAAGAGCGTGCAACTGCCGGGCGACTTCCACAAGGACCCGGCCGACCGCATCATCGTCGCCACCGCGCGCAAGTTCGCCGCACCGCTCGTCAGCGCCGACGAAAAGATCAGGAGCTACCCGCATGTGCGGGCGATCTGGTGAAACGGCGGGAGGGCCGCCGGGTGCGCAATTTGTAGCCGCAGACCTGAGCTGCCATGGCGCTGACGGCGCCTGCGCAGTCAGTCACTTGAGTCGCACGCAACGCGGAATGGCTACTTGCACCTTGTTGTCGCTCCGCAATCGATTTGCCGCCTGCACCTTGCAAAGCTCAGGCGCATAATCCTGCCCATGCCCACGATCAGCCAGTTCTTCGGTATCGTTATCCCGATGCTCTGGCGTGAACACGCCTACCGCGGTTTCAGGCGCTTTACGCCAAACACGAGGCCCTGATCGACATCCGGACGCTTGACGTAACAGGCGCCAGCCTGCCGCGCCGGGCACTTGCCCTGACCATTGAATGGGCGATGGAACATCGCACCGAACTGATGGAGGACTGGACGCTGTGTCAATCCAGACAACGCCCGAAGCGGATCAAACCACTGAAGTGATCCCCGCAGCGCCCTGGCGGATCAAGGCGCTTTCGGTGCTGCCCGATTACCGCTTGGCCGTCACCTTCATGGATGACACGCAGGGCATCGCGGATTTTTCAGCGATTCTGACGGCCACGGAATGCGGCATCTTCGAAGCGCTCAAGGACAAGACCTTTTTCGATCAGGCCCGCCTGAATCTCGGCGCCGTGACCTGGCCCAACGGAGCAGACATGGACCCGGCGTGGATGTATGAACAGATCCGGGTGAATAAATTTTGGTCTGTACCCTTTTAACCTTATAGACACGAACCACCTCGGATGTCGCAGGGCCGTCAAGCGGCAGACAACGAAACATCCTCTAACGGCTCATCACTCGAAGCTCTCTTCCGCCTCTTGATCCCGCAGCCGCTCTTGTTCAACCCAGCGATCAAGATTGGGCAAAATGGTATCTACCCATTGCCTGACATCTTCATGCGGACTCTCGCGTAACACCATCACGGCAGACTTACGGCCGGTAAGGATGCTGGCGAGTGAGCCGCTCCAACTACGCGGGTGAAATCGCGTCCACAGATCGCCAAGGAAGGCTTGCTTGTCCGGGGCATGATCGAGCAAGTCAAGAAACAGTGGCGAAATGCCATTACTTACATCGTCCGACTTGCCCTTGAACATCGAGATTGCATGACTTAACGCCTTGTACCGCACGGCTGGTTCACGATCCGCCCATTGACGCAGGACCTCAGGATCCATGTTCTCGATCGGGTTACCAAAGTCTTCGTTGCGGAGACTACAGCTTCCACTAGGCTTCGCCGGTAACAGGAAGACGTCAAGGGCAGCAACCGGCTGCGTGTCAAACAGCGCCTTCAGCACGTGGCTCAAATCGTGCCGCGAGAGATGTCTGACCTCCATCTCACTGCAGATATGCGCGCAGACTTCGCGCACTGTTGATTCGCCATCGTTGCCCGCACAACAAACTTGAATGACCACATGCAGTCCATAGTCGCGCAATGCGACATTACTGCTGAATTCAGCTCGACACAGCAACTCACGGCCACGCACGATCAATGACAGGGGGTGCTGCCGGTCCGCCTCACGATCGCAATGTAAGCGCATGTGCAGGATATCAAGCGCGACCTCGACCCCACCCGGCAGAGTGGCGATGTCGCCCAACAGATTAGCCAATGCTTCGGGCGGTGAATTGCCAACGACGCCGCAAGCAATGTTTGCGAAGTCGGAAGCTTGGACCGCCCCTATTCCGATCGCCCGCCTCAAGCGGGCGATTCCATTTTCGTCGATCCCAATGCGCGCCTGAAGGTAAGGTAGGTTACGGCTCAAGGCCGGACTTACTGTCACGGCTTCGAGGCAGGCTTCGCCAAAATCGCTGTCACGCCGGTGCGCTTCGTAGATGAACCCTCCCAGCACGGTCGCATTGCGCCCGTTCGGCTCTGCCGTCTCAAAGCAACCGGCCAACTCGCGCCAGATCGCTGCAAGGTCGCTCGCGCCTTCGGCGAGGCCGAGGCCGCACTCGAACACCCGCTCGGCACGAGGCTCGGTCATTAGCTCGGTCAGGAAACTGGCGCGCGTTTCGCGGTCATTCGCCAATTGTCGTCCGACGTCCCGCGCCATCTCGGCAGCCCTGCGCCACGGCTTCATCACATCGCCGTCATCTGACTCGCAGTCCGTAATATCCCAGCCACCGCTAGCGCGGTTGAATACGATCGCACGCGCTCGGTTTAGGAGGTCTAAAGGCTTGAGCCGCTCAATGATTGTCTCAAGCCGCATTCGGACCCGTTCGGGCATCACGTTGCCCTCGAAGCGAAGTGCAGCGCGGAAAGAGATCCAGCCTTCGATCCATGGCTTCACCGTAACGAGGGCGCTCGCTGCACGGTCGAGGGCGTCGTGGCAAGCGTCGACGCCCCACAAGCCGCGAACATTTTTGGCCAGTATGCCTCTCGCTTCCGGCAGGACCTGAGACAACTCGACGGCGAGATCGATCGCACCGTCGAACCACTCTCCGACGTCCTCATCGACTTTAGGGAGCCATCCCCAGTCGCGCGAACGTGCTCCGAAATCAAAGTTGCTTGAGGAGCTAAAGCCACGCGTCGTCAGAAGCGCATTGAGCGCGACGGATGCACAACGCCGCTTGTCGGCATCGCCGGACCTTGCCAGTAGCCGCACGAACGCGCGACGCTGCTCGGGCAGCGCTTGGGTCCCGGACAGATACAGTTGAAAAAGCTCCCCAAATCTACTGCGGACCGAATTCTGACGATAGTCATCCGGCTCAGCGGCGAGGAAGCGCGCAAGCAGTGATGCCGCGGCATCAAACATCTGCAGCTCATAGCCAAGCGCTTTGATCAGGCAGATCCGTTGCCATCGAGTTACCTCGGTCAGCGAAATCAATGACGCGCCGTTCGGGCCATTTAGTTCTTGCGTCAGCTTAGCCAGAACCGCCTCAGGCTCAATCGGAGCGATGTTGGTCAAGATATAGAGGCCTTCACGTCCCCGCGCCACGAGATCACCAAGGGCTCCGTCACTTCGTAGCCAGCGTGCGACCGTTGCCTGGGCCTCACTGCTATCGTGGAGATAGCCCAATCGACGAGAGAGTGACCTCTGCATGCGCGGAGTCAGCGAGGCGCTGAACCGGTCAAAGTCTGGTGGCGAAATCCGTTGAAGCGCGTAAGTCGCAAGTTGGTTGGCGATCGCTTGCGGAAGGATAGCCCTCCAGCGGCCTCGCACCTGAGCAATGCCGCGCCGACGAAGCTCGGCAAGCGCAGCGTAAAGAGTCGATGCACTGACCGAACGCAGCGTGCCGATGCGTGCAAGCTCGCCCTCTCCGGAGGTGTCCTCGCCATTGACCGAATAGAGCAAAGACAGCTCCTCAGCCGCGACCAACAGATTTTGATCGGGATGATTACGCTGCTGGAAGAGTCTCTCGAACAGCTCGCGGCTCTTGAGTTTGCCCAATGTCTCTCCCCGGCCAAGCGTTTCCGCCAGCGCTCGGGCAACGCGAAAATTGCCATCGCTGAAATCAGCGATGGTTCGCTGATCAACCTGGGACATATCCGGGAAAGACTGCTTGAGCCAAGCCGCGACCAGATCGGTTGAAGCGGACTGCAGTCGAAAGACACCGGTCAGCTCAGGCTCGTCGTCTCGAACATCGTATTCAACGGTGAGAAGGCTGACCTTGCTAGCGCTGTTCGAGCAGATGCGGGCGAGCTCCGCATGGGTCGCAGGGTTGCAGTTGTCGACGACAAGGATGGCCCGCTGCCCGCTCTGCAGGAGCTGTCGGGCCATGTCGCGTGCGGTCGGGATGGTTTCCGCTGAATAGTCAGTGTAAATCGCGACGCTCGGATCGAGCGGCTCTTCACCGACTCCGCTCTCGAACAACGCCTGAACGAAGCGGGTTTTTCCAAGGCCTGATAGACCGATCAAGCGGATGCATTGCTTTGGCGTCCGAAGTGCCGCACGGAGTCGCTCGATGCCCTCGGCAATAGTCAATCGCTCTCGCTCACGCGAGCGCTCATCGGTCAGACAGGCCTTGTCATTGAAAAGATAAGGAGTCTCTTCAGTAACGTGCGTTCCGGTCCATCCGCCGATGCTGCTCCAGCCCGACAAACCAAGACCTGTGCGATTGCGGACCCAAGCGGCGACGCCCGGGTACTCATTGACCCATGTAGCGAGGCGATCACGGTCGTAGAAGTCCGTATAGAGATCGGCCGCATTGGGGAGGTCGTGCAGTGCCTCGCGCATCGCCGACCGCCGGTCGGCAAGTGGCCTGTCCGCAACCGAATCCTGTGAACTGACGATGATGTATGCGCCCGACACCGTTGCGAGCTCACAGATGACCTGCCGCAGTTTTCTATCACCGCCACCCGTTGGCTTCGGCCGCATTTCGTTACTAATGGCACTCGGCGGCATCTTCGGCTTCTTCACCTGAAAGCCGGTGTTGGACAGTGGCACGAAGTCAGGGCTTGCGATCGATACGGAACACTGCACGCGCACGTCGACTCCGCCATCCGCCGCATCCTGGTCGCCGCCCGCAGTGACCGCCGACAAAGGACAACCCTGTTTTCGTAGCTCTGCCAGTGCAAGCCGGGCGACCAGGGTACGCAAATCGGCGTCATCCAGATTGCTGATATCGGTACCTGTTACCTCGAACATATGCAGGCTGTCCCGGTTTCCCTAGTCTATGCATCGCTAGCGCGAACGAATCGATCAATCCGCAAAATAGAAAAGCCGGCGTTCGCCGGCTTTTCTCTTTACTCAAACATCAATCCCAACTCAACGCCCCACCCGTTTGATACTCGATCACCCGGGTTTCGAAGAAGTTGCGTTCCTTCTTCAGGTCGATCATTTCGCTCATCCACGGGAAGGGGTTTTCCGCGCCCGGGTAGAGCACGTCCAGACCGATCTGCTGCGCGCGGCGGTTGGCGATGAAGCGCAGGTATTCCTTGAACATGTTCGAGTTGAGGCCAAGCACGCCGCGCGGCATGGTGTCTTCGGCGTAGCGGTACTCCAGCTCGACGGCCTTGCGGAACAGGGCCTTGAGCTCTTCGCGGAATTCCGGGGTCCACAGGTGCGGGTTTTCGAGCTTGATCTGGTTGATCAGGTCGATGCCGAAATTACAGTGCATGGACTCGTCGCGCAGGATGTACTGGTACTGCTCGGCGGCGCCGGTCATCTTGTTCTGGCGGCCCAGCGCCAGGATCTGCACGAAGCCCACGTAGAAGAACAGGCCTTCCATCAGGCAGGCGAACACGATGAGGCTCTTCAGCAGTTGCTGGTCGGCTTCGGGCGTGCCGGTCTTGAAGGCCGGGTCGGTCAGCACGTCGATGAAGGGGATGAGGAACTCGTCCTTGTCACGGATGGACTGCACTTCGTGATAGGCGTTGAACACCTCGCCTTCGTCCAGGCCGAGCGACTCGACGATGTACTGGTAGGCGTGGGTGTGGATGGCCTCCTCAAAGGCCTGGCGCAGCAAATACTGGCGGCACTCGGGCGCGGTGATGTGGCGGTAGGTGCCGAGCACGATGTTGTTGGCGGCCAGCGAATCGGCGGTGACGAAGAAACCGAGGTTGCGCTTGACCAGACGGCGCTCGTCTTCGGTCAGGCCGTTCGGCGACTTCCACAGTTCGATGTCGCGCTGCATGTTCACTTCCTGCGGCATCCAGTGGTTGGCGCAGCCGGCGAGGTACTTTTCCCAGGCCCACTTGTACTTGAAAGGCACGAGCTGGTTCACGTCGGTGCCGCCGTTGATGACGCGCTTGTCTTCGGCGCGGATGCGGCGCATGCGCGCGTCGCCCTGGGCGGCCGGCGTGGCCGGCGGCGACATCGGCAGTTCGCGCGAGTCGGGTTCGAACGGACGCGATGCGGGCGTGCGCAGCGCCAGACCGGGTTGCGGTGCGGTCATCGGCAGGTCGTCTTCGAAACTCAGCATTGTTGTTTTCTCCTTCAGTCGGCGCGCGCTGCGCGCCGGGTATTGCTTTATGTCAGGTGGAGCGATGCGCGGAGCTGGCTCCGCTAGCCCCTGGCCCCTAGCCCCTCATCCCCCCGCTCGCGCCTGCGAAGCAGGCACGGGCGGGACGTGCTTATTGGCAAGCTTCGCAGGTGGGATCGTCGATGGCGCAGAACTTGGGCGCCGGCTCTTCCGACTGGCTCGGCACCGCGTTCAGTTCGCCGCCGCGGCCGGTGGATTTCTCGGCGTGGGTGGCGCCCATGGCGCGCAGGTAGTAGGTGGTCTTCAGGCCGCGCAGCCAGGCGAGCTTGTAGGTTTCGTCCAGCTTCTTGCCGGAGGCGCCGGCCATGTAGATGTTCAGGCTCTGCGCCTGATCGATCCACTTCTGGCGGCGCGACGCGGCTTCGACCAGCCACTTCGGCTCGACTTCGAAAGCGGTGGCGTAGAGCGCGCGGATGTCGGCCGGGATGCGGTCGATGCGCGACAGCGAGCCGTCGAAATACTTCAGGTCGGCAACCATCACTTCGTCCCACAGACCCAGCTTCTTCAGGTCACGCACCAGGTGCTCGTTCACCACGGTGAATTCGCCCGACAGGTTCGATTTGACGAACAGGTTCTGGTAGGTCGGCTCGATGCTGGCATCGACGCCGATGATGTTCGAAATGGTGGCGGTCGGCGCGATCGCCAGGCAGTTCGAGTTGCGCATGCCGTAGTTGGCGATGCGGTTGCGCAGCGCGTCCCAGTCCATCGTGACCGAGCGGTCGACTTCGAGGTAGCCGCCACGCTGCTCGGCCAGGATGTCCAGCGAGTCGTGCGGCAGGATGCCGCGGTCCCACAAGCTGCCCTTGTAGCTGGAGTAGCGGCCGCGCTCTTCGGCCAGTTCGGTCGAGGCCCAGTAGGCGTAGTAGGCCACCGCTTCCATCGAGCGGTCGGCGAACTCGACCGCCGCGTCGGAGGCGTACGGCGTGCGCAGTTCGTGCAGCGCTTCCTGGAAGCCCATCAGGCCCATGCCGACCGGGCGGTGCTTCAGGTTGGCGTTGCGCGCCTTGCCGACCGAGTAGTAGTTGATGTCGATGACGTTGTCGAGCATGCGCATCGCGGTGCGGATGGTCTTGCGCAGCTTGTCGTGGTCGAGCGCCTTGCCGCCCTTGCCGTCGTCCTTCAGGTGGGCGACCAGGTTCACCGAGCCGAGGTTGCACACGGCGATTTCGGTGTCCGAGGTGTTCAGCGTGATTTCGGTGCAGAGGTTCGAGCTATGCACGACGCCGACATGCTGCTGCGGCGAACGCAGGTTGCACGGGTCCTTGAAGGTGATCCACGGGTGGCCGGTTTCGAACAGCATCGACAGCATCTTGCGCCACAGGGCCACGGCCTGCGTCTTCTTGAACAGGCGGATTTCGCCGCGCGCGGCCTTCTCTTCGTAGCGGGTGTAGGCCTGCTCGAAGGCGCTGCCGTACAGGTCGTGCAGGTCCGGGCAGTCGGCCGGCGAGAACAGCGTCCATTCGCCGTTTTCCATCACGCGGCGCATGAACAGGTCGGGAATCCAGTTCGCCGTGTTCATGTCGTGCGTGCGGCGGCGGTCGTCGCCGGTGTTCTTGCGCAGGTCGAGGAATTCCTCGATGTCGAGGTGCCAGCTTTCCAGATAGGCGCACACCGCGCCCTTGCGCTTGCCGCCCTGGTTCACCGCGACCGCGGTGTCATTGACCACCTTCAGGAAGGGGACCACACCCTGCGACTTGCCGTTGGTGCCCTTGATGTGCGAACCCAGCGCGCGCACCGGCGTCCAGTCGTTGCCCAGACCGCCGGCGAACTTGGCCAGCAGCGCGTTTTCCTTGATCGCCTCGAAAATGCCGTCGAGATCGTCAGCCACCGTGGTGAGGTAGCAGGACGACAGCTGCGGACGTAGCGTGCCGCTGTTGAACAGCGTCGGCGTCGAGCTCATGAAGTCGAAGCTGGACAGCAGCTTGTAGAACTCGATCGCGCGCTCTTCGCGGTTGATTTCGTTCAGCGCCAGACCCATGGCGACGCGCATGAAGAAGATCTGCGGCAGTTCGATGCGGCGGTCGCGGATGTGCAGGAAGTAGCGGTCGTACAGCGTCTGCAGGCCGAGGTAGTTGAAGCGCAGGTCATTGCGGTGGTCCAGCGCGGCGCCGAGCTTGGCGAGGTCGAACTGGGCCAGCTTGGAATCGAGCAGTTCGGCTTCGATACCCAGCTTGATGTAGCGCGGGAAGTATTCGGCGTAGGCAGTGGCCATCTCTGCCTGCGAAGTTTCCTCACCCAGCACTTCGGCGCGCACCGTGTGCAGCAGCAGGCGGGCGGTGACGTAGCCGTAGGCCGGGTCCTGCTCGAGCAGCGAGCGGGCGGCCATGATGGCGGACTTGCGCACTTCCTCGACCGGCACGCCGTCGTACAGGTTCGACAGCGTGGCGTTCAGGATGGCGTCGACCGACACCACGTCGCCCAGCGCCTCGCACGAGGCTTCGATCAGGCCGCGCAGCGCGGCGTGGTCCAGCGGCATGCGACGGTTGCCGTCGACCACGTGCAGCACCGGCTGGTCGGCCGCGGCTTCGACCGCGTGCTGCTTCTGCGCGCGCTCGGCGGCGCGCTTCTCGCGGTAAAGCACGTAGGCGCGGGCCACGTCGTGCTCGGCCGAACGCATCAGCGCCAGTTCGACCTGGTCCTGGATGTCTTCGATGTGGAAGGTGCCGCCGTGCGGCTGGCGACGCACCAGCGCCTGCACCACCTGGCTGGTGATGCCGGCCACCTGTTCGCGCACGCGCGCCGACGCGGCACCCTGCCCGCCATTCACCGCCAGGAAAGCCTTGGTCACCGCGATCGAAATCTTGGCCGGCTCGAAATTCACCACCGCACCGTTGCGGCGGATCACCTTGTAATCGGCGTGCAGCGCCGCCGTGTTCGGCAGCTCGTCGATGCTGATCTGGTCGGGGCTGGGGGACTGCGGACGGGTGCTGGCGTGTTCGGCGGTCAATTGCATGCGGACGTCTCCCTGTAAGGCCGTCGCGAGCGCGACGGAGAAGCGGTTTTTGATGGGATTTCGCTAACTGACCACTATAGGTAGTGGTTGAAGCTCGATGAGCTACTAATTCTAGTGAGCCAATCCGGCACCCGCAAGCGCGATTTTTCTGCTAAGCGGCATCGCGGCGGCCTGAAAATCACCCTTCGATGTGCAGGGGAATCGCACCGGACAAGGGCTGGCGAGGCGTAACCCGGCGCAAACGCCGGTATGGCGGGAATCAGTCCGACCGGATGACGCCGGGCAAGCGTTTCCAGTCGAAGCAGGCACCGGGATCAATCTTTCTTCCCGGCGCGATATCCGAATGACCTACCACGTCGACCACCGGATGCCGTTTGCGCAGCGCATCAATCAACGCTGCGGCGCACCGGTATTGGGCGTCCTCGAAGGGCAGCACGTTGCAACCTTCAAGCTCGATGCCGACCGAGAAGTCGTTGCAGCCCTCCCGCCCGCCCCAGCTCGAACGGCCGGCATGCCAGGCGCGGCGCGTACTCGACACGAACTGCAGCAGTTCGCCGTTGCGCCGCACCACGAAATGCGCCGACACGCGCAACGGCGCGACGTCGACGAAGTACGGGTGGGCCGCCGGGTCGAGCCGGTTCAGGAAGAGGTCTTCTATATAGGGGCCGCCGAATTCGCCCGGCGGCAGGCTGATGCAGTGCATCACCACCAGCGACACCGGTTCGCCCTCAGGGCGCGGGTCGGAATTGGGCGATTCGATGCGGCGGGCGGCGGTACACCAGCCATCGGCGTCGATAAGGAAATCGGTGGTCATCGGGCGTGGCCGGGCAGCGGCAGATCGCGAGCAAGCTCGCTCCCACGTCGGGGCAGGCTGCTTGCGGGAGCGCGCTTGCTCACGACAAGGCGCCCAACATCCTGACGACGGTGGCCGCTGCACTCAGTCATTGATGCCCAGCCGCTGCAGCCGGTAGCGCAGCGAGCGGAAGGTGACGCCGAGCAGGCGGGCCGCCGCGGTACGGTTGTAGCGGGTCTTGCGCAGCGCGTCCTCGATGGCGGCGCGCTCCATGCGGTCGAGATAGTCCTGCAGCGGCAGTTCGCCGGCCGGCATATCAGGCACTTCGTCGTCGACCGGCATCAGGCCGAGGTCGGCGGCGTCGATGCGCTCACCGGAGCTGAGCGCGTAGGCGCGTTCGAGCACATTCTCCAGTTCGCGCACATTGCCGGGGAAGGGATAGGCGCACAGCGCATCGACCGCCGCACGCGTCAGTTCGGGCTTCTTGCCGTCGGCGGCGGCGATGCGTTCGAGCAGGGTCTGCGCCAGTTGCGGGATGGATTCGCGGCACTCACGCAGGCTGGGCATGCGCAGTTCGAGCACGTTGAGCCGGTAGAAGAGATCCTGGCGGAAACGGCCCTCGTCCACCATCTGCCGCAGATTGCGGTGGGTGGCGCTGATCAGGCGCACGTCGGTCGCCTCTTCGGCGCGCGCACCGACGCGGCGTACGGACTTCTCCTGTATCGCGCGCAGCAGCTTCACCTGCATCGCCAGCGGCAGGTCGCCCACTTCGTCGAGGAACAGCGTGCCACCGCGGGCCGCCTGGAAATAGCCTTCGCGGTCGGCGTCGGCGCCGGTGAAGGCGCCCTTGGCGTAACCGAAGAACTCGGACTCGACCAGGTTCTCGGGTATGGCGCCGCAATTGACCGCGACGAAAGGCCCTTCGCGCCGCGCACCCAGCTCGTGTATCAGCCGCGCCGCGCGTTCCTTGCCGCTGCCCGATTCGCCGTGGATATGCACCGGTGCGCCACTGCGCGCGAGCTTGGCGATGGTTTCGCGCACCTGGGTCATGGCCGGCGCGTCGCCCACCAGCGCGTCGGTGCCGGCCGGTCGCACCTCGCTGCCGCGCGTCGGCAGGTCGAGCGCCGAACGCACCAGCGCGCGCAGCTGTTCGATTGACACCGGCTTGGCGAGATAGTCGAAGGCGCCCGCCTTCAGCGCGGCGACCGCGTTGTCCATGCTGCCGAAGGCGGTGATGACGGCCACCGGCAGATCGCGGTGGTGTTCGGCGATGTGACGCACCAAATCCATGCCTTCGCCATCGGGCAGGCGCATGTCGGTCAGGCACAGCGCGAAGCGTTCCTTGCCGAGCAGTTCACGCGCCTCGCCGACCGATCCGGCGAGCGAGGCGTGCAGGCCCATGCGCGCGAGCGACATGTCGAGCAGTTCGCGCAGGTCGTCTTCGTCGTCGACGACCAGCACCTTCAGCTCCCGCTCAGTCCGCCGCCGTTCCATGATTCGTCCAAGCTCCTGTTCAGGCCGCGCAGGCGAAAGTGCGCACCCGGCGAATTATCCACGAAGTCGAGCGTGGCCCCGTTGGCGTCGCTGAGTTCGCGCGCGATGTAGAGGCCGAGCCCGGTGCCGCGGCTGTGCGTGGTGAAGAAAGGTTCGAACAGGTGGGCGCGCGCGCTGTCGGTGACGCCGGGGCCGTTGTCGACGATGTCGAGCTGGGTGGCGTCCTCGGTCGCGCTGACCGTCAGGCGCACCGCGCCGTCGTCCGGGCCGGCGAAGCGCAGCGCATTGCCGAGCAGGTTCCACAGCACCTGGTGCAGATGGCCGCGATCGAACCAGATGCTCGCCGGCGCGCCGGTTTCGATGTGCACGCGCGCACGCACGCCCGGCTCGCGCATCGCGAATTCATCGACGAAGGTGCGCACGTAAGCACTCAGTTCGAGCAGTTCCGGCTCGGCGCGGTCGCGGCGGCCCAGTTCCAGCACGTCGCTGACCATGCGGTCCAGCCGCTGCGCGTTGTCGCCGATGATGCGGGTGAGCCGTGCCTGCGTCTCGGCGCGCCGCTCCTCCTGCAGCAGTTCGGCCGCCTGGCTGATGGCGGCCAGCGGGTTGCGGATCTCGTGCGCCATGCTGGCGGTCAGCCGGCCGAGCGCAGCGAGCTTGATCTGCCGCGCCTGTTCGCGCAGCCGCGCCAGATCTTCGATGAACACCAGATGCCCACCGGCACCGCCGGCCGGCACGCAGCGCACGCGCAGCGCCGCCGGGCGCGACGGCAGATCGAGCACGAACACGCGTTCGCGGTCGGGGTCGGCCTGTGCCGCCATCGCCGCGGCAAGCGCCGGCGAATAGTCGGCCAGCATGACCGGCCGCGGCATCAGCGGATCGAGCAGGCGGCGCGCCTGCGGATTGGCCTGCCGCACGTGGCCGAGCGTATCGACCACCAGCACGCCGTCGTCCATGTCGCGGATCACTCGTTCGTTCACCCGCACCTGCTCGGCCAGGTCGCGACCCCGCTCGCGCGCCAGCGACTCGTTGGCGATGACCCGCCGCGCCAGCAGGCGCACCGCGATCGCGGTGGCGAAGAAGCCGATGCTGATCGAGCCGACATGCACGAAGCCACCGGCGTCGGAGCCCAGCGTGACCCACTGCATCGCCTGCTGGAACAGCATGGCGAGACTGGCCACCGCCGCGTAGAACACCGCCAGGCGCCCCTGCCCGACCAGTGCAGCGAACGCCAGCACGACCACGTGCATGAAGGGCAGACCGGTGCTGAGCCCACCGCCCGCGTAAGTCAGCAGCGTGAGGAAGAAGATGTCGGCGAGTACGCCTGCGGTCAGCCGTGCGTCATCGGTCGGCAGCAGGCGGTCGGCGCCGAGCATGACGCAGACGGCGAACACCCAGTAGCCGCGCGCGGCGCTGGCGAACAGCGCGCCGCGGTAATCGGCAAAACTGATCTCGCCCGGCACGCCGAACACCAGCGCAACCAGCACCGAGGCGATCAGCAGGCGATACAGATTGAAGTAGCGCAGCGAACTCACCCGCGCCACCGGCAGCGCGGCGGCGCCGTCAGACCCGGCTGTCGTGAGCATCGCGATGCTCGGGGCAGCAGAAGTACTGCGCATCGGAAAACAGTGCTTCGCCCTCGGGCAGGCGCAGACCGCACTCGGCGCACTGCACGATGCGCTCGACCGCCGGCTCGGCGGGCTTGCTCTTTTCAGACTTGTTGCGCGCGGGTTTCTTGAAGAACCACAGCCAGGCCAGGAAGGCCAGGAGCGCAAAAAACAGGATGCGGGACATCTCGGGCGACAGCAGGCGGAATGCGGAGGAAAAGCAGCGTACCAGCTTGGCCGGGCAGCGGGCATAGAAAACAGGAGAGCGACACCGCAGGGCGGCATTGTTGCAGGACTCTGATCGGTAATAGGGGGCGCAGTCGCCCGGATTCGAACCGCCGGCCGCTGCATTCAGGGTGGGCGCGAACGCCGCAACGGCGGGCGATTCTCAGCGGCCCCGGACGTACAGTTCTGTTACATTCCGGCCGTATATATACGACTGTCCAAAGCCGAGGAACCCTAATTGAGGCGTCTGACTGACCACCGAGCTTTCCGGCCGCGGCCGTTCGCGATCATTGCCGCAGGGGCATTTCTGTGTGCCTCGGCACATGCCCAGACCCCGGGAAACTGGCCGCTCGACCGGCAGGTCGATGAGGCCTTCCAGCAAGTCATGCGTGCGCCGGCCGACATGGAAGCCGGCTTGAACTATGCCCGCCTGCTCGTGCAGGACGGCAACTACGAGGGCGGCATCGCCGCCATGGAACGCCTGCTGCTCGATCCGGCCGCTCACCCGGCCGTGCGCGTAGAACTGGCCGTGCTGTATTACCGCCTGGCGTCCTACAGCATGTCGGAAGCCCTGCTGCGGCAGGCGCTCGATGACAGCCGCCTGACGGGTGAGCAAAGGACCGTTGCGGAGAACCTGCTGCGCGATGTCAGCAAGCGCAACCAGGTGTCGCAGTTCGACGGTCTTCTGGTGTTCGGCGTGCGCGCGCAGACCAACCCGGCGGCGCGCTCCGACCGCGACACGGTGCTCTCAGGCGGCCTGCCGCTGGCGGTCGCCTCGCCGTTCAAGCCGAAGTCGGACACCGATCTGCAGGCGACCCTGCGTCTGGACCACCGCTATGACCTCGGCACGCAGAACGAGGCGGCCGTCGTTAGTTCGCTGGTGGCCCAGGTGATCAAGTACAGCTCTTCGTCCGGCTCCCGGTTGTCGCCCAGTCAGGCGGATCCGTACAACCTCGCGCTGGTCGAGGTGACCAGCGGCATCCGCTTCAAGCCGTCCGCCACCGGCGCGCCGGGCCTCACCCTGCGCCCTCACCTCATCGTCGGCACGCTCAGCGCACAAGGCCACAAATATCTGGACAGCTACGGCGCCGGGCTCGATGTGGGCTATCTGATCAACGAGCGCACGGTGATCGACGCCGGTTACGAGTACCGCAATTTCGATTACGCCTCGCGCATCGACGTGCCGAACGCCGGCCTGCTCGGTGGCCCGGACAATCTGTTCCGCGTACGTCTGACCCGGGAACTGAGCCCGGGCACGGCACTGAGCGGCGAACTGCGCGCGCGCTTCCATCGCACCGACCGCGATTACTACGACTACGACGGCTACGAAGGGCGGCTGACCTATGCGTTCAGCTATGCAAACCCCTTCGTCGCCAACGGCGGCGCCTGGACGACCTCGATCTGGGGCGGCGTACATCAGCGCCACTACCAGGCCGCCGATCCGTCGGTCGATCCGACCCGGAAGCGCCGGGATACCGAGTGGCGCATCGGTATCGGCAACACCGTGGCACTGTCGGCCGCCTGGTCGCTGCTGATCCAGGTCGAGCACATGGACACCGACGCCAACCTGCCCAACTTCCGCAACAAGAATTCTTCCTTGTTCGGTGCAGCGGCCTATCGCTTCTGAAGCGCGCACAGCCCTGCACCTGACAATGAACCGCTACGATTGCACGAGGAACATGCAATGACCCCGCCGATTTCGAAAGACTGGTGGATCGCCGCCGCGCTGACCAGCGCCGCGCTGCCGACCGCCTTTGCGCAGACCGCATCAACGCCCCGTGCGGGCGTGGTGTCCGCCATCACGTCCAGCGCCCCCGCCACTACCAACGCGAAGACCGTGATGGTCGGCGATAATGTGGTTCCCGGCGAAACGCTGCGCACCGGACCGGACGGGCAACTGCACGTTCTTTTCCTCGACCAGTCGGCCGTCACGCTGGGCGCCGATTCCGAGCTGGTCATCGAAACCTTCAACTACGACCCGGCCAGCAGGCAGGGCCAGATCCGGCTGCGCCTGAACCAGGGCCTGCTGCGCGTGGTCGGCGGACACATCAGCAAGACCACCGCGACCGAAATCGCCACAGCGCACGGCAAGGTGGAGATCCGCGGCGGCATCACCGTGGTGAACTCAGAGGCGAACAGTACGAGCGGCACCTTCCTGTTCGGCCAGCAGATGCGGGCGACCGACAACAGCGGCAACAGCCAGACCATTACGCGTCCGGGATTTGGCAGCAGCATCGGTTCCCAGGGCGTTTCGACACCGTCACGTACATCACCGCAACAGCTCAACTTGCTGTTGAGCCAGCTGGAAACCCGGCCGAACAACGTCAACCAGGTCAATCCCAATCCGTCGCCGGCCCCCAGCGGCCAGTTGCTCAGCACCGGAAATACGCCGGGCGGGACCACCAACCCGGGCAATTCGCTGGCCAACGACAGGTTGCGGAACGTCGTCGACACCAGGGAAACCGCCAATCCGACACAGACCTTGCGCAACATCCTCGGGGTCGGCCAGACGCCCGTCGCTTCCTGATAGCCCTCCCCGGTAGTGGGCCTGGTGGGTGGACAGGTTCGTCTCACCGGACCATGCTCCCGCCGCCCTGACAATACGAGTGGGCCATGCGCGTCCTGTTTGCTTCGAACTATGCTCATCTGCCCGAGCTCACCGGCGGGCTGCAGACCTCCACGCACGACCTTTGCCTGGCGATCAAGGCGATGGGCGCCGATGCGGCCGTGCTGTGCGGTCGTCTGCGGGCCGACCCGACCGCTGAGGAACAGCCGGCGAGCGGCGATGAAAGCCTCGGTTACCTCGTACTGCGCACCGACGCGCCGGAACAGGCGCTGCCGATGGCTGCCGCCGCCTGGGCTGCCGATGTCATCGTCGTGCAGAACGGCACCGCGCTGGCACCGATGGTGCTGGCCAGTCTGACGACCGGACGCCCTACCGCGATCTACCTGCACAACGTCGAGACACACCAGCTCGCAGGCCATCTCGCGCCTCACCCGTCGCTGCTGTATCTCGCCAATTCGACCTTCACCGCACGGCGCTGGCGCGCGCTGTACGGCATCGACTGCGCGGTCATACCGCCGGTGGTGGCGCCCGAGTCCTATGTCAGCGGACAGACTGGCGACAAGGTGCTGTTCGTCAATCCGACGCCGATCAAGGGCGTCGAAATCCTGTTCTCGCTGGCCGCGGCCTGCCCGGAACTACCCTTCCTCGTCGTCGAAAGCTGGCACATCGACCCGCACTGGCGCGCCTACTGCCTCGAGCGCGCAGGGCGGCTGGGCAATATCGAATGGTGCAGCCCGACCCGCGAAATGCGCGAGGTGCTCGCCCGCACGCGGGTACTGCTGATGCCTTCGGTATGGGAAGAGTCCTTCGGCCGCACCGTGATCGAGGCCCAGATCAATGGCCTGCCGGTGCTGGCCAGCACGCGCGGCGCGCTGCCCGACCTCGTCGGCGACGGCGGTTTCGTGCTCGCGCCCGAAGCGTCGATCAACGACTGGGCGCAGGCGCTGCGGCATCTTTACGACCCGGTGCTCAGCGCGTCGTACAGAGACGCGGCGCTGCGTCAGGCAGCGGCCCACGTGGTGTCCACGCCGCTCGTCGTCGGGGAACTGCTGAGCCTGCTGGCCCTGCACGCAAGCCGGTCGACTATCGACGACGGCGACAGCGCAGGCACGGCCCTCGACAGCGCCACCTCTCCGGTGACGCCCGGACCACTCCCCACCGCCATGCGCGAAGTCGCGCCTCGTGCGCCGCGTCTCGAAGACTGCCGCTTCTATCATTCCTGTGATCTGGCCGACGGCACGGAAGTGACCGGCGAATGGGATCTGCGGCCCGATCCGTTCGGCTACCTGGGCGACGTCTGCGTCACCGGTCAATCGGTGCTGGAGATCGGTCCGGCGAGCGGATTCCTGTCCTTCTGCATGGAGGCGGCCGGTGCGACCGTCACCTGCGTAGAGCCCCCGATGTCGCATCTGTGGGACGTCGTGCCGCTCGAAGGTTTCGACACGCCGGCCTGGCGCGAGATGTTCGGTGAACAGATCGAGAAGGTGCGCAATTCCTTCTGGTACCTGCATCGGCAGCATGACTCGCGGGTCAGGGTGTTCGAAGGTGATCCCTATGAACTCCCACCCGGTTTCGGCCCTTTCGACATCGGCATACTGGCGTCGGTGCTGCTGCACTGCCGCCGCCCCTTCGATCTGCTGCAGAGCGTCGCCGAACGGGTCCGGCACACCATGGTGGTCACCGAACTGTACGACCCGGCGCTGGGCGATGCGCCCTCGTGCTGGCTGCTGCCGAACACCGCCACGCCCCAGGTGCACACCTGGTGGCTGTTTACGCCGCAGTTCTTCGTGTCGGCGCTTGGCGTGCTCGGCTTCACCGAATGCACGGTGAGTTTCCACAGCCAGAAGCAGCCAGCCGAGAACAGGGAGGTGGCGATGTTCACGGTGGTGGCCCGGCGGCCCGCGGCACGCGGCGACGGCTCCTTCGTCTGAGCAGCCCGGCGCGGTGAACGGCACGGAACTGACCCGGCAGGCGTGGCGGCATTTCGCCGACGGCGACAAGGTGGCGGCGCTGCAGTGCGCGCAGCAGGCGCATGCCGTCGATGGAGGACCGTCGGCCGCCGCCGCGCTGGGCTACTTCCTGCTCGACGCCGATCAGACGGATGCCGCCGCGCGCGTGCTGATGCCGGCACTCGCCCGCGCTCCGCACCATGCACCGCTGCACTGGTATGTCGGCCTGCTGCACCAGCGACGCGGTGACAACGCGCCAGCGATCGACGCGCTGCGCCGCGCCTGTCTGCTCGATGCCGGTCTGGACGAAGCCGCCTTCACGCTGGCCTGGCTGCTGCAGGACATCGATCAGGTGGCCGAGGCCGCGAGCTGGGCTGGGAAGGCGCTGCAGGCTTCCCGCCAGCCGCCGCGCTTGCTGCAGTCGGCATGGCTGCTGCAGCGTCAGGGCGCACACGGCGAGGCAATCGACCTGTACGAGGAAGCCATTGCGGCCTTTCCTCACGGCGCGCCGGAACAGCGCACGCTGCACCGCCATCTCGCGCAGTGCCACGCGGCGCTGCGGCGCCCCGATCTGGCCGGCCGGGCGCTCGCCCGCGGACTCGAACATCTGCCCTTTGACGCCGAATTGCTGAGCGAACAGGTCTGTCATGAGTGGGACCAGGGCCGACGCGACCACGCGATCACACTGGCGCGCCGACAGACGGAAAGCCATCCGGAACGGGCGGACGCCTGGTACCTGCTCGGCGTGCTGCAGCACCGTTCGGGAAATCTGGAGGCGGCGGAGCAGTGCTTTGCCGAAGTCCAGCAGCGCGACCCGACGAATGCGGACGCGCTGCTGCGTCGCGCGCAGATCCAGTCCGGCTGGGGTCGCGCGGAAGCGGCACTGTGGCTGCTGGAACTCGCATTGCAGCAAGCGTCGCGGTCCTTGCCGGTACAGGCGCTGAAGGTGCAGGTGCTGCTCGACCTGAAGCGGACCGCCGAGGCGCGCCGGCTGCTGTGGTCTCTGCTGCGCGCAGCGCCCGGCGAGAGCGAGCTGTGGCGCCTGCTGGCTGCGGTGCATTGCCAGCGCCGCCGCGGCGGCCTCGCGCGGCGCGCGCTCGTGCGCGCCCTGCGCCTCGACGCGGACAACGTGGCCGCGCTGCGCGTGCTGGGCTGGCTGGCGCTTGAGCAGGGCGAACCGCAGGTGGCGAAGGACGCCCTGCGACGCGCGCTCGCGCTCGCCCCGGACGATCAGGCCACGCGGGTGCAGGCGGCCTTCGTGTTCGCCGCCGGCGACGAGCTGGCACGGGCCGCCGAGCTCGCGCAGGCGGCGGTCGCGCACGACCCGCAGCAGGTCGATGCGTGGCGGGCCCTGGCCGAGGTGAGGCTGCGGCAGCGCCGGCTGAGCGAAGCCGAAACCGCCATCGAAACCGCCCTGCTGCTGCAGCCGGATCGCAGCGACAGCCTGCGGCAACTGGGCTGGATACTGCTCGCTGACCAGCGCCCGGGCCAGGCTCAGCTGGCTTTCCTGCGCCTGCGCGCATTGCAGCCGGACGACGTGCTGCCCCTGCTCGAACTGGCCGAAGCCTGCCTGCGTGCCGGCGATTTCCAGCGCGGTCTGGAGGCCGTCAACGCGGTGCTGGTCCCGCAACCAGACCATGCCAACGCCCTGTTGATGAAGGCCCGGCTGCTGACCGAAGGCAGCCTGCAGCCGGACGACGCGGTGCGCGCACTGGACCTGTGTCGTCGCCTGTCGAGCGAGCGCCGCAACGCGGCCGGCGCAGCCGCCGTGATGGCCCGCCTCATCGGTCTCGCCACACCGGGTGCGCGCGCGGCGCTCAGCCAGGCCTCGGTACCTGAACGGCGGGCCGCCTTGCGCGACGCGCTGACCGTGGCTGTTGCGCGCCATGGTCATGACTGCGTCGCCCGCCTGCTCGCTGCCGCCGTCGAGGACGGCCCGGCCGATCCGTGGATCGCCAGCGCGGCGTTGTATGGCGCGACGCTGTTCGACGCGTCAACGCCGGCCGATCTCGCGCGGGCCGCGCGCGACCTTTACCGGGCACTCAAGCTGCGCGCGGGCCTCGGACGTGCACCGCGCCTGCCCGCACTGCGCCGCCACGGCGCACGCCTGCGCATCGCCTACGTCGCGGGGCAGTTGCACCAGAGCCTGCTGCGCCGGGTGCTGGCGAATCACGACGCGGAGCAGTGCGAGGTGTTCCTGTTCAGCAACCGTCCGCTGCCGGACCTGCCGCCGCACATCCACCGCGAGCCGCTCGTGGCCGCCGGACTGGCCGCGTCGTGCGCGGCGAACCGCATCGACGTGGTGATCGATGCCGGCGGGCTGCATCCGTTCGAAGGCCAGTTCGAACTGCTGGAGGCCTACGCCCGCCGTGTCGCGCCACTGCAGGTGGGCTGGCTCGGTTGCCCGGTCACGGCCGGCGGGCTGTTCGATGTACTGCTGACCGATGCGCACGCCGTGCCGGTCGCACACGAGGGCTTGCACGAAGAGGCACTGTGGCGACTCGATGGCGGCCAGTGGTGCTGGGACCCGCCGCTTCATGCACCGGCGCCGCTGCCGCCGCCGCTGCTGCGCAATGGCGTGGTCACCTTCGGCGTCACCGCGCGTGGACTGCGCATGACCCGCGGCTGCCTCGATATGTGGGCCCGCGTGCTTGCCGCCACGCCACAGTCGCGCATCCGTTTCATCGGTGAAGTCGCGAGCGACTGGCCGCAGCGCGCCCACATCCTGGCCGTGCTGGATGCTCAGGGCATCAGCGGCGCGCGCGTGGAGTTCGACCCGCCGCGCAGCCCGGCCGGACTGTTCGAATGGCTGCAGCAGGTCGATGTGGTGCTCGACAGCTTTCCGGGCAACGGCGGATTGAGCCTGCTCGAACCGCTCTGGATGGGCGTACCGGTGATCAGCCGGGCGGGCGACCGGGCCGGCGCGCGCCAGGGGCTGTCCGTGCTGGCCTCGCTCGGACTGGAGAGCTGGGTGGCCGACAGCGAGGCCGCCTATGTGGACATCGCGACCGCGCTGGCCGCCGATGTCGACGCGCTCCGGCAGCATCGCAGCACGCTGCGCCCGCGCCTGTGCGGATCGCCGCTGCTCGATGGACGCCGGCTTGCACGCCAGATCGAGCAGATGTGCGAGCGCGCCGTCGGCTCGCTTCCAACGCATGGCCCCGACGACGACCCCAAGACACAGGTCCGCGCCCGCGCGCGCCGCGCGCTCCAGGTGTGGCTGGACAAGACCACAGTGCTCGAACTGCCGGAGATCCCGGCGAGCGTAACGCCTGATCTGTCGGTGATCGTGATCCTCTACGGGCAGGCCGGACTGACGCGTACGACTTTGCAGGCGTTGGCCGACCAGCGCGGTGCGCTGTTCGAAACCGTCATCGTGGACAACGCGTCGGACGACGAAACAGCCTTGCTGCTGCAACGCGTGCGCGGCGCGCGCATCGTGTGCAACGAGGAGAACGCCGGTTTCTTGCGCGCCGCCAATCAGGCGGCCGCGCTGGCGCGCGGGCGTCATCTGGTGTTCCTCAACAGCGACGCCATCCTGCAGCAGGGGGCGCTGACGGCGGCGCTCGCCCGGCTCGACGCCGAACCGGCGATCGGTGTGCTGGGCGGGCGCATCGTGCTGACCGCGGGCGGACTGCAGGAAGCGGGCAACGTGATTTTCCGCGACGGCTCGACGCTGGGCATCGGCCGCGACGAAGACCCCTTCTGTCCGGCAGCGATGGCGAGCCGGGCGACCGACTATGTGTCCGGCGTGTTCATGGCCGTGCGCGCGCCGCTGTGGCGGATGCTGGGCGGCTTCGACGAGCGCTTCGCGCCGGCCTACTACGAGGACACGGATTTCTGCCTGCGCGCCTGGCGCGCCGGCTTCCGCGTCGTGTACGAGCCGGCGGTGCTGGTCGAACATCTGGAATGGGGCAGCGCCACCGGCGACGAAGCGCCGCGGCAGATGCGCGACAACAGGCAGCGCTTCGTGGACTGCCATCGCGAATGGCTGAAGGACCAGCCAGCACCCGCGCCGCAGCCGCTGGCGGGTGACCGCTGGCGCTCGCCTGAGGATCGCCCGCGCCGCCCGCGGGTGCTCATCCTCGACAACGAGGTGCCGCACATGGTGAAGGGCGGCGGCCTGCCACGCGCGCGCCTGATGCTGCATGCGCTGCGCGACTGGCCGGTCACCTTCTTTCCGCTGTGGCAGCAGGAGGATGACTGGCGTGAGGTGTACGCCTCGCTGCCGCCGAGCACGGAAGTGGCGCTCGGCCCCGGCATGAGCGGGCTCGAAGCCTTTCTCGAACAGCGTCGCGGTGTATATGACGTCATGGTGGTGAGCCGACCGCCCAATCTGCAGGCGCTGTCGCCGCTGCTCCGGCGCCGGCCCGAACTGTTCGCCGGCATGCGCATGATCTATGACGCCGAAGCACTGTTCGCACTGCGCGAGATTCCGGAGGCGGCGGTCAGGGGGCGCCCGCTCACGCGGGCCGCTGCACAGGCCCGGCTGGCCGCCGAACTCGCGCTGGCGCGCGGGGCCGATCAGGTGTGGGTGGTATCGGAACGCGATGCCCGGCTGTTCCGTGCCGCCGGCCACCAGGTGCGGATACTGAGCCACGCGATCTCGGCCCGCCGGACGGCGCCGGGGCCGCAGCATCGCAGCGGGCTGCTGTTCGTCGGCGCGCTGCATCCGGATACACCGAACGAGGACGGCCTCGTCTGGTTCATCACCGAGGTCCTGCCCAGGCTGCGCGCGCTGCTGCCGCAGCCACCGGTGCTGTCCGTCGTCGGCATCAACCGTTCGCGTCGCGTGAGCGACCTCGCCAGCGAGCAGGTGCAGCTGCTCGGCCCTGTGGACAGTCTGGAGCCGCTGTATGACCGCGCACGTGTGTTCGTCGCACCGGTGCGGTTCGCCGGCGGCGTGCCGGCCAAGGTGATCGAAGCGGCCGCCAATGGTGTACCGGTCGTAGCCTCGGCGGTGCTGGTGCGGCAGCTGGAATGGACAGCGGGCATGGACATCCAGTCCGCACGTGACGCTGACGCCTTTGCTCGCGGCATCGCACGCCTGCTGCGCAGCGACGCGCTGTGGGCCCGACAGCAGCGCGCCGCGTGGGATCAGTGCGACGCCCGCTACAGCCCTGAACGCTTCGGCCAGATGCTGCGCGACGCGCTGTCGGAGGCGTCGCGATGAACACCCTTCATCCGCTGGAAGAGCCCACGCTGCGGCGCTTCCGTCACCTGATGGCCCGCGGACGGACCGACGCCGCACGCGACTGCCTGCTGGAGGCGCTGGCCCGCGAGCCCAACCTTCCCGGCGTGCACGTCGCGCTGGCGCGGCTGCGCTGGCCCGGCCCCGACTACCGTTTCTGGCTGGCCTGGTTCCACGCGCACCTGACACCGCGGCTGTATCTGGAAATCGGGGTCGAGAAAGGCGATACGCTGGCACTGGCCCTGCCCCCGACGCGAGCGGTGGGCGTAGACCCTGCGCCGCTTGGCGACCCCTTGCTGCGCTGTCACGGCAACGCGCGCCTGTATTGGCAGACCAGCGCCGACTTCTTCGCCGCGTTGCCGGCGGACAGCGGGCTGACGCCCGACGGTTTCGACCTCGCCTTCATCGACGGTGACCACCGCTTCGAAACGGTACTGGATGACTTCATCGCGATCGAGCGCCACGCCGCGCCCGGTGCAGTCGTGCTGCTGCACGACACGCTGCCACTGACCGCCGCCACCGCCGAGCGCGAACGCAGGACTGGGTTCTATACCGGCGACGGCTGGAAGATCGTGCCCTGTCTGCGCAGCCTGCGGCCGGATCTGCAGATCATCACCATCCCGACCGCGCCAACCGGACTGACGGTGATCACTGGGCTCGACCCGCAGAACACCGTGCTGTCTGACCGAAAGCCCTTGATCCGTCAGACCTATGCGGCGCTGCCGCCCGAGCACGCAGTGGAGGCGCCGCACGCCATGTTCTCGCTCGGCATCAACGATACGGATTGGGTGGCGCAGTGGCTGCGCTCCGCGCGCGGGCGATGACGCACGCGAGATCCCAGTGCACGCGCCCTGACCGGAAAAGATCGTCCTCGGCGCGCAGCAGCGCGTGCAGCCAGGGCTCGGCTTCTGCGTTCATGAAGTTCTGCGCGATACCGGCCAGCACCACGCGCATCAGCGTGCCGCCATAGGGTCGATGTTCGACCACGTCGAAATGACGGTCGAGCAGCGGCAGCACTTCCGACGAGCGCACCGCCTCGGTCGGGTCCACCGCAACCACCTCATCGACCGACGGCCGCCACAGATTGCCTTTGAGCTGTCCATCGCGCGTCGTGCGCAGGTGATGCGGCAGCATGTCGACCAGCTGGTTCATGAAACGCAGTTGTGAGTCTGCGCACTGGAAGCGGTCGGGCCCCACGTACTCGTTGAGAAACAGCCAGCCCGCCGGTGCCAGCAGCTGTGCCACGCTCGCATACAGACCTTCGAGGTTTGCGCAGTGGTGCACGCTGGAAATGCCCAGCACGGCGTCGAAGCTGCCGGGTTCGAAACCGCTCTGCCCCACCGGCAGGTTGTTCATGTCCGCCTGCACGTAGTGGATGCGCGCGCCGGCGGCCTTGGCCTGGTCGCGCGCGAGATCGAGTGCTTTCGCGGACAGGTCGATGGCCACGATCTCGTCCGCCCAGCCCGATCGGGCGACCAGGCGTTCGTCCCTGCCCTGGCCGCAGCCGAGGAAGAGCACGCGCCGAAGCGGCAAGGGTTGATGGGCGCCGACGACGCCGAAGAACCACTCCAGGGGTTCGATCGATGCATCGCCGGTAACCTGCCGATGCAGGCGCGCCTTGACCGCAGGAAGATGGGTCCAGTGCAGGCCATGCGCGACCCAGTCGGCAGGGTCACCCCAGGCCGTATCCAGTCTGCCGGCAAGGTCGAGGTCGATATCAGGGACGCATGGGCTGTTCGACATGGCGTGTTGTGCAGGGCGGGGTGTTCGTGGGATGCCGCGGCGAACCGGCATGCAATAATGCCGCAGCGAAGCAGGCTGACGATTGCAGGTCAGCGGCGAGTTTGACACGGCCGCGCGGCGCAGTCGGTCCATTCGAGTCGGAAATTACGCGATGAAGCAGCCCCCCGAGGTCGTCCCCGAGCTGTTTCCAGCCGGGCACTTCTATTCGCCCTACCCGGATCCGCAGGACATCCGGCGCAATGAAGAGCGGCTGTTCGGCACCGTCCCGCGCGAACTGCCCGGCATCGATATGCGAGAGGCTGCGCAACGGGCCCTGCTGGAGCGCTTCGCGCTGCTTTACTCCACCCTCCCGTTCGCCGACCAGCCCAGTCCCGGACTGCGCTACCACTACCTGAATCCGGCCTACGGCCACTCCGACGCGATCATGCTGCATTGCATGTTGCGCACGCTGGCGCCACGACGGCTGGTCGAGGTCGGCTCCGGCTACTCCTCGTGCGTGACGCTCGATACCAACCAGTACTTTCTGGGACGCACACTGCATACCACCTTCATCGACCCCTTCCCGCAGCAGTTGCAGGCCCTGATCAGCGCCGACGACGCGGCCCGGTCCACCCTCATCGCCAGCCCGCTGCAGGAAGTCGATATCGACGTATTCAGGCAGCTGGAAGAGAACGACGTGCTGTTCATCGACTCGACGCACGTCGGCAAGGTGGGCAGCGACGTCAACCGCCTGCTGTTCGAAATCTTTCCGGCGCTGGCGCCGGGTGTCGTGATCCATCTGCACGACATCTTCTATCCGTTCGAATATCCGAAGGAGTGGATCTACCAGGGCATCGCCTGGAACGAGGCCTATCTCGTCCGCGCCTTCCTGCAGGACAACAGCCGCTTCCAGGTGCTGCTGATGAACACCTTCATGTCGCACTTCCATCGCGACTTCTTCGAAACACGGATGCCGCTGTGCCTGCGCAACACCGGTGGCAGCCTGTGGCTGCGCAAGGTGGGCTGACCTTACTGCTGCGGTTTGGCGTGCCCGGTGAGGGCCTGCAGGCGGGCGCCGTCCTCGGTGGCGGCCTGGACATTCAGGATGCCCTCGACGCCGTATCGACGACCATTCATGTAGCGTTCGATGCGATCCAGCATGCGCGCCGGGTAACGCGTCGCGCAGGCTGCATCCTTGACGAATACCGCGACGAAATCATTCCAGATGTCGAGCCGCTGGTAGGCGGTGAATGATTCCAGCAGGGCGGGCCGGTAACCCGAGCGCGTGCCCCAGCGCACCAGCGCCTCGCCGGCGTCCGGATAGAAGCGCCAGCAGTCGACCGGATAGCGGTGGAACTCGCCGTTCGACGGCGCGTTCAGGTAGAACAGCCCGCCCGGTTTGAGCACCCTGAGCACTTCGTTGAAGGTGAGCCAGAACATGTCGACATGCTCGAAGCAAGAGCTGCTCACGACCACGTCTGCCGCGCCGTCTTCGAACGGAAGGCGGTAAGCGTCGTCCAGCACCACGTCCACCCCGCGACCGGCGGCGAAATCGAGGCCCACATAGCATGCGCCCGCAGGAGCCAGCTGCCGCAGGGAGCCGTTGATGTCCTGCGAACCGATGTCGAGTATCAGCGCCGGAGCAGCCGCTTCGAAATAGGTGGCGAAGAACAGCCGGCCGTTCTCCATCGCGCTCGGATGCATGCCG
The DNA here is from genome assembly GCF_000527135.1 of Methyloversatilis discipulorum. Taxonomy (NCBI): domain Bacteria; kingdom Pseudomonadati; phylum Pseudomonadota; class Betaproteobacteria; order Nitrosomonadales; family Sterolibacteriaceae; genus Methyloversatilis; species Methyloversatilis discipulorum. The sequence goes on from NZ_AZUP01000001.1 coordinate 1,893,873, forward strand.
CTTCCTTTCAGTCCGCGCGTCGCCGGAGCAGCACGAGGTCCTGCGTGCCGGCCATGGCGGGGATGATGTCGAGCACATCGAACCAGCGCGACCAGCGGGTCATCACGTAGTCGGGCGAATGCATCACGTTGCGGTAGTACGAAGGATGGTCGATCACCGCCTGCAGCTGGTCGTTGGCACCGGTATCCAGGATGCCCCTGCGATGCACTTCGAGATTCAGCGTCGGCGGCGTGTCGAAAAACACCATCTGTGCGAGCCCCTGAACCGACAGCATCAGCAGCGCGCCGGGGCGCGTGATGCGACGCAGCTCCGCCAGCCATGCGTCCTGCACCGGCTCGTCGAGGTGGGTAAGCACAGACAGCCCGATCACCAGATCGAAGGCGCCGTCGGCAAAGGGCGTGGGCGGCATCAGGTCGATGTGAATGAAGCGGGCGCCGGGCAGCGTGCGGGCGCAGCAGGCGACGTTGTCGGCATCGATGTCGATGCCGGTCACCGCCGGTGAGAGCAGCGACAGGTAGCGGCTCAGCCGGCCCGCGCCACACCCCCAGTCGAGAATGGCCTCGAAGGAGCCGATCGGGCGGTCGAAGCGCTCCAGCAGCAGTTGCTCGACGTGCCTCGCGATGGTCGCGCCACCCAGACGGAAGATCTGCGCGTTGTCCGTGCCGATGACGCGCTCGATCTGCGCTGGCGACGGCATGTCGGGCTCACGCGCGGGGTCGGCCAGATACCACGCGGTGCGGTACGACAGCCGGTGTTCGCCGAACGGGCCGGTCACGTTGAGGCGGATGAAGCCGTCGGCAAACAGGTCCGGCCGGCCGTCCCGGCGATGCCTGCAGAAGAAGCGCGAATTCACGGCATGCGGAATGTGAGCGAACGGCGCCAGCAGGTCCGGCGACGCAAGCGCGCGATCAACCTGATCGAAGTCGGCGCCGTTGATCAGGAAGCGCAGCTGCGCCGGCGCGTTCCAGATCGACAGCGCCCATCCGGATACCGTGATGTCGTCGTCGGTGACGGCGATGCAGTCCGGCATCCATCCCAGATACCGGGCGGCGGCGATCTGGATGTCGGCGTGATAGATGTTCATGCGTAGGTCGTCGAGAATTCGGAGGGTGCGCGCAGCAAGGTCCTGCCCTCTCCGGGCACGGACAGCGCACCGGCAAATCGGTCAGCGGCCGGCGCATCGTTCATGGGCGGACGTGCTCATTCAGGAATCGTGCCGCACGCTCGATGGCCGGCGACAGCCAGTCGGCACTTTCCAAACGATTGTCGGTGTAGCACGCGTAGCTGCTTTCAATCAGTTCCGCCCAGGAAATCACTCGCTCGCCGTGGGTAAGGTGCAGCGAACTGGCGGGCGCCACCTCGTCACTCTCGCCAGGCGTGGATCCCGGCAACCCGGGATAGACCGGCCACAGCAGTGAGTTCTTCAACAGCCAGTCCTCCGGCGGAGGCACAGCCAGGGGCTCGACATTCACCCGGGCCAGCATCTGCTTTGCCAGCTCGAACAGGACGGACACCGCCGGGTGGTTCGGACAGTGCATGAAGATGCGACGGGCGGCAAAAATGTAGCCGGCATCGAAGCCCAGACTCGAGAAGTTATCGAGCAAGGCCTGCCGGTGGTGCGCAAAGTCGCTCACATAACCCAGTCCGGCATAGACGAAGCGGTTGAACAGCGCGGGTACGCGCGTCGCGGGCAGCTTGCAAAGGTAGGCGCCGGCAATGATGGCCGAGTGATAGTGGGAGGCGACAGTCTGCACATAGGTGCCGTTGCAGCGGAGCACGCAGCTGTCCGGATGAAAGCCGCCGAACACCACGGTGGGAATGGCGATCACCGAACGCGGGCGCGCCCGCGACAGGGCGTTCCGCAAGGCCTGCTGGGGCCCTGCACTGGCAACCGCATATTCCGGCAGGTGCGCAAACAGCACATCCACCTCGTTCGCCAGAGCCATCACGGCCGCCAGCGTCGACTCGTCACCATCCTCCAGCTGCTCGACCTGTATCGCATCGAACAGGTGATCGGGCGCCAGCGCTTCCAGGCAGTCGAGCAGGCCGCGCGACTGGCAATTACCGACGATGCCGAATCTCATGGTGCCGTCAGCTGCTCTTCGTCACACCACACTTCATACCACTGGTCACGCTCCGACCGGGTGGTCTGCGCCGCCGACGACGTGAGCCCCGGCTTCGCGGCCGCCGGGCCCTGTGCCTGGTACAAGCGGGTGAAGTAATCGACCACGTCGCGCACACCTTCTGGGGTCACATGCCGCATGTCAGACTGATAGTAGCGCCCCATCGTGTGATGGCCGGCAACGCACTCATAGGACGGGAAATAGGTGGTCAGATCATCCTCTCGCGTCATCATGTCCGCGACCACGCGCAGCGCCGCCTTGGTGTAGCTGTTGGAGACCAGCACATGACGCGGCTCATAGGTGGCCGCAATGGACACTGGCGAAACGCTCAGTACCAGTTTCACCGATGGATTCAGCACGCGCAGATTGCCGACGAGACGCCGCAGGTCATCCACCATTTCTGGTACCGAGAAATTGTGGAAGCGGCAGTTCGACTCCCCTTCCGGCTCACCATGTACGCCGGGCGCCAGCGGAAACACGGCGCCATCGACATCGGACACCCATGCTTCGGTCATTCCCAGCGTGAACACGAATACGTCGCACTGCTCGAACATCCGGCGCACCGCCGCCAGGTGCGACACACGGTCCGCCAGCAAAGCGTCGAGCGTGGCAAAGCCCTGCGGCTCGACGTTGGGCCGGAACGGGTCGACGAAGGCCCCGGACCAGCGCCAGGCCTGCACGCGAGGCTCGAACAATCCGTACGCGCGTTCGAACAGCTGAAGCAGCTGCCGAACGGTATAGATGTTGCCGAAACGCGCCGGATAGACGCCGAACAGGCGATCCGCCGGCCCTGTTTCGGTCACCAGGTAGTTGAAGCCCCGCGTCGGCAGCTGGCGGGCCAGATGCTGCGCAAAACAGCTGCCCGCCGACACGATCCTGTCCGTCGTATGGATCACGAAACCGTCGTTCGGCGCCGGGACCTGCATCATGTCGAATCCGGCAACGCCAGCGGTTCGCGACCAGAAGGCGGTATCCGGCAGATCGGTGTAGGGATGCGACATTGCGGTGAGCAGTGCTGTTTCGTTCCGGGTCGCCAAGGCTACATTGAACGGGAGGCTTTTTCGACCCGCAGCGGGCGCAGCAGGACGAGGCCGGCCGTCCGGTTCGGGGAGAGGCCCGGGCATGCATACGGACTTTCGACCGAGGACTTCGCTCCGGGCCCTGAACCGGAAAACAAAAAAGCCACCCCGAAGGGTGGCTTTTTTGCGGGATTCTTGGTCGGGGAAAGAGGATTCGAACCTCCGGCCCCTGCGTCCCGAACGTCAAAACACCCTCTTTCCAGACAAAGCCTAATCTGCTGACCATTGAAAAATCAGCAACTTAGAGTGCAACAGAGGGAAAGAAAAAGCAAGTCGATGCATGCGTTGAGTGGCACAGTGGCACAAAAGTGGCACATTTTTTTATGCCGATATCAAAACCTATTTTCATAACCTCCAAAATCTTCGAGGCGCCAGCCACCCGAGGAATTTCGCTCGAGATCCCGAAGCGAAACCTCGGAGACGAGGGGGATAAGTCCGGGAGCTATAGAAACAGTCAGCCACCACCGCCCCTGTCGTCACATGAACTCCGCCCCGATTACACGCCAGCAAGCCGCCGAGTTGCTGGGCGTAAGCCTTCGAACGATCTCGAATCACATCCGAGCTGGCGTGTTGCCGCCGCCCCATTCACTCGGCGGTCGCCGCGTGTATTGGAGAAGTGATGTCTTTTGGGCCGCCGTTAACGACCGGCTTGAGCCAGCTTTCGCGCAAAAGAGCTCACCTTCTATTGCACGACCTACAGAGAACAGGCGCGGGCCAGGTCGTCCCCGCAAGTCCGCAAAACTCTGATGGCGGCTGCGATATAAGCGAGCGCCCTGAACCCGCTTTGATAGCAGACCAGTCGGCCGATCAGCCAACCGCGCAGCGCTCCCGAGCCACGGCTGCACAACCCTAATCAGGAGCGATAGGCAAGACAGGAGCTCTCGAACCGGTTGAATCGCCAAATGAACCCCGCCGGGTAGCAAGTACGGCCATCGTTGAGTTCTGGCTTCGCCACAACAAGCGTATGGAGTGCATCGCCGTCTCCCGTGACCAGTACTACGGCGAGGAGCTCCCGGGCCTCACATCCTGGGACGAAGCGCCCTGGATCGAAATGGCTGATGGCGTGACGCTTCGCTAAGGCAACTCAAAGCATAATTGTCATACTCACGGCCTGGAAGGATTTCCTTTCAGGCCGATTTTCTTTCTACTGCACAATGTCTTTCATTGTGCTGAGAGCGTTACGAAGCCCTCTCTGTCCTTCTTCTATGAGAGCCTGTTGTTCCCTTGAGTAGCTGTCGATTCTCGCCAACCGTTGATTGTACTCTTCCGCCTGCGCATCCGTAGGAAACATCAGATTGCCGTCCACCACGTCCCATCCCTGGGCAGATTTGAAAAGAGCAACAAGCGCGGTAAATTCGTGCAAAATTTTCTCTTCGTAATCCCAGCTCCGAGTGGTGTTCTCCAAGCCCCTTGGAAAGGAATCTCTCATGCCCCGGTAGAACCCTTTTGAGTGTTCATTTTCAGGCACAAATTGCTTGAAGTCCTCGATCATAGAGCCGTAATACTTTTCGAAAATTTGTCGATGTTTGATCAGAGCAGCCCTTGATCTTTCAAGAATGGCCTTGCCTTGGTTTCCAGTAGGGTCTGCTTTAAGCCTTTGAGGGTCGAGTAAGGAATTTAAGCCCGCGGCGGCCAAGTCAGCCTGATAGCTCTGTTGCATGGCAAGTTGTCTGTCGACCACCCATCTGAAACCTGTCTGGATTTGTTGCATCAGCTGAACAGCGGCTTCATCCCGGCTGCTCAACGATTTGGACCCAGGGTTCACCTTAGAAAGCGATGCTTCCGGGGTCTTGGCATCAGGGGCTGAATCGGAAGGGGTGGGGCCGTAAAACGTTCTCGCAGCGTCCTCAACTCGAGATACGTCCTTTTCGAACTCCGGAATTATCTGCCCCAGCGCCTCTTTAGCGTTCGCCTCCTGGGTGTTCGCTGCGATCATGCGGCCTACTTGAAAGGACGCGACGATCGCAATAAAAGCCAGCAGCACTTTCTTGTTCGTCTTGCCCGGAATTGCTGCCAATGAAAAGGGGATGGCGGCTACCAGCCCGTAAACGAGGGATTGTCCAAAAACTCTTGCCGCATCTGTAGAGCCTGGCTCGGCATAAAGCACGCTCAAAAGAATGAGAAGCAGACAGTAAGCGGCCAAAGACCACTCGAAAGTAGAGGGGTTCTTTGCTGTATCTGTTGTGGCATTCATCGGTCGTATTCTCGTTGGTCTGAATCGCAGGCGGACTTCACCACATGCACCCCTTGAAATCAACCATCTTTTCGGATGAGAGACACAGATCTTCGCAATCGAGATAAGGCGGATGGCTAGACCAGGTTTGCACTGTGACCTCGTCCCATGAAGCGCTCGCTTTTTGTTTCCTCTCTCTGTCTTTTTTCCGTGGTCCTGGCGGACGCGCAGGCGGCCCCGATAACGCTCGGCGCTGCACAGTCATGGAACGCATACATTCGCCAAGACTGAATCGCCCCTTCGATACGGAGCCGCGCGCGACGTCTGCGCCCCTTGTGGACATAATCGATGTCCTGCGTCGGGATCTCGTCCATCTTGTGAGCGAGTTGCTGGACGCACAGATGCGTGTAACGCAAGAGCATCCGAGTGTCCCGATGTCCGCTGATCGCTTGCAGATCGAGCAATCCGAACTTGCCGGACTCGGCGAATCGGCTGATGGCTTCGTGCCGCAAGTCATGAAAGTGCAGGTCGTTCAATCCGGCCCTTTTGCAGGCAAGGACGAAGTTCTTCTTTACGGAGTACTCGCCAATCTCAAAGACTTTCTCGGACACCCGAGGCAGGGCTGCGAGGACAGCCACCGCACGCGCTGAAAGAGGCACATCACGCGACCGTCCGTTTTTTGTGGCGGGGAGGTGCGCTGAGCGCCTTTCCAGATCGACGTTAGACCACGTAAGCCCAAGGATTTCGCTGCGGCGCATCGCTGTGCACAGCGCGACGATGAGGACCGCCTCGAGATACTCCCGATCGACTTCCTGAATCGCCTCGAAAAGTGCCCTTTCTTCGTTGGCAGACAAACGGCGGTCACGCTCGTTGAAGTACTTGGGGCGGCGCAGTCCCTGCAGCGGGCTCTCGCTGGGCGCGATCTTCCAGACGTCGCTCGCATATCTGAGGATCTGCGAAATGACATCGATCTCGCGATCGACGGTGCTGGGCGCGACTTCGGTGAGACGCTCGGTGATGAAGTCCTGAAGATCTTCGGTCGTGAGCGCCGAGAGGGGCTTTTCGACGAACTCTTCGTCGCGAAGAAGCCGATTGATCCGGTAAGTTTCGGACTCTGCGCCCTTGTGTGCAGGCACGATCTCGTCTCGGTAACGCTCCATCAGCTCGCGCACAGTGATGCGGGCCGCTGCGGTGTAATCACGAAAAATCGAGAGCGCGCGGTCGGCCTCGATCTTTTTCTGGGTCTTTTCCGCCTCCTCGCGTGAATCGAAGGTTTGCACAAAGGAGTTGTGCGCGTAGCGCAGGCGCAGTTGCCAGGAGTTTTCGAGCTGAGTGAGGCGCGCATCCAGGCCGGCGGCGCGAAGCTGCTGACAGTAGGCCTGCGCCGCATCCGTTTTCGTAAAAGAGAATTCGCGCGTATGCGCGGGTTTTCGGGGGACGTGAACGACCCAGGCAGAACGGTTGATGATGGACATGCGAGCTGCTCCAAAAAAGTGGAAGGAGCTCTGTCTAGAAACCGGGTTTAGCCTCGAACCGCACGCGCAGGCGGGTTTTGTGGCCGAGTGGCACAAAAGTGGCACATTTACCCTGGAATTGATGTGCCACTGGGACGCAGAGAGTTGAGGGTACTGGCCCACAAACCCTTGATTCCAAAACAAAAAAGCCACCTCGGAAGGTGGCTTTCTTGCGGGATTCTTGGTCGGGGAAAGAGGATTCGAACCTCCGGCCCCTGCGTCCCGAACGCAGTGCTCTACCAGGCTGAGCTATTCCCCGAACCTCACAGCAAACTACCGAGGCAGCTCGTCGTGCCCGTTGCCGTAAGCAACGAGGCGCGCACTTTACTAGAACTTTCTCTCGACTGCAAACGTTGCGAGATCGAGCAGACTCTGCAGGTATTCATTCGCCTGCAGTCCGGCCAGTTCCGCGCGCGCCAGTTCGGCTTCCTCCCTCGCGCGGACGCGGGCGACCTCAAGCGCGCCGCTGTCCACCACCGCCTTCAGCACGTCGGCCCAGTCGTCGCGCCCACCCTCCTCGATGGCATGCCGGACGACGACAACCTGCTCCGGCGTCCCGTTCTTCATCACGTGGATCAGCGGCAGCGTGGGCTTGCCCTCGGCCAGATCGTCGCCGAGGTTCTTGCCGATCGAACCTTCGTCGCCCGAGTAATCGAGGATGTCATCGACCAGCTGGAACGCAGTTCCCAAGTGCATGCCGAAACGTGCGAAACGTTCTTCGATGTCGGCGTCGACGCCGGCCAGCATGGCGCCGAGGCGGCTGGCCGCCTCGAACAGCTTGGCCGTCTTGTAGCGGATGACCTGCAGATAGCGGTCTTCGTCTACGTCGGCATCGTGGCAGTTCAGCAACTGCAGCACCTCGCCCTCGGCAATGATGTTGGTCGCCTCGGCCAGCACGGCCTGCACGCGCATGCTGCCGACCGACACCATCATCTGGAAGGCGCGCGAGTAGAGGAAGTCGCCGACCAGCACCGAGGCGGCGTTGCCGAACAGCGCATTGGCGGTCTTGGCGCCACGGCGCAGTTCCGACTCATCCACCACGTCGTCGTGCAGCAGCGTCGCGGTGTGGATGAACTCGACCACGGCGGCCAGTTCGGTACGATGCTGCCCGGAATAGCCGCATGCGCCGGAGGTCAGCAGCACCAGTGCAGGACGCAGCCGCTTGCCGCCGGCACCGATGATGTACTCGGCCACCTGGCGCACCAGCACGACGTCCGAGTGCAGGCGCTCGCGGATGACGCCATCCAGCGCGCGCATGTCGTCCGCAATCAGGCTGTAAAGACGGTTCATTGAAGACAAGGAAGTGCTGCCGGACGCGGAAAAACGCGGATGGTAGCAGCGCGCGAAAACCCGTCAAGCCGTTGATGTTTCGCAGCCTTTGACAAAAAGCCAGCGTCTCGGATATAGTTGTGGATTCCCTTAAACCTTACTGGGGTTACACATGTACGCGGTCATAAAAACCGGTGGCAAGCAGTATCGCGTTGCCGCTGGCGAAAAAATCAAGGTAGAACAGATACCTGCGGATGTGGGCTCGGAAATCGTGATCGACCAGATTCTGATGGTCGGTGAGGGCGAATCGGTCAAGATCGGTGCGCCCCTGGTTGCCGGTGCCAGCGTTCGTGCAACGGTGCTCACTCAAGGGCGCCACAAGAAGGTGACGATTTTCAAGATGCGCCGTCGCAAGCACTACCAGAAGCATCAAGGTCATCGTCAGAACTACACCGAACTGCGCATCGAAGCCATCAACGGCTGAGAATGTTGAAAAATGCGCTGAGCGTGGCTGAGCGTATCCAGGAGAGCATCAAATGGCACACAAAAAAGGCGGCGGCAGTACGCGTAACGGCCGCGACTCAGAATCGAAACGCCTTGGCGTCAAGAGCTATGGCGGTCAGCTGATTTCGGCAGGCAGCATCATCGTGCGTCAGCGCGGCACCGAGTTCCACCCCGGCGACAACGTCGGCATGGGCAAGGACCACACGCTGTTCGCCAAGATTGACGGCGTTGTGCAGTTCGTCGTCAAGGGTGCAAACCGCCGTCGCGTGGTCACCATCGTTCCGGCTGCAGCCTGATTCCGGCTCGCCTGAACCGAAGCCCTGCCCGCGAGGCAGGGCTTTTTGTTTCTGCCGCCTGCGCAAGCGACGGCACCAAGCAAGCATTCGATATTCCAGTCACTCCAGGCACGCGTGAAGCGAAATGAAATTCTTTGACGAAGCGAAGATAGAGGTCATCGCCGGCGATGGCGGCAATGGCTCGGCCTCGTTCCGCCGCGAAAAATTCATTCCGTTCGGCGGTCCGGACGGCGGCGACGGCGGCCGCGGCGGCAGCATCTGGGCAGTCGCCGACCGCAACCTGAATACGCTGATCGATTTCCGCTATACGCGCATGTTCCGCGCCGCAAGCGGCGAGAACGGTCGCGGCGCCGACTGCTACGGCAAGGGTGGCGACGACCGCGAACTGCGCATGCCGGTCGGCACCACGATCACCGATCTGGCAACCGGCGAAGTGATCGCCGACCTCGACCACGACGGCGCCCGCGCGCTGATTGCCAAGGGCGGCCGCGGCGGTCTGGGCAACCTGCATTTCAAGTCGAGTACCAACCGCGCGCCGCGCCAGACCACGCCCGGCGAAGCCGGCGAGCGACGCGAACTGAAGCTCGAACTGAAGGTGCTGGCCGATGTCGGCCTGCTCGGCATGCCGAATGCGGGCAAGTCCACCTTCATCCGGGCCGTGTCTGCCGCACGACCCAAGGTCGCCGACTATCCCTTCACCACACTGGCGCCCAACCTCGGCGTCGTGCGGGTCGATGATTCGCGCAGCTTCGTCATCGCCGACATTCCGGGCCTGATCGAAGGTGCGGCTGAAGGCGCCGGTCTGGGTCACCAGTTCCTGCGCCATCTGCAGCGCACCCGCCTGCTGCTGCACCTGGTCGATCTGGCCCCCTTCGACCCGGAAGCCGACCCGCTGCATGACGCGCGCGCCATCGTCGAGGAGCTCCGTCGCTACGATGAGTCCCTGTACCAGAAGCCGCGCTGGCTGGTGCTGAACAAGATCGACCTGATTCCCGAGGAAGAACGCGAACAGCGCGTACGTGATTTCGTCGAGGCCTTCGGCGCCGAACGTGCGTTCAGCATTTCGGCGATGACACGTCAGGGCTGTGACGGTCTGTGCTACGCCATCATGGATCACGTGGAAGCGACCCGTCCGCCGCCTGAACCGGAGCCGGACGTGCGCAATCTGGACGCTGGCGAGGCCGGCGATGGAGCGGGCGATGAGAACGCGCCTTGAGAATGCGAAGCGGCTGATCGTCAAGGTCGGCAGCGCGCTGGTCACCAATAACGGCGCCGGACTGGACCTCGGCGCGCTGCAGGAATGGGCGCGCCAGATCGCCGCATTGCGCTCCGAAGGGCGCGAAGTGCTGCTGGTGTCGTCGGGCGCCATTGCGGCCGGCATGCAACGCCTGGGCTGGAGCACCCGGCCGAGCGCGATGCACGAACTGCAGGCCGCTGCCGCCGTCGGCCAGATGGGTCTGGCCCAGGCCTACGAAGGCGCCTTCTCGCAGTACGGTCTGGCCAGCGCACAGATCCTGCTGACGCACGAAGACCTGGCCGATCGCACCCGCTACCTGAATGCCCGCTCGACCCTGTCCACGCTGATGGAGCTCGGCGTGGTGCCGGTGATCAACGAGAACGACACCGTCGTCTACGACGAGATCAAGTTCGGCGACAACGACACGCTGGGTGCGCTGGTCGCCAATCTGACCGAAGCGGACTGCCTCGTCATCCTGACCGACCAGAGCGGCCTCTACACCGCCGACCCGCGCAAGGATCCGTCCGCCACGCTGATCAGCGAAGGCGAAGCCGACGACCCGCGCTTCGAGTCGATGGCCGGCGGTGCCGGCACCGGCATTTCGCGTGGCGGCATGATCACCAAGGTGCGTGCCGCACGCCGTGCCGCGCGCAGCGGTGCCGACACGGTGATCGCCAGCGGCCGCGAGCCGGACGTGCTGCTGCGTCTGGTGCGCGGCGAAGCACTCGGCTCCTTCCTGAAGGCCGGCAACACGCCGCTGGCTGCGCGCAAGCAATGGCTGGCGGATCATCTGCAGCTGGCGGGTACGCTGATACTGGACGAAGGTGCGGTGAAGGCGCTGGGCGAGGGTCGCAGCCTGCTGCCGATCGGCGTGACCGAGGTGCAGGGCCAGTTCGAACGCGGTGCGGTCGTCGCCTGCCGCGACAGTGCGGGCCGCGAACTGGCGCGCGGGCTGATCAACTACTCGGCATCGGAAACCCGGCGCATCGCGCGTCGCCCGTCGACCGATATCGAGGCACTGCTCGGTTACGTCGACGAGCCGGAACTGATCCACCGCGACAACATGGTTCTCGCCTGACGCACCCGGCCGGGTGCGTCGGTTTCACGCCAGCGGCAGCGCGAATTCGAGCAAGGTGCCGTGCTCCGGCGCCGGACCGATGGCGAAGCGGCCACCCAGCGCATCGGCGCGATATTTCATGCCGAGCAGGCCGTGCGAACCGGTCTTGCCGCGCGCCGTGGCAGCGATGCCGACACCGTTGTCGCGGATTTCCAGCCGGACAGTCGGCCCATCGACCGTCAACGCGATGCGCACCTCGGTCGCCTGCGCGTGCTTCCTGATGTTGGTCAGCGCTTCCTGCGCGACGCGGTAGATCGCGATCGCCCTGTCCCGATCCAGCTCCAGCGCCTCCGGCAGTTCCAGGTCGACCGTGAACGGCGCTGAAGCGCGCGTCTCTTCAGCCAGCGATTCGAGCGCAGGCAACAGGCCCAGATGGGTCAGCACGGTCGGCACCAGACCTTCGATCACGCGCCGCTTGATCTGCACGCCCTGCTCCAGGATTTCGCAGACGCGCGACAGCGACTCGACGTCCGGACTGTCCTGCTTGCGCGCCCGGCGCAGCAGCATCGACGCCTCCATCCGGCTGGCGGTCAGGATGGATCCCAGTTCGTCGTGCAGTTCGCGCGCCAGCGCCGATTTCTGCCGCTCGGCTTCGGTCTGCAGGTGGCTGGCCAGCTCCGACAGCTCTTCGGTGCGCACCCGCACCAGCGCGTCGAGCTCGTCGCGCGCCGCCCTCAGGCGGTCGGCGATCTGCGCTTCCGCCTGGCTGCGCATCGCATAGGCACGCAATAGCAGGATGAGCATCAGCACGCCGATGGCGATGACGACGATGGCCGCGGCGCGCTGGCGTTCGATCTCCTCACCGAGCAGCGTCATCTGCTCTTCCAGGTAGGCACGCTCGGTGCGCACCAGCGGTTCGAGCGCTTCGCGCAGTTCGTTCTGGTCCACCACCGGCGGCAGGAAGGCATCCATCACCTCGACCGGGCTCGCCTCCGGCGGCAGCGCCCGCAGCCGCTTCAGCTCCTCGGCTTCCGCTGCGGTCAGGCGCTTGACGACGGCGATGCGCTCTTCGTCTATGCCCCGGCGAGCAGCCCAGCCGAGCACGTGGGTGCCCGCCTCGGCGAGCCGCTGCACCGTAGCCAGATGCTGCGCCAGATGATCGGGCGACGGCTCCTCGGTGTAGCGTGCCTCGGTGGCCACCCCCTGCGCATTGTCGTAGACCAGATTGTTCAGCGCCGCCAGCGACAGGCGCGAAGCATCGATTTCCTCGCGTTCGCGCTGCATGCCCTGGAAGGTGATTTCGGACACCGCGGCGAAAGCCACGCCGATCAGCACCACCAGCAGCGCCCCCCAGCGGAAGCGCGCCAGCCGCATCAGCAGGCTGTCGGTCAGACGTTCCGCACCGTCGGTCGCGGAACCGGCCTTGCGCGCCGCGCGCGACAACCCTTCGACGATGGCGCGATGCCGCGCTGCCGCCTTCACCGGGCGTTCCGCGTCAGACATGTCCGACGCCCCCGCCATGGCGCGGACGACAGCCCGTATCGGCCGCCCCGCCTAGGATTCGATCACGCACGCTGGCAACGCCGCCCGTGTCGGCCCTGTTCGTGTTCATCAAGGAGGCTGTCATGCTTCACTATGCCCTTATCTTCTTCATCGTTGCGCTGATCGCGGCATTGTTCGGCTTCGGCGGCCTCGCCGCAAGCGCGGCCGGCATCGCCAAGATCCTGTTCTTCGTATTCCTCGCGCTGACAATCGCCTCCTTCGTGGTGGGACTGTTCAAGCGCTGAGGCGGATAATCCGCAAAGCCTTCCACGACGACCACGCCATCATGCAAAAGAAACGCGTACTTCTCGCCGACGACCACCAGATCGTGCGCAACGGCCTGCGCCAGCTGATCAATGCCGAAGCCGACCTCGAAGTCGGCGCCGAAGCGTCGACCAGTGCCGAAACGCTCACCCTGTTGCGTCAGCAGGACTTCGACGTGCTGCTGCTCGACATTTCGATGCCCGACCGCGACGGCATGGACACGCTGCGCCTGCTGCGTACGCACCGCGCCGATCTGCCGGTGCTCATCATCAGTGCCTACGCCGAAGAACAGTACGCGCTGAACATGCTGCGCGCCGGTGCCAACGGCTACATCCGCAAGGATGCCGACGTGGACGACATCCTGACCGCCATCCGCACCGTGCTGCGTGGCCGTCGCTACGTGAGCGACACCGTTGCCGACCTGCTGACGCAGCGCCTGAGCGGCGACGCCGACGCCCCGGCGCACCAGCAGCTGTCGGAACGCGAGTTCCAGGTGCTGCACAAGCTGGCGACCGGCAAGTCGGTCACCGAAATTGCCGACGAACTGTTCATCAGCGTGAAGAGCGTCAGCACCTACCGCAGCCGTCTGCTCACCAAGCTGAACCTGAAGAGCAATGCGGAACTGACCTACTACGCGCTGAAGAATGGTTTGATCGAATGAGTACGTCTGTCGGCTCGCACCTACATCCGGCGCCGCAAGGCGGTGAGATACTTGGTACGCACTCCAATCCCTATCGCTCCACCGACTACGAAGCGCACAGAGCCGTGCAACCGCATCCGTCGTCCGCCACTCCTCCGCTCGCCCGCCCGCGCCCACTGCGCGTGCTGCTGGTCGAGGACTCGCTGCTGATCCGCAAGCACCTGGTGACGCTGCTTGAGGACAGTGAGGGCGTCGTCGTCTGTGGCGAGGTCGATACCGAAGCCGACGCGCTGACCGCCTTGCGTGTCGGTCGCTTCGACGCGGTGGTGGTGGACCTGCAGTTGCGCGAGGGCAGCGGATTCGGCGTGCTGCAGCACCTGAAGCTGAATCATCCCGACCTGCTCGCCATCGTGCTGACCAACAGCAACACCGCGGCCATGCGCGCGCGCAGTCTGGCGCTGGGCGCCCATCACTTCCTCGACAAGTCGAGCGAATTCGAACGCGTCGCCGAACTGCTCGAAGGCCTGCGCTGAGCGCTCTTCGCGCCCTCCCCAAAAGATTGACGATGGTCGCTGCGGTGAGTTTCGTACTCGGCCCGTCGAGCATCTCCGCACCCCTCATTTCATGCCGAAGTCATCGGCGTTCCGTTTCGACGGGCGCGCTGCGGCATAGTGTCGCACCCTGAAATTCCACGGTTTCGATGCAGCACAATCCCGTCCCGGACGTTGCGTAGCTGAGGCGACGCACGTGGCCTCACAAGGTCCGCGTCGCGATGCCTGAGCAACCCTCGTCGCCTGAAATCCGCCTGCATTCGCCTCGACTGCAGGCATCTACGAGGACGAGATGCATGAACCGCTTTCTGAATTTCGGCGTCGCGCTCGCGCTGTCGGCCGGCATGACCGTCGCCCACGCGGCAACCAGCTACGACGTGGTCACCACGTGGTACGAACCCGACACGCAGCCGAACAACACCATTTTCACCGGCAGCTTCGACTACGACGCCGCGACGCGTACGGTCACGAACCTGCAAGGCCAGTTGAGCGAATCGATGACCGGCATGATGGGTGGCGGAATGACCTGGCTGTCGCTCGATCATCAGCTGGTGTCGTGGTATGACGCAGCGCTCGGCGGCACCTTCGCCGCCGCGTTCAGGAACGCCAGCACCAACACCTTCTGGACCGGCGCCGGCGGCAATGGCTGGTCGCCCGCCTCGGGCGTCGCTGCGGGCGGTGTCTACTACGGCTTTCCGTCGGCCGGAAACAATCCGGGCAACGCCTACGCACTCATCTTCATTCCCGACGATCCGCTCGCCGCACTGACTCAGGCCCAGATCAACAAGCTGGCCTACGCCGACTGCGCCGCCGGCGGCATGATGGGTGCCGTGTGCATGACCGGCACCAGCGTGGCCGGATACGGCGCCGAAGGCACGATGAGTGGATACCCGCTTTCGCAAACCATCACCGCAGCAGTGCCGGAACCCGAAACCTGGGGCCTGATGCTGGCCGGCCTGACCGCGATCGGCGCGATCGCGCGTCGTCGCCGGGCGATCTGACGACGTCGTCGACCGACGATCCGGCCCCCGGAAGGCGGCGAGGCGCCCACCTCGCCGCCTTTCTGCCATTTCTCAGCACATGAACTCTTCCTGTTCGCGACCGCGGTCGCGCCTCGCAATCCTGCTGTTGGGTTCCTGCCCGGCCCTGCTTCCGATCAGTGTCTCCGCTCAGTCCGGACCCATGCCGGCGCCGACTCCGCTTGCCCCCATCCGGGTCGAGGGTGCGCGCGACGAAAGTCCGGTCGGTGTGACGACGCTGCCCTCTTCCGCGCTTGATGCGCTGCGCTCGAGCAGCAGCGACACGGCGCGGCTGCTCGAGGGCATTCCAGGCGTGTCGACCTACGGCGCAGGCGGCATTTCCAGTCTGCCGTCGATTCGCGGCCTGGCCGACGAACGTCTGAAGATCACCGTCGATGGCATGGACCTGATGTCCGCCTGCCCCAACCACATGAATCCGGCGCTTTCGCTGATCGACCCGAGCAAGGTCGAGACAGTCGCTGTCTACGCCGGCATCACGCCGGTCAGCGAAGGAGGCGACAGCATCGGCGGCGCGATACAGATCAGATCCGCGCGCCCGAAGTTCGCCGCGTCCGACAACGAAACGCTGACCGAAGCGAAGGTCGGCACCTTCTTCCGCAGCAACGGCAACGCCCGCGGCCACAGCGTGGACCTGTCGATTGCCAGCACACAGCTGAGCGTGCGCTACAGCGAATCCGCCAGCGAGTCCGACAACTACCGGACGGCGGGTGATTTCAAGAAGGAAGGCTTCTGGAAGCAGCTCGGTCAGCGCCCGGTCGCGGAGCGCGAGGTCGCATCGAGCGGCTATGCCGGATCGAAGAACAGGGAGGTCGGTCTGGGCCTCGCGTGGTCGTCGAACAGCGTCCTTCACCTGACCTACAGCGAACAGAAGCTCGACTACCAGGGCTTTCCGAATCAGCGCATGGACATGATCTTCAGCCGGCCGGATCCCGCCAATCCGGGCAATTACGTCATTGCGGAGAACACACCGTCGAACGTGAACCGGACCATCAACCTGCGCTACCTCGGACAGCACGCCTGGGGCGAACTCGAAGCGCGCCTGTTCCGGCAGACCGTGGCGCACCACATGGATCTGAACCAGGACCGCTTCTTCGGCATGTTCATGCCGATGAAGTCGGACGCGAGCACGCTGGGCGGCCTGCTGAAGGCGAGCATTCCGTTGAGCCCGGAACATCTGCTGCGCATCGGTACCGACTTCCAGCAGTACCGGCTCGACGACTGGTGGCCACCGATCGGCCTCGCGCCGGGCGCCATGTGCTGCGACGATTTCCAGAACATCCGCAACGGCAAGCGCGATCGTATCGGTGTATTCACCGAACTGGAAACCGGATGGAACGCGGCCTGGCTCACCCTGTTCGGCATCCGCGGCGGTCTGGTGCACTCGGACGCGGACAGGGTGCAGGGCTACAGCAACTTCTATGCAGCCGACGCCGCCCGCTTCAACCAGCGCGACCGCAGCCGGAACGACACGCACCTCGACCTGACAGCGTTGGTCCGCTACACGCCCGATGCCCGGCAGAGCTACGAGGCCGGCATCGCGCGCAAGACGCGCTCGCCCAGCCTGTACGAACGCTACCCGTGGTCGACCTTTCCGATGGCCGCCCTGATGAACAACTTCGTCGGCGACGGCAACGCCTACCTCGGCAACCCTCACCTGAAGCCCGAAGTGGCCTACACCGCGAGTGCGAGCGCGCACTGGCACGACGAAGGCAAGGAGCGTTGGGACTTCAAGCTGTCCGGCCACGCCACCTATGTCGACGACTACATCGACGCGCAGCGCTGCCCACGCGCGCTCAGCGCCCAGTGCAACGCGCTGAACAGCAATGCTGATGATCGCTACGTCATCCTGCAGTACGTGAATCAGCGGGCGATGCTGCAGGGCGTCGACCTGTCCGGTTCGACACTGATCGCACAGCATGCAGACATCGGCAAGCTCTACCTGAACGGCATGGCGAGCTACGTCGACGGCCGTAACCTGAGCACCGGCGACAAGCTCTATCACATCATGCCGCTGAACGCGAAGATCGCGCTGGAGCACCGCTCGCAGCGGTGGACGAACACCCTCGAAGTGCACTCGGTTTCAGCCAAGGATGAGGTGTCGCGGGTCAGAAACGAGGTGCAGACCCCGGGCTATACGCTGCTCAACCTGCGCAGCAGCTTCGCGTGGAAGAACGGCCGCCTCGACCTCGCGCTGGAGAACGCGCTGAACAAGTTCTACCTGCTGCCGCTGGGCGGCGCCTATCTCGGCCAGGGCAATTCGATGACCACTGCTGGCATCCCCTGGGGCATGTCGGTTCCCGGCCGGGCGCGATCGCTGAATGTCGCGCTCAACCTGAGTTTCTAGTCGCAGCGGACGCCGGCGCGACGATTTGCCGCATTCCGCCGGCGTGTCGAGTTCGCTCTAATGCGCGCCACCGAGTCGCATCCGCGCTCATGACAAAAAGGAGACATGACATGGTCCGCCCGCAATCCCTGACGTTCGCCGTCGCGTTCACCCTCGCACTGCCACTCGCCGCCGAGGCGCATATCGGCTACGGAGGCCGCGATTTCGGCAGCTTCGATGCCGCCGGAGGCAGCGTCACCATCGCCAATCAGAGCGTGTCCGGCAATTACGGCTGGGCCGACGGCCTCGACGCCGACTTCGGCGACTCGCACCGGCTGCGCGCCTTCCGCTTCTCGCTGACCACGACCACTACCGTCACCTTCAGCGTTGCCGCGAACGCGGGCGCGACCGCCACCTCGGTGGGCGGACTGCTGCCCGGCTTCTCGATCTACCAGGGACTGGCCCACCTGGCGCCGTTCGGCGCGGACCACGACGGTGCGGCGGCCACCGTGGCCTATCTGTCGTCGCTCGATGGCGCCCCGAAGGAAGGCGCATTCCGCGCATTGAACGACTGGAAGATCGGCAATGACGCCGGCGACCCGCTGTCGGTGTTTACCTTCCGCGGCTATGCAGCCGACAGCGATCTCGATGGCTTCGTGACCGGTAGTTTCGAACTGGGTGCCGGCGACTACAGCATCTTCGTCGGCGGCGTGAACTACGTGTCGCAACTGGATGCGATGCGCCCGACCTACGGCATGACGGCCACGCTGGCGGTCGCCGCCGTACCCGAACCCGAAACCTATGCGCTGCTGCTGTCCGGTCTCGGGCTGCTCGGCCTCGCCGTCCGCCGTCGCAGCGGATGCTGACCAGACGCCCCGTCAACCACCGGCGCGCGACGGCTCGCCGGTGGTGAGGTCGAAAGGCGCGATCAGCGTCTCGCCCGCTGTATGCACCACCAGGCGGGTACGCCAGCGCATCGCGCCGGTGGCGCAGATGGGCAGGGTGACGCTCGCCTCGAAGCCACCGGTCAGCCGTTGCGCCAGTACCTGCCTGAACAGCCCCATATTCATGTCCGTGCCCTCGAACTCGAGCTCGACCTGGCGGACATCCACATCGTTCAGTGCCAGCGACGCGACGAAGGGCGTACCGGCCGGGACCGGACGCGGCGTCACCGTCAGCTCCAGCCACCCTCCGCGGTCGAGCGCCACGCGGCAGGGGCCGTGGTCCAGCCGGCAGGGCGGCGACGCGAGCACGCGCGGCACGGCGTCCTCCATGAAGTTGCGCCGGCTGCCGACGATCACGATGCCGATCAGCAGCGCCACGATCAGCACATGCGGCAACGACTGTCGAATCAGGGCGGGCTTCATGCGGTGCGCGATCCAGGAGCAAGGCGTGTCGAAAACGGTGAGTGTGCATCAGGCGCCGTCAGCGCGGGCATGTGCATCGATTGAAGCGCCCGCAGCGAATCCATAGACTGAACGCATGCCCCCTCACAGCACTGCCTTGCCATCCGCACCGCTGCCCGCACAATCGCCAGCGCGGCCGCACGACCGACTGCTTCCGGGGCTGATCAGAGCGCGCTGGTGGGCGCTGGGCGCACTGCTGTCGATGCTGGTCATCGCCCCCGGACTGCTCGACCTGCCGCTGCCGCAGGAGCCGATGCTGGCCATTCTCGCCGCGGTCGGCCTGTGGAACGGCCTCATGCACTGGCAGCTGAACCGGAGCGCCGGCACGCCGGATGCCACCGCCTGTCTGCTGCAGCTCTGCGTAGATCTGCTCGCCTTCGCGTCGCTGCTCTATTTCAGCGGCGGCGCCACCAATCCGCTGGTGTTCATGCTGCTGCTTCCGGTGGTGCTGTCGGCGCTGCTGCTGTCGCGCGGCGCGGTGCTGGCGATCGCCGCACTGGCCATCCTGCTCTACTCGGTACTGATGGTGCGGTTCATTCCGCTCGAACTGGGCGATGCCCGGCGCGCGACCGCGCTGCACCTGTCCGGCATGTGGCTCACCTTCGTCGTGTCGGCCGCCATGCTGGCCTGGTTCGTGATGCGCACGACCGACGCACTGCGCCGGCGCGACGCCGAACTGGCGCGCGCTCGCGAACAGACCTATCGCGACGAACGCGTGCTGGCACTCGGCGCGCTGGCGGCGGGGGCTGCACACGAGCTCGGTTCACCGCTGGCCACGCTGGCCGTGCTGGTCGGCGAGATGGAGCGCGAGGCGCCGGCGGATACGACCGCGGCGGCGGACCTGAAACTGATGCGCGAACAGATCGCCTACTGCAAGCGCATCATCACGCGCCTGACCGAGCAGGCCGGCGACCAGCGCAGCGAAGGCGCAGAGTCGATGCGCTGCGACGCCTGGCTGGAAGGTCTGCACGCCGCATGGCGCAGCCTGCGCGGTGACTGCGACTCCACCTTCACGCTGCTCGGTAGCGGCGAACCGCCGGTCATCGTGATCGAGCCGACGCTGGGCCAGGCTGTGGTCAGCCTGCTCGACAACGCGTTGCGTGCCGGTGCGCCGGTCGACCTGGCACTCGACTGGAATGCCGAGGAAGTGCGCATCGAGTTACGCGACAGCGGACCGGGCTTTTCAGAGGACGTGCTGCGCAAGGCCGGACGCCAGACCTTCGGTGACGACGCCCAGGGCAGCGGCATCGGCCTGCTGCTGGCCACCGCCAGCCTGGAACGCATGGGTGGCAGACTCGAACTGGACAATCCCTGGACCGGTGGCGCACGAGCGACCATCCGGCTGCCTCTCGCACGCATAGGACTTCATGTCTGAATCGATACTGGTCATCGACGATGACGAAACCTTCAACGCGGTGCTGGTGAATGCACTGCGCCGGCGCGGGCTGGACGCCCATGGGTGCACCGACCCCGCCACTGCGCTTGCCGTGGCAGCGCGGCAGAAACCCGCCCGCGTCGTGCTCGACCTGAACCTGAATGGCACGTCCGGCCTGTCCCTCGTCCGGCCGCTGCTCGACGCACTGCCCGAACTGCGCATCGTCGTGCTGACCGGTTACGCGAGCATCGCCACCGCGGTCGATGCGATCAAGCTGGGCGCCTTTCAGTATCTGGCCAAGCCGGTAGAGGTCGACGCCATCCTGTCGGCCTTCGATTGCGTGGTGAGCTCACCTGCCGACGACATGCTCGACGCCGAGCCGCTGTCGGTCGGACGCCTCGAATGGGAGCACATCCAGCGTGTGCTGAAGGAGCACGACGGCAACATTTCCGCCACCGCGCGCGCGCTGAAGATGCACCGCCGGACGCTGCAGCGCAAGCTGATGAAGCGCCCGGTCAAGGCCTGACCGGGCCGGGCGCGGCCGCGCGCCCTCAGTGGTGTGCGTGACCCGCAGCAGGCTGGATGTCGAGCACCGCGGCCGGCATCTTCAGGTCACGCGTGGTCTGCCCCTCGGCGGGAATCTGCGACCAGTCGTTCACGCCCTGCTCGCACAGCTGCTTCACCTTGAACCAGCGGCGTCCCGCCGCGTCGGGCAACTTCATCATCAACACGAACTCGTCGTAGTGGGCGTCGGCCAGCGGGCCACCACGCCAGCTCACCTCGACCACGGCGTCAGTGACCGGCTTGCCGTGGTTCATCAGCGGCTGCGCCAGCTTCTCGCTGCGCGTGCTGACCGTCCAGCCCGGCTTCACCATCGGCTTCACGCTGGCCATCGGCTCGGGCAGCGTCACCGTCACTTCGGTGGTGGCCGAGCCTTCGCAGCCGTGGCCGACACGGAACACGCCCTTGTAGTAGCTGCCGGCGGTCGCCACCTGCTGTTCGAGCACGACGTGCGCATTGGCGACGACGGGGGCGGCAAGCAGCGCCAGTGCGCAGATCCTGATCTTCATCCTTACATCCTCCATTCGATGCCGGCATAGACGGCGCGGCCGTCACCCGGCAGGTAGACGTTGCGCGCACCGGCGGCCAGCGCACTGAAATCGCGCACCACACTGGTGGTGGCGGCATAACGGCGGTCACCGAGATTGCGTCCCTCGATGAACCAGGACAGCTGACGGCCGAGCTGCTGCTGCAGCCGCAGGCCGAAGATGGCGTAGTCGTCGGCGAATTCGGTATTCGCCATGTCCACCGCATAGCGCTGCGGCGACCACTCGGCATTCACCGCCACCTTCAGCGGACCGCCCGGCGCACCGGCGAAGCGGTAGCCCAGTTCGCCGCGGAACAGCGTGCGCGGCACGCCGGGCAGGCGGTTGTCACCGAACAGCGCGTCATCGTCGAAACGGAAGTCGTTGTAGAGCAGCGCCTGACGCCACTCGAAACCGCCGCCGAACTGGCCGTTGGCGGCGAACTCGACACCACGGTGCAGCGTGCGCGGCACGTTCAGCGTGGTGTTGACCGGCGTACCGCCGAGATTCAAGGAATAGGCCAGCAGTTCGTCGGTCACCTTGGCACGGTAGAGCGCGAGATCGACGGCACCCCAGCCGAAGCTGCCGCGGCCACCCACTTCCCACGTGGTCGCACGCTGCGCGCGCAGCGAATCGATCACCGCGGCGCCACCGGTCAGTTCGCCGAAGGACGGCGGCTCGAAGCTGCGCGACACGTTGCCGAACAGTTGCACCGCCGGCGACAGATCGTGGCGAAGGCCGAACTTCGGGCTCCAGCCCTCGTAGGAACCGCTGAAGCTCTCGTCGGCACCACCGCAGACCAGCGGACCGCCGGTAAAGCACAGGTCGCGGCTGCGCCGGCGCGCGTTCGTGTACTGCGTACCGACCACCGCCGTCCAGCCCGGCACGAAGGTGAACTGGTCCTCGACATAGGCTTCGAGGTTGCGGGCCGACGTATCGAACTTGTTGGTGCGCGCGCCGCGCGTGCCGCCGATGTTCACCCAGCGGTCGTCGTCGGTGTCGCCGCGCGAACTCGCCAGGCCGGCAACCAGCCGGTTCGGCCGGCCCGCCAGCGTACCGTCCGACACCATGCGCAGTTCGGCGCCGAAGTCCTTGCTGCGCTGGTCGAGCACCTGGAAGATCGGGTGGAACAGGTCCTTGTCGGCGTAGTAGGCGGACAGCTCGAAGCGCAGACCGTCGGCCGCCTGCCAGACGGTGCGATTGGACACGCGCCACAGATCGATGTCGCGCTTCTGGTTGCCGGTGATGTTGCCGGCGGCCGCCTGGCGCGGGTTGTCGCGCAGCTGGGCGCGCGTCAGGTTGCCCGGCAGTTCCGAATCGCTCTGCGCGGCCTGCACGAAGAAGCGTGTTTCCAGCGACGGCGCGAGCAGCATGCCGATATTGCCGACCACGCGCTGCGTGTCCTGCCGCGCATGGTCGCGGAAGCCATCCTGGGCAAAGCTGGTCGCACTGAAGTAGCCATCGACGCGGCCGGCCGCGAAACCGCCGGCCAGCTGGCTGCGCAGATAGCCGAAGGCGCCGGTCTCGGCGCGCACCGTCAGTGCCGGCGCGTCGTGGCCGGTCGGCGATACATAGTTGATCGCCCCGCCCAGCGTGCTCGATCCGTATTGCAGCGCATTGGCGCCGCGCCACACTTCGATGTAGCGCGTGGCCAGCGGCTCCAGCACCTGGAAATCGCCCCCACCGTCGGCCAGATTGATCGGCACGCCGTCCTGCATCAACTTGATGCCGCGCAGGTGGAAGGTGCGCTGCAATCCGGAGCCGCGGATCGACAGGCGCGACTCCTCCGAGCCGAAGCGCGGCTGCACGAATACGCCGGCGCTGTAACCCAGCGCGTCCTGCAGTGTCGATACACGGGCGTCGCGAAAGCTGGCGGCGTCGATCACCGCTGCGCCGCCCGGCGTCAGGGCGAGCGCCGCACGCGCCTCGTCGATGCTGGGCAAGGTGGCGGCGTCGGTGCGCCGCGCCTCGACGCGTACGGCGGGCAACTGCAGCGTGCCGTCGGCGAAAACAGCCGGTGCGGCCGCCAGCGCGGCCAGGGCGAGAGGAATACGCTTGAGACGCGTGCGCGCAGGCGCGGTCGCGTGGAACGACAGGAACATGACGGTACTTTCGGATGGAGTGCGTCGCGCCGCGCGCAGGCGCAGGACAGCGACACGGAACGCGCGACGGCGATCAGGCTGTCACGCGGACGAAGGCGAGGGAATCAGGCGAGCGCTGGCGGCGCGCGTGGGGAAGGCGCCAGCAGCGTGGCGGCGGTGACGGCGGCCGAGAGCGTCGGCGGCGGCGCCTGCCGCTCGGCATGCAGCGCGAACACCGCATGCGCCGCTTGCGTCGGCAGCACCGGCAGCGATTGCGCAACGCACCAGGGGCAATGACCGGCTTTGCCGCCTTCGTCGTCACCCTGTTCCGCGGCCGATGCCGATCCGATGCCGAAAGCGGTACAGATCTGCGCGATGCCGGTCGGATCGGCCGACTGCTGCCAGCGCATCAGCGTAGGCAGCAGCGCCTGCGCGCACACTGCGAACAGCGCGAGCATCAGGGCGAGGCGGAAACGGGGGCGGGCGGGCGACATGGGCGCGGATGGTAGCCCGCGAGCGCCCCGCCGTGCAACACAGGCGGCCGGCGCACGCTGCATGCGTTAACATGTCGCGTCCGGCGCTGCCGCGCCCTGGTCCGAGTTACGCCAGAAAGTCCCCTTACTGATGATCCGAAAGTTGCTGCGCCGGATATTCCGTCGCCCCGAAGACAACGCCCGTACGCAGGCCGCGAGCAGCGGCCCTGTTCATATTCCGCGCGCACAGCACGGCATCGCACGCGAACAGCTGCTGCCGGCGGCGCGCAAGGTGTGCGATTCGCTGCAGGCAGAGGGCTACCAGGCCTATGTGGTCGGTGGCGCGGTACGCGACCTGATCGCCGGAATCGAACCCAAGGATTTCGACGTCGCAACCAGTGCCACGCCGGAACAGGTGACCGCGGTGTTCCGCCGCGCACGCATGATCGGCCGCCGCTTCAAGATCGTGCATGTCATGTTCGGCCGCGACGTGATCGAGGTCACCACCTTCCGCGGCGACTCCGAGGCGGTGACCGACGAGCACGGCCGCATCCTGCACGACAATGTGTTCGGCACGATGGAAGAGGATGCCGCGCGCCGCGATTTCACGGTCAATGCGCTGTACTACGACCCGGCGACCGAAACCGTCGTCGACTTCCACCACGGCGTGGCCGACCTGAAGCAGAAGACCTTGCGCATGATCGGTGATGCGCCGCGCCGCTACCGCGAAGACCCGGTGCGCATGCTGCGCGCGGTGCGGCTGGCTGCCAAGCTCGGTCTGGTGATCGATCCCGACGCGCGCGAGCCGATACGGTCGATGGCCAGCCTGCTCGAAAACGTGCCGCCGGCCCGCCTGTTCGACGAAATGCTGAAGCTGCTGACCAGCGGCCACGCGGTGCGCTGCGTGCGCCAGCTGCGCGAGGACGGCCTGCACCACGGCCTGCTGCCGCTACTCGACGTCATTCTCGAACAGCCGATGGGCGAACGCTTCGTCATGCTGTCGCTGGAGCGCACCGACGAGCGCGTGCGCGAGGGCAAATCGATCTCGCCCGGCTTCCTGTTCGCCACGCTGCTGTGGCACGAAGTGCTGGCCGACTGGGAGAAGCGCAAGCAGGCAGGCGAACCGTCGATCCCGGCGATGTTCGAGGCGATGAGCGCAGTGCTCGACCAGCAGGCGGAGAAGCTCGCCATCACGCGGCGCATCGCCACCGACATCAAGGACATCTGGCTGCTGCAGCCGCGCTTCGAACAACGCGCCGGCAAGCGCCCCTACCGCCTGCTCGAACTGCCGCGCTTCCGCGCCGCCTACGACTTCCTGCTGCTGCGGGCGGGAAGCGGAGAGGTTGAACAGGAGCTGGCCGACTGGTGGACCGACTTCGCCGCCGCCGACGGCCCGACCCGCGAATCGATGCTGCGCCCGGAAGAGGCGCCGAAGAAGCGCCGCCGCCCGCGGCGCAAACCGACGGCCGGTGCGGCCGCGGCCGAGTGATGCTGCCGCAGTTGCCTGCATGGACACAGGCGGCCGGCCTGCTTGTCGCGTCCAACGTATTCATGACCTTCGCGTGGTACGCGCACCTGCGCGACCTGAACCACCGTCCGTGGTGGTACGCCGCCCTGTTCTCGTGGGGCATTGCGCTGTTCGAATACCTGCTGCAGGTGCCGGCCAACCGCATCGGCCACACGCAGCTGTCACTCGGTCAGCTCAAGATCATGCAGGAGGTGATCACGCTGAGCGTGTTCGTGCCTTTCGCCGTGTTCTACATGAACGAACCGCTCAAGCTTGACTATCTGTGGGCCGCGCTGTGTATGCTGGGCGCGGTGTATTTCATCTTCCGCTGATCCCCGGATCCGCTTCCTCGACCGGAATTCCCATCGATGCTGGACAAGGCACGCTACATCGTCGTCGAAGGGCCCATAGGCGTGGGCAAGACCTCGCTGGCCCGCCGGCTGGCCGACCACCTGCAGGCGCCGACGCTGTTCGAGAAGCCGGAAGAGAATCCCTTCCTCGGCCGCTTCTACCAGAACATGGAGCGCTACGCGCTGCAGACCCAGCTGTTCTTCCTGTTCCAGCGCATGGAACAGCTGCGCGAGGTGATGCAGGACGACCTGTTCTCCGGCCGCCTGGTGGCCGACTTCCTGATCGACAAGGACCCGCTGTTCGCGTCGATGAACCTGACCGACGACGAGTACGCGCTGTACCGGCAGATCTACGCTTCGCTGAAGCTGCAGGCGCCGGCACCGGATCTGGTGATCTACCTGCAGGCCGACGCCGACACGCTGGCCGAGCGCGTGCGCAGGCGTGGCCTCGACGCCGAACGGCGCATCAGCGAGAGCTATCTGGCCCGCGTAGTCGAGCGCTATGCGCGCTTCTTCTACCAGTACGACGCCAGCCCGCTGTTCATCGTCAACGCCGAGGAACTGAACCCGGTCGACAGCGACGACGACTTTGCGCTGCTGGTCGAGCGGCTCGGCCAGATGCGCTCCTTCCGCGAATTTTTCGGATACGCCTCATGACCTATATGCGCGACACCGACCCGGCGCGCCGCCCGGTCACGCTGAACACCCTGCTGCGCATGCGTGCGAACGCCGAGCCGATCGCCATGCTCACCTGCTACGACTCGACCTTCGCCGCCGTGTGCGATGCCGCCGGCGCCGAGGTACTGCTGGTCGGCGACTCGCTCGGCAACGTGCTGCAGGGCCACGACACCACGCTGCCGGTCACGCTCAACGACATGGCCTATCACACCGGCTGCGTCGCCCGCGGTCTGGCCAACGTCGGCGGTCGCGCCTTCCTGATCACCGACCTGCCCTTCGGCAGCTATCAGGAGACGCGCGAACAGGCGATGCGCTCGTCGGTGCAGCTGATGACCGCCGGCGCACAGATGGTGAAACTCGAAGGCGGCGCCCACATGGCCGACACCGTGCGCTTCCTGGTCGAGCGCGGCGTGCCGGTGTGCGCCCACCTCGGCCTGACGCCGCAATCGGTGCATCAGCTCGGCGGCTACCGTGCCCAGGGCGTGACCGACGCCGCCGCCGCCCGGCTGCTGCAGGACGCGAAGGAACTCGAGCAGGCCGGCGCAACCATGATGGTGCTCGAAATGGTGCCGGCCCGCCTTGCCGCCGACGTGACCGCGAGCACGCAGCTGATCACGATAGGCATCGGTGCCGGCGTCGACTGCAGCGGCCAGGTGCTGGTGCTGCACGACGTGCTCGGCCTGTTCCCGGGCCGCCGACCGCGCTTCGTGCGCAACTTCATGCCGGGCGCCGACGACGTGCTTGACGCGCTGAGCCGTTACGTTGCCGCGGTCAAGGACCGCAGCTTCCCCGGCCCCGAACACTGCTACTGATCACGCGAGTCTCCCCGATGCAGATCCACCCGACCATCGCCGGCCTGCGCGCCGCGCTCGATGCCGAGCGCGCACGCGGCGCGCGCATCGCCTTCGTGCCCACCATGGGCAATCTGCACGAGGGCCACGCCTCGCTGATGCGTCAGGGACGCGACCACGCCGACGTGGTGGTGGCCAGCGTGTTCGTAAACCGGCTTCAGTTCGGCCCGAACGAGGACTTCGACCGCTACCCGCGCACGATGGACGCCGACTGTGCCCGCATGCAGGAGGCCGGGGTAGCCCACGTGTTCGCACCATCGGAAAGCGAGCTCTACCCGCAGCCGCAGACGATGCGCGTAGTGCCGGACCCGGTGCTGGCCGACATCCTCGAAGGCGCCTTCCGCCCCGGTTTCTTCACCGGTGTGGCGACCGTGGTGGCCAAGCTGTTCAACATCGTGCAGCCGCAGGTGGCCCTGTTCGGCAAGAAGGACTACCAGCAGCTGATGGTGATCCGCCAGCTGGTGCAGCAGATGGCGCTGCCGATCACCATTTTCGGCGGCGAAACGCTGCGCGCCGACGACGGTCTGGCGCTTTCCTCGCGCAACGGCTACCTGTCGGAGAGAGAACGGGCGCAGGCGGTGCAGCTGTATCAGGCCCTGGTGGCCGCCCGCGAAGCATTGCGCGCCGGAAACCGTGAATACGCGCGGATCGAGGCCGACACCATGGCGTTTCTCCAGGCCCGTGGCTGGTCTCCACAATATATTGCGGTGCGACGACAAGCCGACTTACAATCGCCGGCCGCTCACGAATCCAGTCTGGTGATCGTGGCCGCCGCCCTGCTCGGGACGACGCGCCTGATCGACAATCTGGAAGTGTAGGTCGCCACGATGCGCTCAAGGCCGGTGGCGTTCCAGTAGCGCACTGTCGTGCACGCCCTTGCGTGCGCGTGTTGTCTGAACAGCGCGATATCGAAGGAGCGCCCATATGCAACGCACCATGCTTCAGTCCAAGCTTCACCGGGTCACGACGACGCATTCCGAGCTGCACTACGAGGGCTCCTGTGCGATCGACCAGAATCTGCTCGACGCCGCGGACATCCGCGAGTACCAGGCGATCGACATCTACAACGTGACCAACGGCGAGCGTTTCTCGACCTACGCGATCAGCGCCGAGCGCGGATCCGGCATCATTTCGGTCAATGGCGCGGCAGCGCGCAAGGCCGCCGCTGGCGACCTGCTCATCATCGCCTGCTACGCCCAGTACACCGAACTGGAACTGGCCCGCTACGAGCCCAAGCTCGTATACGTCGATGGCAAGAACAACATCGTGAACCAGCGTGGTCACATTCCGGTGCAGATGGCCGGCTGATCCCCGCCCTGCCCGTCGTCAAGGCCCGCCCCGTGCGGGCCTTTTCATTTGGCCCGATGTGAAACAATGCGGCCTCCCCGCACCTGAACACCGCGATGAACCTGCACCTGCTCCGCATCTTCCACACCGTCGGCGAACACGCGAGCTTCTCGCGCGCCGCCGAGCACCTCGGCATCAGCCAGCCCGCCGTATCGAAGGCGCTGCGCGAACTGGAAGACCAGCTCGACGTGGTGCTGATCGAGCGCGGCGCGCGCATCGTGTCGCTGACCGAAGCCGGTCAGGTGCTGTTCGAGTACGCCGGCGGCATCTTCGCGATGGAACGCGCCGCGCTCGAAGCGCTGCAGGCCTATTCCAACCTGGAGCGCGGTCGCCTGCGCATCGGCGCCAGCATGACGGTGGCCGGTTACTGGCTGCCCGGCTATGTCGCCGACTTCGCCCAGGCGCATCCGGGCATCACGCTGAGCCTGACCAGCGCCAACACGCAGACGGTGGCCGACCGGCTGCTCGCCTGCGAAGTCGACATCGCGCTGGTCGAGGGCCCGGTCGAGGACGAGCGGATCGAATCACGCCCCTGGCGCGACGAAACCCTGCTCATCGTCGCCCCGCCCGACAGCGCGCTGGCCAAGGCCGGCACGGTCAGCGCCGCCGACCTGAGCGCCGTCACCTGGGTGGTGCGCGAGCACGGCTCCGGTACCCGCGAGGTGATGAACCGCTGGCTGGACAAGCTGGGCATCGTGCCGGCGCGCACGATAGAGGCCGGGAGTACCGAGGCGGTCATCCAGACCGTCGCTGCCGGCGGCGGCGTGTCGATGGTGCCGCGCGTCAGTTCGGCCGACCAGATTGCGCTCGGCAAGGTCGCCACACTGACGCTGCCCGGCGTGCAGCTGACCCGCCAGCTCTACCGTCTGCGCCTGCCGCGCCGCCCGCTCAGCCCGGCTGCGCTGGCCTTCGAGGCGATGATCGCGACCGACTGACCGAAGAAGCGCGCGCGGACAACACTGCCGCGCCGAACACCCTTCTTCGGTCATGGTTATTAATACGAATCATTCCTGTTCACATACGCAGTTACATGGTGTCTAATTCCGGGCCGAGCAATTGAGTGGTTTCGGTCCGCAACCATGATTCTTATCGCCATGTTGACGTGCGCGCTGTGTGCCGTCGCCTGTTACATCTGCAGCCCGCGGCAAGTGCTGCTGCACCGCCGCCCTCCTCTGCCCTGGCGACTTGCCGCCTGCATCGTGCCCGGCGCACTGTCGTTGTGGACATGGGCGGAGGCGCTCGGCCCGGTCGCGGGCCCCTGTGCCGGACTGGTCGCCTGGATGCTGATGCTCGCCACCCTGCCCTGGGCGCTGCTGTCCGGACAGTCCGCACGGGAGCCCTCGTGATGTGGGGGCGTTTTGCCGCCGGCGCGCTGCTCGGCATTCCGCTCGCCGCCGCACTGACCGGGCTGATCGCCTGGGCTTGGCCCGGCCGTTGGCAGGACGTGCTGGTGCCGTCGCTGCAACTGTTCTTCCCGCTGTGGACCGCCATCGCCTGCGCCGCCGTGCTGTTCGCCGACACCCGCAGCGCCTGGCTGCGCATGCTGTCCCTGAACATCGCGGCTGCAGGTCTGCTGACCATCGTACGGCTCGGAGGCGCGCTGTGAAGTCATCCACCCTTCGACATTTCTCCGCCCTGCACACGTGGACCGGCCTGATCGCCGGCTTCGCGCTGTTCGTCGCGTTTTACTGCGGCGCCATCACGGTGTTCCACGAGGACCTGCACCACTGGCAGAGCCCCGAGCACCGCCACACCGCACAGGCAGTCACGACGGATGAACTGCCCGCCCTGATCGACGGCATGGTGCGCAAGCATCCGCAGGCGGCCGCCGACTTCTTCGTGCAACTGCCCTCCGCCAGCGCGCCGTCGCCGGTCGCCTACTGGAAGAAGGACGGCGAATGGACGCACGCGCCGCTGCGCGTCGCCGCCGGACTGGAAGACGAAGCACCGCATTCGGGTCTGGCCGACCTGATCAACAGCCTGCATTTCTCGCTCGGGCTGCCGGTCGCCGGCATCTATGTGATGGGCATCGTGTCGATGATGTACGGCGTGGCGCTGGTGTCGGGTGTGCTGATCCACCTGCCGCTGCTGTTGCGCGACCTGTTCGCACTGCGTCCGGGTCGCAACCTGAAGCGCTTCTGGCAGGACGCGCACAACGCGATCGGCGTCTGCAGCCTGCCTTTCCATATCGTGTTCGCGATCAGCGGTGCGCTGCTGTGCCTGTCCGCGGTGCTGATCGCGCTGATGAACGTGCCGGTGTTCGGCGGCGAACTGCCGCTCGAGATCCGGCGTGCGACGCGGGTGTCCACCGGTGCCGATGCCGCGGGCGAGGCATCGCCGATGCAGTCGCCTGCAGCGCTGGTCACGGCCGCACGCGCAGCCGCCCCTGAGTTCGAGCCGAAATGGCTGCGCTATTACCAGTACGGCGACCGCGCGGCGCAGGTCGAGGTGCGTGGCACGAGCCCGCGCGTGCTCGCGGTGTCCGGTGGCGTTGCGCTCGAGGCCGCCACCGCCCGCGTGCTGAACGTTCAGACCGGCGGCCGCAACGATGCCAATCATGCCGCCTACGCCGGTCTCTACGCGCTGCACTTCGGCAGCTATGGCGGCGCCATCGTGCAGGGTCTGTACGGCCTGCTCGGTCTGGCAGGCGCTTTCCTGTTCTTCAGCGGCAATCTGCTGTGGATAGAGGCACGGCGCAAGCGCCAGCAGGTGGCGCAACCGACGCATCTGGTGCGCATGGCGCAGGCGACCATCGGTGTCTGCGTAGGCTGCTGCGCCGCGGTGTCCGCCGCTTTCGTCGCCACCCAGATCGCCGCCGCGATGCCGGGCGCCGACCGCGAACTGATCGAGAAGAGCGCCTGCTTCGGCGTGTTCTTCGCCGCGCTGGCGTGGTCCTTCGCGCGCCCGCCGTCGCGTGCCGCCGTCGAGTTGCTATGGCTGACCGCGCTGCTCACGGCCGCCATTCCGCTCAGTCACGGCGCGCTGACCGGCGATCACCTGCTGCGCAGCGCGCTGGTTGGCGACTGGGTGCTGCTCGGCATCGATCTGTGTGCGCTGCTGATGGCCGCCGGCTATGTCTGGCTCGCCGCGCTGACACGAAAACGTGCCCTGGACGGTGATCCGAACAGCGTCTGGGCCGCCCCCACCGATGGAACCCAGCCGATGCGCCAGGCCATTTGAAAACCGCGCCGGCGCGCCGTCGCCGGCCATTCGATTCAAGATTCCGGAGAAGCCATGAAACGAGTTCCCCGCGCAACGATGCGCCTGGGGCCGGTCAGTCTCGCGCTGCTGGCCTGGACGCACGGCGCCGACGCCGCCGACGTACCCACCCTGCCGGCCGTCAAGGTCGAGGACGAGCGGGCCACCGAAAAGGCCGACGGCCCGGTCCGCGGCTACGTTGCCAAGCGCAGTGCCTCGGCCACCAAGACCGACACGCCGCTGGTCGAAACCGCACAATCGATCTCGGTCATCACGCGTGACCGGCTGGAAGCGCAATCGGTGGTATCGGTGCAGGACGCGCTGCGCTACACCGCCGGCGCCCGCGCCGAGCCCTACGGACTGGACAACCGCGGCGACTGGGCGCAACTGCGCGGCGCCAGCTTCACCCAGTACCAGGACGGCCTGCGCATGCTGTTCGGCAGCTACAACAACATCCGCCCCGACGTCTACACGCTGGAGCGGGTCGAGGTGCTGCGCGGCCCCTCGTCCATCATGTACGGTCAGGGCAGTTTCGGCGGCACCGTGAACCTGGTGTCGAAGCGCCCGCTGGCGGAGGCCCAGCACGAGGTGCAGGCGGTCGTCGGCAACAACGGCCTGAAGCGCCTGGCCGTCGATTCGACCGGCCCGCTCGACAGCGAAGGCAAGTGGCTTTACCGGCTGGTGGCGGTCGGCCAGGACGCCGAAACCCAGGTCGACCACACCCAGGACGACCGCATGGTGTTCATGCCCTCGCTGACCTGGCGCCCGAGCACCGACACCGAGCTGACGGTGTGGGCCAATCTGCAGCGCGACCACACGAACACGACGCAGTTCTTCTTCCCGCACCAGGGCACCGTGCTGCCAGCGCCGAACGGCCGCATTCCGTTCCGCACCAATATCAGCGAGCCTGGATTCGACCGCTACATCGGCGAGCAGCAGGCCTTCGGCTACCGCTTCGAGCACCGCTTCAACGAGGCGCTGACGCTGCGTCAGAACGTGCGCCATTCCGACAGCCAGGTCACCTATCAGTCGATCTACAGCCGCTTTGGCCCGGCCCCTGTGCTGAATCCGGACGGCCGGACGCTGAACCGCACGATCTACGTGTCCAAGCCCGAGGTCGAGGCGCTCACCGCCGACACGCAGCTGCAGGCGAACTTCACGCACGGACCGTTCGAGCATACGGTGCTGTTCGGCTTCGACTTCCAGCGCGTGCTCACCAGCTCGGTGATGGGTCGCGGCAACGCGCCTGCGATCGACGTCTACGCGCCGGTCTACGGCAACTACACAGTGCCCGCGCTGGCGCGGCAGCCGGACACCCAGCTCTATCAGAGCGGTTTCTACCTGCAGGAGCAGCTGAAGATAGACCGCCGCTGGATCGCCACCATCGGCGCACGCCGCGACTGGGCGCGTCAGAACAACGATCTCGACGCCACGTCGGCCCGCATTGACGCGCACGCGACCACCTGGCGCGCCGGCCTGCTGCATCTGTTCGACAATGGCTGGGCGCCCTATGTGAGCTATTCGGAGTCGTTCAACCCGAGCGCCGGTTTCAACTTCTACAACGAGGCCTACAAGCCGCTCGAAGGCGAACAGTGGGAAGTCGGCGTGAAGTACCAGCCGCCGGGCAGCCGCCTGTTCCTGACGCTGGCCGCCTACGAGCTGAAGGAGAAGAACCGCCTGACAGCCGACCCGAACAACGCGCTGAACCGCATCCAAGTCGGCGAGGCGACGATACGCGGCGTCGAGGCGGAAGCGCAGGCCAGCCTGGCGGGCGGCGTTGATCTGATCGCGACCTACACCTACACCGACAGCGAGATCACGCAGAGCAACGCGGCGGATCTCGGCAAGCGCCTTGCCAGCATTCCGGAACACATGGCGAGCGCCTGGGCGGTGAAGCGCTTCACCGCCTTCGACCTGCCGGGTCAGTTCGAGGTGGGCGGCGGCGTGCGCTACATCGGCGCCAGCTGGGACGGCACCGACAGTCTGCGCACGCCATCCATCACGCTGATGGACGCGCTGCTCGCGTACCGGACCGGCCAGTGGCGCTATGCGCTCAACGTCGACAACATCGCCGACCGCGAGTACTACACCACCTGCCTGTCACGCGGCGACTGCTTCCTCGGCACGCTGCGCACGGTGCGCGCTTCGGCCACCTACCGCTTCTGATCCGCCGCGGCAGCGGCCCGGCCGGGCCGCTGCACGGCGTCAGGCCAGCGCCCGGCTCACCACTTCGGCCACGTCGGCCGACAGTCCCGGCAGGTCGCGGATGCTCTCCAGCGCCTTGCGGGCGTGGGCCTGACGACCGTCGTCGAAGCGGCGCCAGCGATCGAAAGCACGCGCCACGCGCGACGCGACCTGCGGATTCACCGGATCCAGCTCGCGAATGACGCCGGCGGCGTAGGCGTAGCCGGAGCCGTCGGCGGCGTGGAAGTGCAGCGGATTGGCGGCGCAGAAGGTGCGCACCAGCGCATACACCTTGTTCGGGTTCTTCAGGTCGAAGGCCTCGTGCGCCATCAGTTCGCGCACGCGGGCGCGGGCATCCGGCAGCGGCGAGGTGGCCTGCACCGCCAGCCACTTGTCCACCACCAGCGCCTCGTCCTTCCAGCGCGCGTAGAACTCGCTCAGTGCCACTTCGCGCAGCGGCGTGTCGCTGTGCGCCAGCAGTGAGAACGCGGCGAACTGGTCGGTCATGTTGTCGGCGTCGCGGAACTGGGTCAGCGCTTTCAGCTGCAGCGCACTGTCGTTCAGCGTCATCAGATAGCCGAGCGCGAGGTTGCGCAGTGCGCGCCGGCCCATCGCCGCCGGTTCCGGTGCGTAGGCGCCCGTCACGACGTGACGCGCCAGCAACGCCTCGAACTGCGGCCGCAGCCGCTCAGCCAGCGTGCGCCGGAACAGCGTGCGCACGCGGTGGATGGCGTCCGGGTCGATCACCGCCATCTGGTCGCCCAGCCAGGCTTCGGACGGCAGCGTGAGCGCTTCGGCGGCGAAGGCCGGATCGGCGTCCGCCTGTGCCAGCACCGCAGCGAAGGCATCGACGAACAGGTTGGGCACGACCGCCTCATTGCCTGCCTGCACCTGCGCCACACCGGCCAGCATCAATCGCGTTGCCAGCCGCTGACCGGCCTCCCAGCGGTTGAATTCGTCACTGTCGTGCGCCATCAGCGTCGCCAGCCCGGCATCTCCGTAATCGAAATCGAGCGCCACCGGTGCCGAGAAATTGCGCAGCAGCGAAGGCAGCGGTGCCGACGCGAGCGCGTGCGACGACAGATCGAACTCGAAGGTCTGCGTCGCTTCGGTCAGCGACAGCACCGTGGTCGGCAGGATTTCGCGGCCATCCGCGCTCAGCAGGCCGAGCGCCACCGGGATGTGCAGCGGACCGCGGGCAAACTTCAGCCCTTCCTCGGCCAGACGTTTCTCGTAGGCGGTTTCCGGGTTGGACTGGGTCAGCGTCAGCGTCCATCGTCCGCTGGGGGCATCGAAGGTGGCGTCGGCCTTCAGCCGCGGTGTCCCGGCCTGTTCGTACCAGCGACGGAACTGGGCCAGATCGACGCCGGATGCGTCCTGCATCGCCGACACGAAGTCGTCGCAGGTCACCGCCTGTCCGTCGTGCCGCTCGAAATACAGATCCATGCCCCGACGGAAGCCGTCCTCGCCGAGCAGCGTATGGATCATGCGCACCACCTCGGCGCCCTTTTCATAGACGGTGGCGGTGTAGAAGTTGTTGATTTCCTCGTAACTGGCCGGCCGTATCGGGTGCGCCATCGGCCCGGCGTCCTCCGGGAACTGCGCCGCACGCAGCCCGCGCACTTCCTGGATGCGCTGTACCGGGCGCGAGTATTCGTCCGACCCGTACTCCTGGTCACGGAAAACGGTCAGTCCTTCCTTCAATGACAGCTGGAACCAGTCGCGGCAGGTGACGCGGTTGCCGGTCCAGTTGTGGAAGTACTCATGCGCGACCACGCGGTCGATGTTCATGTAATCGACGTCGGTAGCGATGTCCGGCCGCGCGAGTACGTATTTGGTATTGAAGATGTTGAGGCCCTTGTTCTCCATCGCCCCCATGTTGAAGTCGCCGACGGCGACGATCATGTAGCGGTCGAGATCAAGTTCCAGTCCGAAACGCTGTTCGTCCCAGCGCATCGATTTCTTCAGCGCGTGCATCGCGAAATCGCACTGGTCGAGCTTGCCCGGCTCGACATAGATCGCGAGATCGACCTTGCGTCCGGATGCCGTCGTATAGCTGTCGTCGAGGCGGTCGAGTTTCGCGGCGACCATGGCGAACAGATAGCAGGGCTTGGGGAAGGGATCGACCCACCGCGCCCAGTGGCGACCGCCCTCCTCGTCACCGCTCGCGACCAGGTTGCCGTTGGCCAGCAGGTCCGGGAAGCGCGCCCTGTCAGCGTGCAGCGTCACCGTGTAGCGTGACATGACGTCCGGACGATCCGGGAACCAGGTGATGCGACGGAAGCCTTCCGCCTCGCACTGCGTGAAGTAGCCGTCCTTCGAGCGGTAGAAGCCGGACAGCGTGGTGTTCTCGTCCGGTTTGATGCGAACCTGCGTGGCGACACGGCAACGGTCGGGAAGATCGGCCAGTTCGAGTTTGCCGTCGCGCACGAAGGAGGCCGGCGCGGGCAGCGCGCGTCCATCGACGCTCAGCTGCAGCAGTTCGAGGGCCTCCCCGTCGAGCTGAAGCGGTGCGCGCGGCACCGATTCGTTGCGGCGCAACATCATGACAGCAGCAACCAGGGCCGTACCGTCGTCGACGAGGGTCACGTCGAGTTCCACCTCGTCCACCCACCAAGCGGGGGCGACGTAGTCACGAAGGTGGATGGCGCGCGAAAAAGAGTTCTTCATTTGTTAACTTCCGTGTCGATAACACCAGAGGTGCAGGTTCGGACAAGTTCCGGAATGCGGGATTCCCTTGGTCTGCATCAAGCCACACGGCGGTTTCCGGCGCATCGTGCCGAGCGCGGGTGGTGTGACAGAGTTCAAGGAAGCCGTGATCGGAGGAAAAGCAGTATCCGGGTAAACCCTTAGTCCGGGTGACCTAAGTTCCAAAGAATGACACATCGCAGCATTACCATCGAATCAACAACTCAAAAGGTATGCCATGGGTGCAAGTCTGAACGAAGGGGTCGTCGTCGCGCGCCAACAAGGCGCTGGCGAAGAACTGTCCCCGGCCCGCACGCGGGCGAGCTGGCCGCGCTTCTCGGCGAATGCCGCTCATCATGACAGCACGTCCGCTCCGGCCGCACCGGGCCTGCGCAACTGGACGGCTGGCGAACTTGCAGCGCTGTTGTGTGAGTTCCTGAAGCGGGAGCACGCCGCGCTCGCCGCCTGCCACGGCCAGCAAGTCGAATCCGACTGGATCCCGTTGGCACGCGCCCTGGCCATCCGCCTGTCCGAAGCACCGGGCATGTCGCTCGCCACCAGCCCATTGAAGACCCGTTTCCTGCTGCGCGAACAGATCGGCGCCTGGCTAGTGCATACGGCGTTGGATGCCAGCGCAGCGCACACCGTACGCATCGCGCTGCCGGACACCTGGAGCAACGGCAAGGTGCTCGCCTACCTGTTCCGTCACGAGATCGCACCGATGCATCACGTCACGGCCGCACTGCGCAGCCTCAGCGTTCCGTTGGCGCGAAGCGAGGAAGTCGTGGGTGACAGCCGGCAGGTCAATGGCTAGAAGTAAGTCTTCATGAAACGTAAAAAGAGGGTTGTAGCCATACGGCTGCAACCCTCTTTTTCTTGCAGGCCATCCACTCGGACTGAGACAACGCCTAAATGGCAATACAATGCGCCGGAGAAGTTTTCATCCCGCACGCACGGGAAACTGCTGAC
This sequence comes from Methyloversatilis discipulorum, assembly GCF_000527135.1. Taxonomy (NCBI): domain Bacteria; kingdom Pseudomonadati; phylum Pseudomonadota; class Betaproteobacteria; order Nitrosomonadales; family Sterolibacteriaceae; genus Methyloversatilis; species Methyloversatilis discipulorum. Next base: position 1,931,677 of record NZ_AZUP01000001.1, read on the forward strand.
AGCCCGTACCTTTCAAAGGTTTACTCGGTCACGACGCGATACTCATCCGACGTCATCGGTTCAAAGCCATCTGGAACTCCACCGCAAAGATCGACTAGCACCCGCCTTGAAAACGGTGCTCCCATAAGATTAATGCGATGAACCTTAGCGCTGACGTTAGAACGCTCAAGCAGAGCCGCGCGTAAGTCGTCTACCAAATATCGAGGTGCCCAGCCAATAAGATGACAATCCGTGGTTTGGAGTTGCACCGCATATGTGGTCGCAGGGTTATTCACTTCAATCGCAATCTGTAACGATTCGCCCTCCAAAAGTCGCTCAGCACGTGCACGTGCCGCTTCGGACACATGCCGCAAGCCATGTAAGAAGAACCGACACCGGATCGTTCCATCTTCCGACTTACCAACTTTTGGGAACACTTCTAAGCTGTCTGTCTGCCTCTCCCCTCCTGTTAACCCCAAAATTTCAATAGGATCGGCATGCGCGGGGTCGAGGTCGAGCCACTGCAAATACTCTCCGAAATCCTTGCGATTGGGTTCCAGAATCCGATTTTTGAAAAGCGGAAACAGATCATCGGCTTGATACTTGCGCCGAAAATCAGGAAAGGCAATCAGCGGTTTGAAACCGGCGACCACCTCAGCACGCAGGGCGCCACGAGTGTACCGAAACATGTATTCCCGTCGCTCAGTAGACGCGTCAAGGCGACCAATAGGGAACCAGGCCCGAGTCGGATCCGGCGCCTGCCATGCAACAAATAAGGTGCTCATTTAAGAATCTCGGCTAACGAAGCCTGCGCGGTAAGGATCATCACTGCCGCAAGCTGTTTTGCAGCAGGTGATGCTCGCTCATCGGGCAGCGAGTCAATAATCTGACAAATAATCTCGGGGGACAATGCCCTCACGCGCTGCAGCGCCGGTTCAAAAAACGATGGGTATGCCCGGGCCGCCAACTGCACCAAGCGGAGAGGATTCTCACCGTGAGGCTCGTCGGAGCCGCGAAAAATGCCGCCACGTCCCTTATTGATGTATGAGCTTACCCGCCTCTCCGCGACAAGCCTAACCCGTTTGTCATCACGCAACTCGCGCCCCAAGGAAGAGGCGTGGTCAAAACTTGGAGCCACAGTCAATGTAAGCTCTGGCGGCTCACCCTGGACGTAAAGCAGTAGCCCCCAGTTCTCATGGTGACGATCAGTGTTACTAATCAGAGCGTCCAACACGAGGTAGCCAGCTAGCTCAGTAAGCACTCCATCGGCTTGTTCTGCGGGAAACACGCCGCGCATTGCAGCCTCGATGTTCTCCAAAGTGTGGTCAGACTGCCCGAAGACTTTACCTTTGTCGTAGCCAGTGAAGCGCGTGGCAAGAACTTCGTTACCATGAACTAGTGCCTGCCCCGCATTGACGTCGACAAAATTCATCGACACACAACCTCGCCGCCCCGCGTATGAAGCAAGCTCTACAGTTGCAGCCCGGATGCCAGCAGATCTAGCGACTTCGGCGGCAACTTTTTCAGCCCAATCTTCACCTGTCTCGGGACGAGACTCTTTAAATAGCCACCTCTTGCCATCCAGCAACACCCAGAACTTGGGCTTGCTGCCGAGCTGTTCGGTATCCTCACGGGCATCCGGAGGTATCTCGATAATTTGGTAGCTCATTGCAGACACCTACCCGAAAGTTGCGTCGATTAACGCAACATTTGCACGTCGAATCGTTCCGCAGAGGGTTAGCGCTAGCTCAACAAAAAGGCCAACCCCAAGGGGTTGGCCTATCTGCTTGATTTTTTGGTGCCGCTGACCGGAATCGAACTGGTGACCTTCGCATTACGAATGCGCTGCTCTACCGACTGAGCTACAGCGGCAATAAAGAGCGAGCATGATAGCCGCTGAAGGGCGCAAAATCAATTCAGGTAGCGCAGAAAGCGGTAATTTCGCCGCACTCAAGCGCCCGGACGCACGCGCACGACGATGTCCACCCCGTCGGCCACCATGCCCGGCGGCAGTTGCGGCATGCCTTCGATGCGCAAGGTGTGATTCGGGATGTCAGTCAGGCAACCGGTCACCACGTCGTACAGATGGTGGTGCGGCTCGGTGTTCGGATCGAAGAACACCTTGGTCGGATCGACGATCACCTCGCGGATCAGCCCGGCCTCGCGCAACACCTTGAGCGTGTTGTAGACGGTCGCCTTCGACGCCGACGGCGAAGTCTCGTTGACCATGGCCAGTATCTGGTCGGCCGACAGGTGCTCCATGCGCGAGAACAGCACACAGGCGATGTCGATGCGCGGCTGCGTCAGGTTGATGTCGTGTGCGCGCAGCAGATCAATGGTCTGTTCGCGGTTGAGCGGAGATTTCATGGTTTCGAGTATATGAAACGGAATGCCGTCGCGCAAAGTCCGGTCACGGCTGAGCCAGTTCCTTCGGCAGCGGAAAATTCACGTTCTCGGGTGTGCCGTCCAGGGTCCTGACCGATGCCGCACCCAGTTCGCGCAGCCGGGCGATCACCGCATCCACCAGCACTTCGGGCGCTGACGCGCCGGCGGTGACGCCGATGCGCTTGCGCCCCGCCAGCCACGCGGGATCGATCTGGCTGGCGTTGTCGATCAGGTGCGCCGGTACGCCGAACTGCTCTGCCACTTCGCGCAGGCGGTTGGAATTGGAACTGTTGGGCGAACCCACCACCAGCACCAGATCGCTGCGCGGTGCCATGAACTTGACGGCATCCTGGCGGTTCTGCGTCGCGTAGCAGATGTCGTCGCGCTTCGGACCGACGATGGCCGGGAAGCGCGCGCGCAGCGCGTCGACGATGATCTGCGCGTCATCGACTGACAGCGTGGTCTGCGTCACGTAGGCCAGCTTGTCCGGGTCGGCCACCTGAAGTGACTGCACGTCGGCCACGGTTTCGACCAGATACATGCCGCCTTCGGCCTGACCCATGGTGCCCTCGACCTCGGGATGGCCTTTGTGGCCGATCATGATGATCTCGCGCCCGGCGTCGCGCATCTTGGCGACCTCGACGTGCACCTTGGTCACCAGCGGACAGGTCGCGTCGAACACGCGCAGGCCGCGCGACGACGCATCATGACGTACGGCCTGCGGCACGCCGTGCGCGCTGAAGATGAGCGTGGCGCCCTCCGGCACCAGCGTCAGATCGTCGATGAAGATGGCGCCCTTGGCGCGCAGGCTGTCGACGACGAACTTGTTGTGCACCACTTCGTGGCGCACATAGATCGGCGCCCCGTACTGTTCCAGTGCGCGCTCGACGATGGCGATGGCGCGCTCCACGCCGGCGCAGAAGCCACGCGGATTGGCCAGCAGTACGTCCATGTTCTCGCCCTCAGGAGACACCGATCACCTCCACCTCGAAACGCACGGCGCGGCCCGCCAACGGGTGGTTGAAATCGATCAGCGCGGACTGCTCGTCCAGTTCGCGCACCAGCCCGGGAAACTTGTTGCCGTCGTTATCGGTGAATTCGATCACCGAATGCACGTCCAGTTCGATGTCGGCCGGGATGTCGCGACGCGCGAAGCGCTCGACCAGATCGGCCTTGTGCTCGCCAAACACCTCGCCCGGCTCCAGCTCGAACACATGGCGGCTGCCCACTTCCAGCCCGGCAAGACGCGCTTCGAGCGCCGGCGCCAGCTCGCCGCCTCCCAGCTGCAGCGTGGCCGGCGTCGATTCGAAGGTGCTGATCAGCGCCTGACCACCTTCCGGCAGCGCGACGCGGAAGTGCAGCGTGACCAGGCTGTCGGGTTTGACGGTGTCGTTCATGCTTGTTTCTCCGCGCGGGCGAAGCGGTCCGACAGACCGAACTGGTCTGCCAGCATCAGCATCACGCCCGCTGTGATGGCCGAGTCAGCCACGTTGAAGGCCGGGAAGCCTCGGCTCCCGGCATGAAAATACAGGAAGTCGACCACAGCGCCGAGCACGACGCGGTCGATCAGGTTGCCGATCGCGCCGCCCAGTATCAGCGCCAGGCCGAGCGGCAACACCACTTCCGCGACGTGCTTGCGCATCAGCATGATCAGCCAGATCGACACCGTGGACGTCAGCACGATGAAGAACCAGCGCTGCCAGCCGTCGTGGTCGGCCAGGAAACTGAAGGCCGCGCCCGGGTTATAGACCAGCACGAGGTCGAAGAACCAGGTCACCGACCAGCTCTGGCCATAGCTCAGCCACTGCGTGATCAGGTATTTGGTGAGCTGGTCCACCCCGACCACGAAGGCGGACAGGGCGAGCCAGGCGGCAAGGCGTGCGTTCATCGGCTTCAGGCGTGTTCGCGGGCTTCGCCCGCACCGTGCAGATTGGCATCGCAACGGCCGCACAGTTCCGGATGTTCGGCATTGCTGCCGACGTCCGCGCGGTAATGCCAGCAGCGGGCGCACTTGGCATGGGCGCTCGGCGTCGCCGTAACGCCCTGCTCCGCCTCGCTCGCCACCTTCTTCAGCGTCGCGGCCGAGGTGATCAGCACGAAGCGCAGATCGTCACCCAGCGACGCGAGGTCGTCGTGCAGTTCGCCGGCGGCGCGCACCTCGACCTCGGCCTGCAGCGACGAACCGATGCCGCCCTCCGAACGCAGCGTCTCCAGCACGCGGGCCGATTCGGCACGCAGCGTCCGGATACGCGTCCAGCGCGCCATCAGGGCCGCCTCGTCCGCCTGTTCCGGCAGCTCGTGCCAGGTTGTGAGCATGACGCTGTCGGCCGACTTGTCGCCGAGCACGGTCCAGATTTCCTCGGCAGTGAAGGCCAGCACCGGCGCCATCAACCGCACCAGGGTCTGAGTGATGTGCCACAGCGCCGACTGCGCCGAGCGGCGGGCGTGCGAGCCGGCTGCGGTGGTGTAGAGGCGGTCCTTCAGCACGTCGAGGTAGAAGGCGCCGAGATCTTCCGACGCGAAGTGCTGCAGCGCCTGCACCACGCGGTGGAATTCGTACTGCTCGTAATCGGCGGTCACGCGCGACTGCAGGTCGCGCGTCAGGGCGAGCGCGTAGCGGTCGATAGTGAGCCACTGGTCGGCCGGCAGCATGTCGGCCTGCGCGTCGAAATCGGCGATGTTGGCGAGCAGGAAGCGCACGGTGTTGCGCAACCGGCGGTAGGTTTCGACCACGCGGTCGAGAATTTCCTTCGAAATCGACAGTTCGCCCGAATAGTCGGTCGAAGCCAGCCACAGGCGCAGGATTTCGATGCCCAGCTTGTTGCCCACCTCCTGCGGCTCGATGCCATTGCCGAGCGACTTCGACATCTTGCGACCCTGCGCATCGACCGTGAAGCCGTGCGTCAGCAGCGCCTTGTACGGCGCCTGGCCGTCGATCGCGCAGCCGGTCAGCAGCGACGAGTGGAACCAGCCTCGGTGCTGGTCGGACCCTTCGAGATAGAGGTCGGCGACCGGGCCGCCGTCGGTGCGCGCGAGGTCGGCGTGCGAGCCGCGCAGCACGTGCCAGTGGGTGGCGCCGGAATCGAACCACACGTCCAGCGTGTCGCTGATCTTCTCGTACTGCGCCGCGTCGGCGCCCAGCAGTTCGGCGGCATCCAGATTGAACCAGGCGTCGATGCCCTCGGCGTCCACGCGCGTGGCCACCGCCTCCATCAGTTCGACCGTGCGCGGATGCAGCTCGCCGCTTTCGCGGTGGATGAAGAACGGAATCGGCACGCCCCAGTTGCGCTGGCGCGAAATGCACCAGTCCGGCCGGTTGGCGATCATCGCAGCGAGTCGCGCCTTGCCCCAGTCCGGGTAGAAATCGGTGTTCTCGATCGCGGCCAGCGCCGATTCACGCAGGCTGGGACCACCCTCGGGCTTCAGGTCCATGCCGACGAACCACTGCGCGGTGGCGCGGTAGATCAGCGGCGTCTTGTGGCGCCAGCAGTGCATGTAACTGTGCTGGATCTTCTCGTGCGAGAACAGCGCGCCGACTTCGGCCAGCTTGTCCACGATGACCGGGTTCGCTTTCCAGATGTGCAGGCCGCCGAAGAAGGGCAGCGACTCGGCATACACGCCGTTGCTCTGTACCGGGTTCAGCACGTCGGCCACGGTGAGGCCGTTCTTCATGCAGGAATTGAAGTCGTCCACGCCATAGGCCGGCGCGCAATGCACGATGCCGGTGCCGGCGTCGAGGCCGACGTAGTCCGCCAGAAACACCGGCGACTCGCGCTCGTACAGCGGGTGATGGAAGGCGATGCGCTCCAGCTTGTCGCCGGTCGCGGTGGCCAGCACGCGACCCTCGCGGCCGAAGCGCTTCAGACTCTGTTCGACCAGTGCCTCGGCCAGCACCAGACAGCCGGCGTCGGTCTGCACCAGCGCATACACGTGCTCCGGGTGCATGTTCAGCGCCTGGTTGGCTGGAATGGTCCACGGCGTGGTGGTCCAGATCACCGCATGCACGCTGCCCGCCGGCAGTCCGGCCAGACCGAAGGCGGCGGCCAGACGGCCGCGCTCGCGCTCACTGATCGGGAAGCCGACGTCGACCGCCGGGCTGCCCTTGTCCTGGTACTCGACCTCGGCTTCGGCCAGCGCCGATCCGCAGTCGAAACACCAGTTCACCGGCTTCAGGCCGCGATACACCCAGCCCTTCTTCACCATTTCGGCCAGCGCGCGGATCTCTCCTGCCTCGTTGCCGAAGTCCATCGTGCGGTAGGGCCGGTCCCAGTCGGCCAGCACACCGAGGCGGATGAAACCCTTCTTCTGGATCTCCACCTGCTCGCCGGCAAAGGCGCGGCAAAGCTTGCGCACTTCGGAGGCGGGCAGGTTCTTTCCGTGCTTTTTCTCGATCTGGTGCTCGATCGGCAGGCCGTGGCAGTCCCAGCCCGGCACGTAGGGCGCGTCGAAGCCGGCCAGCGTCTTCGAGCGAACGATGATGTCCTTCAGGATCTTGTTCACCGCGTGCCCGAGGTGGATATCGCCGTTCGCATACGGCGGGCCGTCGTGCAGCACGAACTTCGGACGGCCGGCGGCCTTTTCGCGGATGCGCTTGTAGAGCTGCGTCTGCTGCCACTGCTGAACCCAGCCGGGTTCGCGCTTGGGCAGGTCGCCGCGCATCGGGAAGGCGGTGTCGGGCAGGTTCAGCGTCGTACGGTAATCAGCCATCTTGATCAGCCAGGTTCAGTCTTCGGAAATCGGGTTCTGGGCGAACCACGCGCGGGTGTTCGCCACGTCCTGCGCGATCGCTGCGCGCAGCGCATCCAGGCCTTCGTAGCGCGCTTCATCGCGCAGCTTGTGACAGAAGCGCACAGACACGTGCTGGTCGTAGAGGTCGACCTCGCGGTCCAGCACATAAACCTCGCAGGTCGGGCGCAGCCCGTCGGCAATCGTCGGGCGCACGCCTACGCTGGCTGCGCCCGGCGCATTCACCAGCCCGCCGCCGGTGACCGTCGCCGCATAGATGCCGGACAGCGGCAGCGAGCGGTGCTTGAGCTGGATGTTGGCGGTCGGGAAACCGAGCTGGCGACCGATCTTCTGCCCGTGCTCGACGCGACCGCTGATCGCGTAGGGGCGGCCGAGCAGGCGTTCCGCGCGCGCCAGATCGCCCTGCTCCAGCGCTTCGCGCACGGCGGAACTGGAGGCGCGCTCGCCACCGATCTCGACCGTGTCCATGCTCGCCACCGAGAAGCCATGCTGTTCGCCGGCCGCGCGCAGGCGTTCGAAATCGCCTTCGCGGCCGCGACCGAAGCGGAAATCGTCGCCGATGATGAGGTGGCGCACCGCCAGTCCGCGCACCAGCAGCTCGTCGATGAAGGCCTGCGCGCCGAGCGCGGCGAAGCGCGCGTTGAAGCGACACACATAGACGCGATCAACGCCTGCCCGGCGGAACAGCTCGAGCTTCTCGCGCAGGCTGGTCAGCCGCGTTGGCCGGCGTTCGTGCATGAAGAACTCGCGCGGGTGCGGTTCGAAGGTCATCACCGCGGCCGGTACGCCGAGCGCGCGCGCCTTCTCCGACAGTTGCGCGAGCAATGTCTGGTGACCGAGGTGCACGCCATCGAAATTGCCGATGGTCAGCGCGATCGGGGTGTCTGCGACGGACGGGATTGCGCGGAAGACCTGCACGAAAAGAGGGATGCGCGTGAAAAACGCGCAAGTATACCTGTGCACGTCGTGGTGCCGGGAGTGGGACTCGAACCCACACACCTTGCGGCGGCGGATTTTGAATCCGCTGCGTCTACCGATTCCGCCATCCCGGCAGGGAAGAGGGCCGGATTATGCGGGCGACCGACGCCGTCCGGCAAGTCGCCGGGCGGTACAATGCGCGGTTTTTCGCGCTTCTCCGCCTCGTCCGACGCCGTGCTCACGCTTTCCGACTTCGATTACGACCTGCCCGACGAACTGATCGCGCAGGCGCCACTGCCCGAACGCAGCGCCAGCCGCCTGCTGGTCGTTGGCGCCGACGCGCCGACCGACGCCATCATCCGCGACCTGCCGCAATGGCTCGAATCGGGCGATCTGCTGGTGTTCAACGACACCCGCGTGATGCACGCCCGCCTTTACGGCCAGAAGGACAGCGGCGGTCAGGTCGAGGTGCTGGTCGAGCGGCTGACCGGCGAGCACGAGGCGCTGGCCCAGGTACGCGCCAGCAAGACGCCGAAACCGGGCAGCCGGCTGCGCATGGAGAACGCCTTCGACCTGGAGGTGCTGGGGCGCGAGGGCGAGTTTTTCGTGCTGCGCGGTCCGGCCGACGTACCGCTGCTCGACCTGCTGGAGCGCCACGGCCGCCTGCCGCTGCCGCCCTATATCGACCGCGCGGCGGCGGAAGCCGACGAGGAGCGCTACCAGACCGTGTTCGCACGCGAAACCGGCTCGGTCGCTGCACCGACCGCCGGCCTGCATTTCGACGAAGCGCTGCTGGCCGCGGTCGCCGCGCGCGGCGTGCGCACCGCGCGGGTGACGCTGCACGTGGGCGCCGGCACCTTCCAGCCGGTGCGCGTCGAAAAACTCGCCGAGCACCGGATGCACAGCGAACGCTTCCAGTTGTCGGCCGACACCGCGCAGGCCATCGCCGACACCCGGGCCGCCGGTCGCCGCGTGATCGCCGTCGGCACCACCAGCCTGCGCTGCCTTGAATCGGCGGCGGCCGCCTGTGGCGACGGTCCGCTGACCGCCTGCAGCGGCGATACCCGGCTGTTCATCACGCCCGGCTACGACTTCCGCGTGATCGACGGCCTGCTTACCAATTTCCACCTGCCGAAATCGACGCTGCTGATGCTGGTGTCGGCACTGGCCGGCCGGCGCCGCATCTTCGCCGCCTACGCGCACGCGGTGGCGCAGCGCTACCGCTTTTTCAGCTACGGCGACGCCATGTTCATTCCGGCGCGCATGAAGGATTCCGATGAAGTTTGAACTGCTCGCCGCCGATGGTCTGGCCCGCCGCGGCCGCGTCACGCTGGCCCACGGCACCGTGGAAACGCCGGTGTTCATGCCGGTCGGCACCTACGGCACGGTCAAGGGCATGGACCCGGCCGAACTGCAGGAGATGGGCGCGCGCATCGTGCTCGGCAACACCTTCCACCTGTGGCTGCGACCGGGCACCGACATCATCCGCAAGCACGGCGGACTGCACCGTTTCATGGGCTGGGACCGCCCCATCCTGACCGACTCGGGCGGTTTCCAGGTGTTCTCGCTCGGCGCGCTGCGCAAGATCACCGAAGAAGGCGTGCGTTTCGCCAGCCCGATCAACGGCGACAAGCTCATGCTGACGCCGGAAGAGTCGATGCGCATCCAGCACGACCTGAATTCCGACGTGGTGATGATTTTCGACGAGTGCACGCCCTACCCGGCCGATCACGCGACCGCGGCCGAATCGATGCGGCTCAGCCTGCGCTGGGCGCAGCGCTCGCGCGACGAACACGACAAGCTCGGCAACGCGAATGCGCTGTTCGCCATCGTGCAGGGCGGCATGCATGAAGACCTGCGCGACGAGTCACTCGCCGGACTGAAGGACATCGGCTTCGACGGCTACGCCATCGGCGGCCTGTCGGTCGGCGAACCGAAAGAGGACATGCAGCGCATCCTCGCGCACACGGCGCCGCGCCTGCCGCAGGACGCGCCGCACTATCTGATGGGTGTCGGCACGCCGGAGGACATCGTGCATGCGATCGGCTACGGCATCGACATGTTCGACTGCGTCATGCCGACCCGCAACGCGCGCAACGGCTGGCTGTTCACCCGCTACGGCGACATCAAGCTGAAGAACGCGCGCTACAAGGACGACACCGCGCCGCTCGACGCCTCCTGCGACTGCCACACCTGTACGCACTACACGCGTGCCTACCTACACCACCTGCACCGCTGCAACGAAATGCTCGGCGCGAGACTCAATACGCTGCACAACCTGCACTTCTACCAGCAGTTCACGCGCGAGGCGCGCGAGGCGATCGAAGCCGGCCGCTACGCGCAGTGGTCGGCTTCCTTCCTGGCCGAACGCATGCGCGGCGTCTGACCCGCGCAATGGCCGATATGTGAGCAAATCCTGCCTGCCCGGGCATGTAGGACTCGACTGATATACTCGCGAGCTTTCCAATAAGTCCAACCGGAGACCACCGTGCTCATTTCCCCCGCCTACGCGCAAGCTGCCGGCGCCGCCGACCCCACCGGCGGCATCATGGGCCTGCTGCCCATCGTCCTGATGTTCGTCGTGCTGTGGTTCCTGATGATCCGCCCGCAGATGAAGCGCGCCAAGGAACATAAGTCCATGGTCGAAGCGCTGGCCAAGGGCGACGAGGTCGTCACCCAGGGTGGTGTGGCCGGTCGCATCGTCAAGGTCAGCGACAACTTCATCACCGTCGAACTCGCCCCGAACGTCGAAGTCGCGGTGCAGCGTCAGGCTGTATCGACCGTGCTGCCCAAGGGCACGCTGAAGGCGCTGTAAGCCATTCCGGCCCGGCCGGTGGCGAGCGCCGCCGGCATTTCCCCTCCTGATTCCCGCCTCGCAATGAACCGCTACCCGCTCTGGAAAAACGCGCTGGTGATCGTCGCGCTGCTGCTCGGGCTGATCTACACGCTGCCCAACTTCTACGGCGAAGCCCCGGCCGTGCAGGTGTCGACGGCGCGCACCGGCGTCACCATCGACGCTGAACTGATGTCGCAGGTCGAGAACACGCTCAAGCAGGCGTCCATCGCCCACACCGGCCTGACGCTGGACAACAGCGGCGTGCGCGTGCGCCTGGCCGATACCGACACCCAGCTGAAGACGCGTGACGTGCTCGAAAAGGCACTGAACCCCGACGCCAACGACGCGCGCTACGTCGTGGCGCTGAACCTGCTGTCGAAATCGCCGACCTGGCTGCGCTCCTTCGGCGCCCTGCCGATGTACCTCGGCCTCGATCTGCGCGGCGGCGTGCACTTCCTGCTGCAGGTCGACATGAAGGGCGCGCTCACCAAGCGCGTCGATTCGATGGCCTCGGACCTGCGTACCCAGCTGCGCGAGAAGAACATCCGCCACGGCGGCATCAACCGCGAAGGCGACACGCTCGTGCTGCGCTTCCGCGACACCGCCGGTCGCGACGCCGCGCGCGGCACGGTCGAGAGCGTGCTGCCCGACATGGCCTGGACGACGAGCGAATCCGGCGCCGACTTCGTGCTGACCGGCCGCATGAAGGAAATCGCCGAGAAGGACATCCGCGAGTCGGCGATCAAGCAGAACATCCTGACGCTGCAGAAGCGCGTGAACGAACTGGGCGTGGCCGAACCCATCATCCAGCAGCAGGGGGCGGACCGCATCGTCGTCCAGCTGCCCGGCGTGCAGGACGTCGCCAAGGCCAAGGATCTGATCGGTCGCACCGCGACGCTGGAAGTGCGCCTGGTCGACCAGGAAGCCATGCTCAGCGGGAATATGGATGGCCTGGAGGTTTACCCGGAGCGTGCGCGCAACGGCATCGTGACCCAGGTGCCGGTGAAGAAGCAGGTCATCCTGACCGGCGAGCGCTTCGAAACCGCGCAGTCGTCCTTCGACGACGCCAACCGCCCGGCGGTCGCAGTGAAGCTCGATTCGACCGGCGGCCGCATCATGCGCACGGTCACCCGCGAAAACCTGAAGAAGATGATGGCCATCCTGCTGTTCGAAAAGGGCCGCGGCGAGGCGATTTCGGTCGCCACCATCCAGGGCGAGTTCGGTGACCGCTTCCAGATCACCGGCCAGTTCAGCCCGCAGGAAACCAACACGCTGGCCATCCTGATCCGTTCCGGTGCGCTGGCCGCACCGATGGACATCATCGAGGAACGCGTGATCGGCCCCTCGCTCGGCGCCGAGAACATCGAGAAGGGCTTCAACTCGACGATGTGGGGCTTCCTCGCGATCGCCGTGTTCATGATCGGCTACTACATGGTGTTCGGCTTCATTTCGTCCGCCGCGCTGGCCGCCAACCTGCTGTTCCTGATCGCGCTGCTGTCGCTGCTGCAGGCCACGCTGACGCTGCCCGGCATCGCCGCCATCGCGCTGACGCTGGGCATGGCCATCGACGCCAACGTGCTGATCAACGAACGCATCCGCGAAGAACTGCGCAACGGCGTCAGCCCGCAGGCGGCGATCACCGCCGGCTACGAGCGCGCCTGGGCAACGATTCTCGACTCCAACGTGACCACCATGATCGCCGGCCTGGCGCTGCTCATCTTCGGCTCCGGCCCGGTGCGCGGCTTCGCAGTCGTGCATTGCCTCGGCATCCTGACCTCGATGTTCAGTGCCGTCGTGGTGTCGCGTGCGCTGGTGAACATGGTCTATGGCCGTGCCCGCAAGCTCGAGAAGCTGTCGATCGGCACCGTCTGGAAACCGGGCGCAGGCGCCTGAACCGAATACAAGGAAAGCTGAACAGCCATGGAATTCTTCCGTATCCGGCGCGACATCCCCTTCATGCGCCATGCGCTGGTGTTCAACGTCATTTCGCTGGTGACCTTCCTGCTCGCGGTGTTCTTCCTCGCCACGCGCGGCCTGCACCTGTCGGTGGAATTCACCGGCGGCACGCTGATGGAAGTCGCCTACAGCGAGGCGGCCGATCTGAACGCGGTGCGCAAGTCGCTGACCGACAGCGGCTTCAGCGACCCGCAGGTGCAGAATTTCGGCACCGCACGCGACGTGCTGATCCGCCTGCCGCTGGTCAAGGACAGTGACTCGGCCAAGGTGAGCCAGCAGGTGATGGCCACGCTGTCGGCCGGCGAAGGCGCCAAGCCTGAATTGCGCCGCGTCGAGTACGTCGGCCCGCAGGTCGGCAAGGAACTGGCCGCCGACGGCTCGCTGGCGCTGATGCTGGTGATCATCGGCATCATGATCTATCTGGCGATGCGCTTCGAATGGCGCTTCGCGGTGTCGGCCATCATCGCCAACCTGCACGACGTGGTCATCATTCTCGGTTTCTTCGCCGCCTTCCAGTGGGAATTCTCGCTGCCGGTGCTGGCCGCCGTGCTTGCGGTACTCGGCTATTCGGTGAACGAGTCGGTGGTCGTGTTCGACCGCGTGCGCGAAGTGTTCCGCAATGCACGCAAGCGCACGATGAGTGTGCCGGAAGTGCTGGACCACGCGATCACCAGCACGATCTCGCGCACCATCATCACCCACGGTTCGACGCAGATGATGGTGCTGTCCATGCTGCTGTTCGGTGGCGAGGCGCTGCACTACTTCGCAGTCGCGCTGACTATCGGCATCTGCTTCGGCATCTACTCCTCGGTGCTGGTCGCCAGCCCGCTGGTCATGTGGCTGGGCGTCAAGCGCGAACAGCTGGCCAAGCCGGTCAAGCAGAAGCAGGAAGCGGTGGTCTGAGTACGGACCCTGCACCCAAAAAGAAACCCGGCCGCGGCCGGGTTTCTTTTTTGTCTGCCCGCGGCGATCAGGGCTGGGCGAATACCTGCTTCACGCGCAGGGTCTGGCCGTTGTCGATCAGCGCGATCAGGCGGTCGATATTCGGGTGCTTGCCCGGATTGGCCCGCGCATCGACGGTATGCTCGGCGTAGATGTCCAGCGCTTGCTTCGCCGCATCGGGCGTGATCGCACCGTGCAGTTGGGCGAGGTGGTTGTAGACCGCCAGCGAGCCGGCCTGGCCGGGCTTGTTCTCGATTGTGGCGACCACTTCACCGGCCGCGTCCAGAAGCTGCAGCGCCGACAGGTGCGACACGCCGGGCAGCGTCTTCAGGGTTTCCGCAAAACTCATCTTCGTTTCTCCACAATCGATCAGATGGCGCGGGCCAGGCGGGCCGCGTCGCCGATATAGCTCGCCGGCGTCATCGCCAGCAGACGGTCGCGCTCGGCCTGGGGCAGGTCGAGCTTGGCGATGAAGGCCTGCAGGCCTTCGCGCGTGATGCCGCGGCCGCGGGTCAGTTCCTTCAGCTGTTCGTAAGGATTGGGGATGCCGTAGCGGCGCATGACGGTCTGCACCGGCTCGGCCAGCACTTCCCAGCAGGCGTCGAGGTCGGCCGCCAGTGCCGCCGGTTCGGCCAGCAGCTTGCCCAGACCGCGCGACAGCGAATCCAGCGCCAGCACGCTGTAGCCAAAGGCCACGCCCATATTGCGCAGCACCGTCGAGTCGGTCAGATCGCGCTGCATGCGCGACACCGGCAGCTTTTCCGACAGGTGGCGCAGCACGGCGTTGGCCAGGCCCAGATTGCCTTCGGCGTTCTCGAAGTCGATCGGGTTCACCTTGTGCGGCATGGTCGAACTGCCGATCTCGCCTTCCTTCAGCTTCTGCTTGAAGTAGCCGAGCGAGATGTACATCCAGAAGTCGCGCGCCGCGTCGAGCAGGATGGTGTTGGCGCGGCCCATCGCGTCGAACAGCTCGGCCATCGCGTCGTGCGGCTCGATCTGGATCGTGTAGGGGTTGAATTCGAGGCCAAAGGACTCGATGAACTCACGGTTGAACTGCGGCCAATCGACGTCCGGGTAGGCTGACAGGTGGGCGTTGTAATTGCCGACCGCACCATTGAACTTGGCCGTCAGGCTGACCGCGGCGATGCGCGCGCGGGCGCGCATCAGGCGTGCAGCGATATTGGCCATTTCCTTGCCCAGCGTGGTCGGGCTGGCCGGCTGGCCGTGCGTGCGCGACAGCATCGGAACGTCGGCCAGTTCGTGCGCCATGCCGCGCAGACGCTCGATCACGGCGTCGAGTGCAGGCAGCAGCACTTCGGTGCGCGCCTCGTTCAGCATCAGCGCGTGCGACACGTTGTTGATGTCTTCCGAGGTACAGGCGAAGTGGATGAATTCGGACACACCGGTCACTTCGGCATTCTTCGCCAGACGTTCCTTGAGCCAGTACTCCATCGCCTTCACGTCGTGATTGGTGCGCGCCTCGATGGACTTGATCGCGGCGGCGTCATCGACGCCGAAATCGCGGATGACCGCATCCAGCTCGTCCAGCGTGGCCTGCGAGAAAGCCTTCACCTCGGCGATCTGCGGACTGGCGGCCAGCGCGCGCAGCCAGGCGATTTCGACGCGGACGCGGTTGCGGATCAGGCCGTACTCGCTGAAATGGCCGCGCAGCGGGTCGAGCTTGGCAGCGTAACGGCCGTCCAGCGGCGACAGCGCGGAAAGGGTGTGGGCACTCATGAGGAACCTGCGGAAAGAAGGGAAAGGGATTGCCCGACGCACCTGCGTCGTGCAACGCAACACGAATTTTATCATGTGCTCACGGCGCGCCCGGCGCGGTCGCCGGAGGCGGGACGCTATAATTCCGGCGTCGTCAAACGGTGCTGTCCATGAAACTCGTCGGTTCCCTCACCAGCCCCTATGTGCGCAAGACGCGCGTCGTGCTCGCCGAAAAGAAGATCGAGTGCGAATTCGTGATCGACTCGCCCTGGGTGGACAGCAGCGGCGTGCCCGATCTGAACCCGCTGGGCAAGATTCCGGTGCTGCTGCTCGATGACGACACCCGCCTGTTCGATTCGCGCGTGATCGTCGAATACCTCGACGGTGTGGCGCCGAACAACAAACTGCTGCCGTCGACCGCGCGCGAACGCGCGCTGGTCAAGCGCTGGGAGGCGCTGGCCGACGGCATGACCGACGCCGCGGTGACCATCGTGCTTGAACGCCGCCGCCCGGACGACGAACGCAGCGCGGGCTGGATCGCACGTCACCGCGTCAAGATCGATCGCGCGCTGGTCGCCCTGGCGGAAGACCTCGGCGACGGCGCCTGGTGCCACGGAAACAGCATCACGCTGGCCGATATCGCGGTCGGTTGCGCGCTCGGTTACCTCGATTTCCGCATGCCGGAGCTGGACTGGCGCGCCGCCCATCCCAATCTCGCCCGCCTGCAGGAAAAACTGATGCAGCGCCCCTCGCTGGCCGACACGGTGCCTCACGAGTAAGCGACGCCGGTCCGACGCACCACGCGGCCGGACCTCGAAGGCTGTGTTCAGGCCGCTGGCGTCGCCCCGGTGATGATGCCGCCGCCAAGGCACACCTTGCTCTCATAGACCACGACGCTCTGCCCCGGCGTCACCGACCACTGCGGCTCGGCGAACACGATTTCGCAGCGCGCGGCATCCACCGCGTCGATGCTGCACGGCGCGTCCGGCTGGCGGTAGCGCGTCTTCGCCGCATACACCCAGTGCGTGTGCGGCGGGCGTCCGGACACCCAGGACAGATCGCTCGCCACCAAGCTGCCCGACAGCAGCGCCGGGTGGTCGTGGCCGCGCACGACGTAGAGCACGTTCTTCTCCATGTCCTTGCGCGCCGAGTACCAGGCCTCGTGCTCGCCCGCGTCGTCCGCCATGCCCTTCAGCCCGCCGATGCCCAGGCCCTTGCGCTGGCCTATCGTGTGATACATCAGGCCATCGTGCCGGCCGAGCACGCGTTCGCTGTCCAGATCGCGGATCTCGCCCGGCGTGACCGGCAGATAGCGCTGCAGGAATTCGCGGAACGGCCGCTCGCCGACGAAACAGATGCCGGTCGAATCCTTCTTCGCTGCATTCGCCAACCCGGCATCGGCGGCGATGCGGCGCACGTCGCGCTTGTACAGGTGACCGACCGGAAACATCGTGCGCGACAGCTGCGCCTGATTCAGCCGGTGCAGGAAATAGCTCTGGTCCTTGGTGCCGTCTTCGCCCTTCAGCAGCTGAAAGCTGCCGTCGAATTCCCCAACCTGAGCGCGTACCTGCGCGTAGTGGCCGGTGGCGATGCGGGTCGCACCCAGCTGCATCGCGTGGTCGAGAAAGGCGGTGAACTTGATCTCGGCATTGCACAGCACGTCCGGATTCGGCGTGCGGCCGGCCTGGTACTCACGCAGGAAGCTGGCGAACACGCGGTCCTTGTACTCGGCCGAGAAGTTGACGACCTCCAGTTCCATGCCGATCACATCGGCGGCCGATACGGCATCGATCAGGTCCTGCCGGGTCGAACAGTAGTCGTCGGTGTCGTCGTCTTCCCAGTTCTTCATGAACAGGCCGACCACCTTGTAGCCGGCCTGCTTCAGCAGCAGCGCCGATACCGACGAATCGACGCCGCCGGACATGCCGACGACGACGGTTTCGCCATTTCCGGGTGCAATACCCGCCAGTGCCTCATTCATCCGGGTAGCCCCCATCCTTCCATTCTTCGATATCCATCACGACCGCCGGTTCGGCATGGTCGCGAAACCAGGTGTCGACGGCCCAGCGGCCGCCACCGTCGTTCTGTTCAATTGTCGCGCTGAAGTGCTGCATGATGAGCCAGCTGCGTCGCCGCTCGATGCCGGCTGCACGGTGGAAGCGCAGCGCGCCCGCCGCCTGCAGCGCTTCCAGCATGCGCTCCGTGGTTTGCGCATGATCGATGCAGTCCATGCGTCCGTAAGCACCGTCGTCGAGGAAATCGCCTGCGCGGTCGACGTGGATGGGCGACTGTTCGCCGGCCCAGCGGTACATGCGGGCGACGGCGTCCTGCAGCCGCAGACGCTCTTCCGCCGCATCGGCCGCCAGCAGGAGTTCATTGCGCAGCGACTGCATGTGCGCCTCGCTGTACAGGACGGTCTGCGTCGTCAGGCAGCTGTAGTTGAAGCAGACGTCGAGGGCGGTCGCGTGATCCGCGCGTGCGACCGTCACGCTCAGCAGCAGCGTCAGCAGACAAGCGGCACGGTGCATCAGGAAAAGTGCCGCACGACCGTCAGCGGCAGGCGGACGCCGGCCAGCCAGTCCTGCACGCAGGCCCACACCAGCGGACTGCGGTGCCGGGCGCGGCTGGCTTCGATTTCGGCCGGCGTCATCCAGAGGGCGCGGACGATGCCATCGTCCAGCGCGCGACCGGCGATCTGCTCACCGGCGTCGCCGGCGAAGGCAAAGCGCAGGTAGGTCACCTCACCGTCCGGCCGCCGCCACTGGTACACGCCGACCAGTTCGCGCGGCACGAAGGGGTGTGCGGTTTCCTCGATGGCCTCGCGTGCGCAGGCATCCACCAGCGATTCGCCCTCTTCGAGATGGCCGGCGGGCTGGTTCAGCATGAGTCCGCCGGACGTGTGCTCTTCCACCATCAGGAAGCGGCCGCGGTCTTCCATCAGCGCAGCCACGGTGACGTTGGGTTTCCAGATACGTTCGCTCATGCGGTGATTTTAACGCGGCGGCTACGCCAGGACCGCCGCCGAACGGCCGGCTTCGGCTAAAATCATTGGTTTACCGCAATCTCTGGAGTGTTTCCCATGTCGATGGCCGACCGCGACGGTTTTATCTGGTACGACGGCAAGATGGTGCCCTGGCGCGAGGCCACCACGCACGTACTGACGCATTCACTGCACTACGGTCTGGCGGTCTTCGAAGGGGTACGCGCCTACAACACGGAAATCGGCACCGCCATCTTCCGTCTCAAGGAACACACCGACCGGCTGTTCAATTCGGCGCACATCTACATGATGAAGATGCCGTACAGCCGCGAAGAACTGATGGAAGCGCAGCTCGAAGTGGTGCGCGCCAACAAGCTGGAGTCCTGCTACATCCGCCCGATCGCCTTCTTCGGCTCGGAAAAGATGGGCATTTCGACCCGCGGCGCCTCGGTGCACGTGTCGATCGCAGCCTGGCCCTGGGGTGCCTACCTCGGTGAGGACGGCCTGAAGCGCGGCATCCGCGTGAAAACCTCGTCCTACTCGCGCCACCACGTCAATGTGTCGATGTGCCGCGCCAAGTACTCCGGCACCTACGCCAACTCCATCCTCGCCAATATGGAAGCGACCGAACACGGCTACGACGAAGCGCTGCTGCTTGACGTCGACGGTTTCGTCGCCGAGGGTGCGGGCGAAAATCTGTTCGTGATCAAGGACAACAAGATCTACGAACCGGAAATCGCGTCGGCGCTGGTCGGCATCACGCGCGCGTCGGTGATCGAGATCGCCGCCGAACTGGGTTACCAGGTGGTGTCGAAGCGTCTGACCCGCGACGACATCTACACCGCGGACGAAGCCTTCTTCACCGGCACCGCCGCCGAAGTGACGCCGATCCGCGAACTCGATGGCCGCATCATCGGCGCCGGCAGCCGCGGCCCGGTCACCGAGAAGATTCAGGCCCGCTTCTTCGACGTGGTCAACGGCCGTGCGCCGGAGTACCACCGCTGGCTCACCAGGATCTGAACCGGTGCGCGGCCGACGGCCGCGCACCTTTCCCGTTCCGGGGCGCCTGCGCGCCCTCCCTCCGTCCGGAGCACACTGAAATGACCCAAGCCGGTAACGATTCCAGCCGCGACCACGCACGCGAAATCGAAGTCAGCGCGAACGACCTTCCGCTGCATTGCCCGCTGCCCGGCGCACCGCTGTGGGCGCGCCACCCGCGCGTCTTCCTCGACGTGACCAAGACCGGGCAGGCCGCCTGTCCGTACTGCGGCACCCGCTACAGCTATCACGGTCCGGCGATCGCCGGCCACTGAGCGGCGCGCGGATGGAAGTCCAGCGCAAGACCTTCTTCGCCTCGGCCCAGGAGGCGGAAACCGCCTTCTACGACGCGCGCAACCGCGGCGACATCGAAGGCATGATGGCCGTGTGGGCCGACGAGGACGACATCGTGTGCATCCTCGCCGGCTGCCAGCGCGCCAGCGGCTATGAGGCTGTGCGCGAAGCCTGGCGGCGCAGCTTCGCGGCTGCGCACGCCGACGTGCGCATCGGCAACGCGCTGGTCATCCAGGGCGCGCTGCAGGCCATACACAGCGTGCAGGAAACGGTCACCGTGGCGGGCGAGCGCCAGCCGCGGCCGCTGCTGGCGGTGACCAATGTGTACGCGCGCGGGCCGCTCGGCTGGCATATGGTGCTGCACCACGCTTCGCCGCTGCCGGCCGCGCACGACGTCGGCGACGCGCCGAAGATTCTTCACTGACTCCCGCACCCGGCGTGACCACCCCGCCGTCCTTCCGTCCGGCATCGTGGCTGCCCGGCGGCCACGCACAGACCATCTGGCCGCGCTTCATTCCGCAGGCCATGCCGACGCTCGTACGCGAACGCCTCGACACGCCGGACGGCGATTTCGTCGACATCGATTGGCTGCCGCAGCAAGCCGGGCAGCCACTGGTGCTGCTGTTTCACGGACTCGAAGGCAGTTCCGGCAGTCATTACGCGAAGGCGCTGATGCACGCGCTGGCAGCCCGTGGCTGGAACGGCGCGGTGGTCCATGCGCGCGGCTGTTCTGGCGAACCGAACAGGCTGCTGCGCGCCTACCACTCCGGCGACAGTGCCGAGCTCGACTGGCTGCTGCCGCGTGTCGTACCGCGCAATGAAGGCCGGCCGGTGTACGCCGTCGGCGTGTCGCTGGGCGGCAACGTGCTATGCAAATGGCTGGGCGAACAAGGGCAGGCGGCATCGACATGGCTCGCTGCCGCGGCCTCGATCTGCGCCCCGGTCGATCTGGGCGCCGCCGGTCGCGCGCTCGACCAGGGCTTCAACCGCGTCTACACGCAGTATTTCCTGCGTACGATGAAACCGCGCGCCTTGCTCAAGGCGCAGCGTTTCCCCGGCCTGCTGGATGAAGCGGCGATCGCCGCCTGCAATTCGATCCGTGCCTTCGACGACGCAGTCACCTCGCAGATCCACGGTTTCCGCGACGCCGACGACTACTGGACGCGCTGTGCGTCACGCCCGCTGCTGAAGGCGGTGCGCACGCCGCTGCTGCTGCTGCAGGCACTGAACGACCCGATGGTACCGGCCTGGTCGCTGGCGGGTCGCGACCAGCTTTCCTCCGACATCAGACCCGAATACACCGCGCAGGGCGGCCACGTCGGCTATGTCAGCGGCGCCCCGAAAGGGCGACTCGACTGGCTGCCGCAGCGCGTGCTGCACTTTTTCGAGCGCGGCGACTGACCCGCATCAGGCGACGCCCGCCACCATGCTCAGCGCGACCGCCTCGGCCACCTCGATGCCATCGACGGCCGCCGACAGGATGCCGCCGGCGTAGCCCGCGCCCTCGCCCGCCGGATAGAGGCCGCGCGTATTCAGGCTCTGGTAGCTGACCGGATCGCGTTTGATGCGTATCGGTGACGAGGTGCGCGTCTCGACACCGGTCAGTACGGCGTCGTGCCGGCCGAAGCCTTTGATCTGTCGATCGAAGGCCGGGAAGGCCTCGCGCATTGCGGTGATCGCGTATTCCGGCAGCGCGCTGGCCAGGCTGCCCAGCGTAACGCCCGGCTTGTAGCTCGGCTCCACCTCGCCCAGCGCCTTGGACGGGCGACCGGCGACGAAATCGCCCACCAGCTGTCCGGGCGCGTTGTAGTCGCCGCCCCCCAGTTCGAACGCCCGCGACTCCAGCGCGCGCTGCAGGTCGATGCCGGCCAGCGGATGACCCGGGTAGTCCTGTTCCGGCGAAATGCCGACCACGATGCCGGCGTTCGCGTTGCGCTCGTTGCGCGAATACTGGCTCATGCCATTGGTCACCACGCGGCCCTCTTCCGAGGTCGCGGCCACCACGGTGCCGCCCGGGCACATGCAGAAGCTGTAGACCGAGCGGCCGTTCTTTGCGTGATGCACCAGCTTGTAGTCGGCGGCGCCCAGTACCGGATGACCGGCGAAGTCGCCGAAGCGCGCGCGGTCGATCAGGCTCTGCGGATGTTCGACCCGGAAGCCGACCGAAAAGGGTTTCGCTTCGATGTACACGCCGCGATCGTGCAGCATGCGGAAGGTGTCGCGCGCGCTGTGGCCGATGGCCAGCACCACGTGGCCGGTGGCGATTTCCGTGCCGTCGGCCAGTTTCACGCCACGCACCGCGCCATCCTCGATCACGATGTCCTCGACCCGCGCCTGGAAGCGGATCTCGCCGCCCAGCGACTCGATCTCGGCACGGATCTTCTCGACCATGCCGACCAGCCGGAAGGTGCCGACGTGCGGCTTGCTCACATACAGGATCTCTTCCGGCGCGCCGGCCTTGACGAACTCGTTCAGCACCTTGCGGCCGTAGTGCTTCGGATCCTTGATCTGGCTGTACAGCTTGCCGTCGGAAAAAGTACCGGCCCCGCCCTCGCCGAACTGCACGTTCGATTCCGGGTCGAGTACCCGCTTGCGCCACAGGCCCCAGGTGTCCTGGGTGCGCTCGCGCACCGCCTTGCCCCGCTCCAGCACGATGGGGCGGAAACCCATCTGCGCCAGCACCAGCGCCGCCATGAAGCCGCACGGCCCCATGCCGATCACGACAGGACGTTGCGCCAGCCCGTCAGGCGCGCGAGCGACAAACCGATACGCGGTGTCCGGCGTCGGCTGCAGGTGCGGCGACGGCTTCTGCGCCTTCATCACCGCGGCTTCGTCACGCAGCTCGACGTCCAGTGTGTAGATCAGGTGGATGGCGGAACGACGGCGCGCGTCGTAGCCACGGCGGAATACATGGACGGCGAGCAGGTCGGCGTCGGGAATGTTCAGCCGCTCCAGCACGGCGGTGCGCAACGCCGCCTCCGGGTGGTCCAGAGGGAGTTTGATTTCGGTCAGTCTGAGCATCGAGGCAGGGCCTTGTCTATAAGCCAGCCCGCCAGTTTACCCGGTCAAAGCAGCCGACCGGAAACGAACTGCACTCAGCCCGTGCCCGGCTCACCGCGCAGACCGCGCGCGCACTCGCGCACCTCGATGCGGGCGGCGCGCAGCCGTTCACCGATCAAGGTGGCAGCGGTCATCGCCTCGGCGTCGCCGCACATGAAAACATCCACCGCCGCATAGCCGTGTTCCGGCCAGGTGTGGATGCTGATGTGCGATTCGGCCAGCAGCAGCACGCCGGTCACGCCCTGACCCGGGCCGAATGGATGGAAGCGGGTGCCGAGCACGCGCGCGCCGGCCATCCGTGCGGCATCGTCCAGCACGGCTTCGATCAGTGCGCAGTCTCCGAGCCACGCCGCTTCGACGCCATACAGGTCGAGCAGCACGTGGTGGCCGACCGGGGTGGTGCTCATTTATGTCCCGATCCCCACGAAGAGCCGGAGCCCGAGCCCGACGAATACGAGCGCGAACGGCCGCCGTCGTCGTCGGCATTGATCGCCAGACTGACGATCAGCAGGAACATCGCATACAGACCGAACAGCAGACGCCCCATGATTCAGTCCGCCGCCCCGTCGCCGGCGCGCACCGGCATCCACAGCAGGAAGACGACGATGCCGGTGACGAACATCGCAGCGACATTGAACGGCAGCATGTAGCGCAGATTCATCACGACGATGAGCACCGAAAACACCCAGGCGATCGGGCGCAGCGCCGCCTTGCCACCGCCCTCGAGCAGCACCGGAGTATCGGCGCCGGCGGAATAACCCGTGCGCACGATGGACGCGAGCTTGCGCCCGGCCCAGCCGGCCACCGTGTCCTGCTCGACCGGCACGGCGAGCGACCAGCCCAGTTCGCGTGCGCCGCGTTCCATGTTCAGCACCCGTTCGCCCTTCACGTACTCGCCGATCTCGACCGTGTCGCCAACCCGCGCACGCCATGGAAAAGCGCCGACCACCTCGCGTACCTGCGACGAATACAGGTAGCGCCGGACGAAGGCTTCACCGCCCAGATGCGCCGCACTGACGCTGAAACTTTCCGGCCAGGTATCGAGTACCTCGGCGCGCTGCCAGCCTTCGCGCGTCTCGATCAACCAGGAAAAACCGCGTTGCGGCGCGAACAGCAGGTACTCGAACCACTCGGGTTCGGCCGCCTGATGCGGTACCGCGCAACGCAGCCAGCCCATCACGCGCCAGGGCAGACCGTCGATGGTGAGCGTTTCGCCCGCCTGCAACGTGGCGCCGATCGCCTTCGCATCGGCCGCCGCGCGCCGCAGTACTTCAGCCTGCCCCGCCGCCAGTGAAATCTGCGAGCGGCAGGACGGGCAGGTCAGGTGCTGGGTCGCGCCGGGCACCACCGCCGCCGGCGCGCCGCACACCGGACAGATGAGCGTCGATACGCCGCCATGCAGCCGACCGGCCCGCGACACGACCGCGTCCGGGTCACGCAGGTGCTGCGCACGAAGTGCGGACAGCGTGACCGCCTTGCCGCGATACACCACCGGCGGCAGATCGGAATAGTCCAGCGTCAGGAATTCGTCGCGATGACGGTAATCGATGACGCGCGCGACCCAGCGCGCATCGACCGGAAAGGGCAGCTCACCCTCGGCGGCCACGCATTCGGCCTTGCGGATGTCGGCCGCGTGCCAGAACAGGCCACCGTGCGACCAGCGGTTGCCGGGCTCGACCTTGTCGAACAGCGGCGGACCGACCGCATCGCCATCCGGCCGGGTCAGCACGAACTGCCCGCCGAAATCGCCCAGCCAGCCGCTGCTGCCGTCGTCGAACAGCAGATACCACTCGTTCCACACGCCATGCTCGTAGCGCAGCTGGATGCGGCCGACGACGGTGAAACCCTGACCGGCGTGCTGGCCGCTGGTCATGATCTGCACCGGCGAGTGATCCTCGATCAGCGCCGCCTGCTTGCCGATGTCGCGTACGGCGTCGGCGTCGCGCAGCAGCGTCGTGCGGCAGTAGCCGCACACCGCCATGCGCGAGGCGGCCGAGCGGAACTCGACCGGCGCCCCGCAGCCGGGGCAGGCCGCCTGATACATCGCCATGCGGAAACTCAGCCGCCGGTGATCTGCTTGATCACTTCGGCCTTGGCCGTGTCGTAGTCCGCCTGAGTGATGAGACCACCGTCGAGCAGCGACTTAAGCTTGCCGAGCCGCACTTCGGGCGCGTCGGCTGCCGGTGCGGCCGGCGCCGGCGTCGCGGCGCCGGCCTGCGCGCTACGCATCGCCTCGGTCATCACCTGCCCCATCGAGAGACCCGCGCCCAGACTGGCGCCGATGCCCGCCAGCCCGCCCTCGTTCTGCGCCGCCAGCGGAATCGCATTGGCGGTCTGGTACTGCGTGTAGGTGGCCATATTGCCGACCATGCCCATCGAAATGCGGGTGTCGAGCGCCTTTTGCAGTTCTTCCGGCAGAGAGATGCTCTCCACCGCGAAGTTGTCGATCGCCACGCCGTAGCGCTCGAACACCGGCGCCATCGCCGTCTTCATCGCGTCCGACATGACGCCCAGATTGGCTGCCATATCGAGGAAGGGCGCGGCGGAATTGCCGAGCGTGCTGCTCATCGTCGATACGACCAGATTGCGCAGCTGCATTTCGAGGTCGTCGACCGTGTAGGTATCGCGCGTGCCGCTGATCTCGGTGAAGAACTTCTTCGGGTCGGCCAGCTTGTACGAATACATGCCGAAGGCGCGCAGCCGCACCATGCCGAAATCCTTGTCGCGCACCGTGACCGGTTGCGGCGTGCCCCATTTGCGGCCGAGCTGCAGGCGCGTGCTGAAGAAGTAGACGTCGCTCTTGAAGGGCGACTGGAACAGCTTGTCCCAGTTCTGCAGGTAGGTGAGGATGGGCAGTGTGTTCGTGTTCAGCGTATGCAGGCCGGGACCGAACACGTCGGCCACCTTGCCTTCATTGACGAACACCGCCATCTGCGACTCGCGCACCGTGAGCTTCGCGCCGTACTGGATTTCGAAGTCCTGCATCGGGTAGCGCCAGGCCAGCACGCCATCGCCGTCCTCGTTCCACTGCAGTACGTCGATGAACTGCTTCTTGATGAAATCACCGATACCCATTGCGGACTCCTTCAGGAAAGACAGGCGGCGTTGATGACGCCGACCACCAGCGACACCGTGCCCATCAGCGCGCCCATCGCCACATTGTTCGCTTCGATCGCCGCCTTCATTTCCGGCAGACTGCGCTCGATCAGCAGATAGGCCGCCATCTGCACCACCGCCGCCAGCGTGCCCCAGGCGATGAACATCAGGTAGTGGTCGTTGTGCAGGATGCTGGACGCCACGGTCAGCGAGAAGCCGATGATGGCACCGGCCAGCGACAGCGCGGCGGCGGTGCAGCCGCGGCGGATCAGCGGCATTTCGTGGAAGGGCGTGAAGCGTACATAGACGGCCGCGAACAGGCCGACCATGATCAGCCCGGACAGCAGGTGCTTCATGTACAGGTAGAACTGATCCACCGGCAGTTGCGGCATGATTGCGCGTCTCCAACCTTCTGTGCGTTCTGTGCGCACGCACTCTAGCCGCTGCCCCATGCCGCCGCAATCCCGCCCCGAACCCGATCTGCATGGCACCGAGACACGCGGCACGGACGCCGGCTCGCACCACCCCGGACTGATCGTCGCGGTTTTCGTCGTCGCCTCCTGCGGCCTCGCCTACGAACTGATCGCCGGTGCGATTGCCAGCTATCTGCTGGGCGAGTCGGTGCTGCGCTTTTCCACCATCATCGGCACCTATCTGTTCGCGATGGGCATCGGCTCCCACCTATCGAAGTACGTCAATGACAAGGCGGTGCTGGCCCGTTTCATCGACATCGAACTGATGGTGGGCCTGCTCGGCGGCCTGTCCGCCTGTGCACTGTTCCTGATCTACGCCTGGGCGGGCAGCCCCTTCCGCGTTTCACTGTACGCCATCGTGCTGCTGATCGGCGTGCTGGTGGGCATGGAAATCCCGCTGGTGATGCGCCTGCTGCATCAGCGCAAACAGGCGTTCGAGGCCCTGGTGAGCAGGGTGCTCACCTTCGATTACCTCGGCGCGCTGGTAGTGTCCCTGCTGTTCCCGCTGGTGTTCGCGCCGCTGCTCGGGCTGGCGCGCACGGCGGTGGTATTCGGCCTGCTCAACGCCGGCATCGGTCTGTGGGTGACCCGTCGCTACCGCGCGGAACTGCCGCAGGCGCGCGCGCTGATGCTGCGCGGCTGGCTGGTGCTGGCGGTGCTGCTGGCCGCACTGGCCTGGGCGCAGAAGCTGACCGACGCGGCCGAGGCCGGCCTCTACGGCGACGCCATCGTGCATCAGGAAACCACGCCCTTCCAGCGCATCGTACTCACCCGCTGGCAGGACGACACGCGTCTCTACCTGAACGGCAACCTGCAGTTCTCGACCCGCGACGAGCACCGCTACCACGAGGCGCTGGTACATCCGGCACTGGCGGCGCTGCCGCAGGCCAAGCGCGTGCTGGTGCTGGGCGGCGGCGACGGACTGGCGGTACGCGAGGTGCTGAAGTACCCGCAGATCGAGCAGGTAACGCTGGTCGAACTCGATCCGGCGATGACCCGGCTGTTCCGCGACACCGATGCGCTGGCCGCGCTGAACGGCTTCGCGCTGCGCGATGCGCGCGTGAGCACCGTCAACGCCGACGCCGCGCAATGGCTGGAGATCGCCCCTGGCCCGGGTTGGGACCTCATCGTTGCCGATTTTCCCGACCCGTCACACTACGCGCTGGGCAAGCTGTACGCGGTGCCCATGTACCGTCTGATGGCGCGCCAGCTGGCGCCTGGCGGTCTGATCGTTGTGCAGTCCACCTCGCCCTGGTATGCGCCGCGCGCCTACTGGTGCGTGGACGCGACGTTGCGCGAAGCCGGCCTGTACACCGCGCCCTATCACGCCAACGTGCCCAGCTTCGGCGACTGGGGCTTCATCATCGCCGGCCGCGACGCCGGCTACCGGCCGCCGCTCGACCTGCCCGCCGGCCTGCGCCATCTCGACGCACCCACGCTGGCGCAGATGTTCGACTTCCCGCCGGACATGCGCGCGCCCGCGGTCGAACCGAATCGGCTGAACACGCAGATGCTGGTGCACTACTTCGAAGAAGACTGGTCACGGCAGATGCGATGAAGCGCCGCCGCTTCCTGACCGCCGCCGCCACGCTGCCGCTGCTCGCCGCCTGCGGCAACGCGCGCACGGCGCCCACGATCACGGTGCTGCGGCCGGGCATGCGCGAAGGCCATGCACTGCGCGACGTCGCCGCCCTGCCCCCGCCCTCCGGCGAACTGCGCTGCGCGGTCGCCATCCTCGGTTCCGGTGTCGCCGGACTGAGTGCGGCCTGGCGGCTGGCGCGCGAGGGACAGCGCGACATGGTGCTGGTCGATGGCCCGGAACCCGACGGCAACGCCGCCGCCGGCGCGCTCGGCGGCCTCGCCTGCCCACGTGGTGCGCACTATCTGCCGCTGCCCGGCCCCGATGCGATGCACGTGCGTGAAATGCTGGCCGACCTCGGCGTGCTGCGCGGCGATCCGCGCGCCGCCGCACCCGAGTACGACGAACAGGCGCTGGTTCATCCGGCCGCCGAGCGCACGCTGGCCGGTGGCATCTGGCACGAGGGCCTGCTGCCGCGATCGACGGTGGACGACGCAGCCGCGGCCGATCGCTTCGAGGCGGCGATGCGCGACTGGGCGGCACGTCGCGGTGCAGATGGTCTGTTCGCCTTCACCGTGCCGCTGGCCGCCTGTTCGCGCGATGCCGCGCTGCGTGCACTCGACCGCGTCAGCTTCGCCGCCTGGCTCGATGCGCAACCGCATCGCCACCCGGCGCTGCGCCGCTACATCGACTACGCGATGCGCGACGACTACGGTGCGCCGGCCGGCGCCATCTCGGCCTGGGCCGGCCTGCACTACTTCTGCAGCCGGCGCGGCGAAGCCCGCAACGCCGAAGCTGGCACGGTACTGACCTGGCCGCAGGGCCTGTCGGCGCTGACCGGTGGCCTGCGCGGAAAGCTTGGCGCGACGCGGACGCTGGCCGGGCACGCCGTGCAGCTGCGGGCCGGACGCAGCGGAGTGAACATAACGGTGCTGGCGCCCGACGGGCGCAGCCTGCTTCTGCAGGCCGGGCATGCCATCTGCGCGATGCCTTTGCACGTCGCCCGCCGCATCGACCCCGAACTGGCGGTCGCTCTGCCGCGCGAAGCGCTGCCACCCACCGCGCCATGGCTGGTCGCCAACGTGCTGCTCGATGGCTTTCCGCACGAGCGGCCGGGTGTCGATCTGGCGTGGGACAACGTGGTGCACGACGGTCGCGGCCTCGGTTATGTGGTCGCCACGCATCAGCTCACCCGTGTCGCCCGCCCACCGGCAACGGTGTTCACCGCCTATCAGTCGGGCTGGACGAGCGCCGACGAGGCCCGCCGCTGGCTGGCCTCGGCCGACGACGCGGCGCTGCTGGAGCTCGCCCTCGCCGACCTCGACCTCGCCTACGACGGGCGCTGGCGCCGCCGCATCCGTACGGTCGAACTGGTGCTGCGCGCGCACGCGATGGCGATACCGCAACCGGGCTTCATCGACGCGCCGGCGCGCGCCCTGGGTGACCGCGACGGGCGCGTGCTGCACGCCCATGCCGATGTCAGCGGTCTGTCGCTGTTCGAGGAGGCGGCGTGGTGGGGCGATCGAGCGGCACGGATGGTACTGGGTCGCCACTGAGCAGCTCGTCCGCCTGCGGCGATGCCGCCGGCAGCCAGACGTCGATCTGCAGGAGGCCTTCCGCCGCGTCGGTCGCATCGAGCGTGCGCGCCTCGACCCGGCCGTCGTGCAGGTTCACGATTTCGCGGCAGATGGCGAGGCCGGCGCCGGTCCCGCCACCGGGCGGACGCTGTATCGCAGCCGGGCCGAACGGATCGAACAGGCTGTCCAGTTCCTGTTCCGTCAGGTGGGGGCCCTTGCTGCACACACGGATCGTCACGCCGCCGCGTCCGTCATGCGAACTGGCCGACAGCTGCACGTCGACCGGGCTGTCCGACGATGAACGACGGATTGCATGGTCGAGCACTGTGCGCAGAGCCTGCTGCAGCCGCACCGGGTCGGCATCTATCGCCACATCGGCGCCGCCGGCCAGCGGCGTCACCGATATCTGCTGCGCGCCAGCACTGGCGCGCAGTGCCTCGTCGAGCAGTTCATGCGCTGCGCACAGGCTGCGCTGCAGGCGCAGCGTGCCATTACCCAGACGCGACAGATCGAGCAGCTCATCGACCTGGGCCAGCAACCGTTCGCCGTTCTCGCGGATCACCTCGAAACGGTGGCGCGTGACGTCGCACAGCGGCGGCCGGCCGCGCAACGCGATGCGGGTAAAACCCAGGATGGCGTGTATCGGCGTGCGCAGCTCATGCGATACGCCGGCGAGGAAGGCGCTTTTCGCACTGTTTGCCAGGTCGGCCGCGCGCTGCACCGCGGTGCCGTCGGTCAGCTGCATTTCGACCAGCTCGGTCAGCCGGTCCCGGTGGCGCATCAGCTCGGCTTCCGCGTGCTGGCGCGCGCGCTCGCGCAGGCCGGCTTCGAGAATGAGGCCGAAGGTGCTGGCCGCCACCTGCACGCTGGCCAGACGCTCGTCATCAATCCGGCCGTCCTTCGCGGCCAGACCGACCAGGCCGGTCAGCTGCTCGCCGCGGGTGACGGCGATGCAGAGCAGACCCCGTCCGGCGGCCGAATCGCCCCCCGCAGCGACGATGCTGCCCGACGCGCAGCCGCGGCTGCCCGTCCCGAGCACGCCTTCGATCAGGTCGGCGCGCTCGCTGAGCCAGTCGGTCTCGCGACAGGCCAGCAGGCCGATGTGCGCCGTGCCGTGCGAGTCCCGTGCAATCTCGCCGATAAACCCGTCGTCGCAGCCGGACAGCTCGCACAGGATGTCGAGCATGCCGGCGAACACCGCATCGGCCGGCTCGCCGGCGATGAAGCGTGCCTGCAGCCGGCCGAGCATGGCGAACTGGTCACGGCTGCGCGCCAGGGCTGCTTCGACGCGCTTGCGCTCGCTGATGTCGCGCGTGTAGCCGACCGTGCCCAGCAGGCCGCCGTCCTCGTCCAGCACCGGCGCCGTCCATGCCTCGAACCACTGGCGGCGATCGCCGCTGTCGATCACCGACTCCGAGTACTTCGGCGCCCGGCTTTGCAACACCTCCATGTCCTCGACGCGATAGGCGATCGCCTGCTCGGTCGGCCACAGGTCGTCGTCGTCGAGGCCACGCGCGTCATCCGGGTGGTCCAGCCCGCCGGCCTCGGCCAGCGGACGGTTGACCGCTAGGAAGCGCAGATCGCGGTCCTTCAGCCACACCATGAAGGGGAAGTTGTCGAGCAGCGCCCGCTGATAGCGCATCGCGCGCCGCAGCTCGCCCTGCATCCGGTAAGACTCGCTCATGTCCTGAACAATGCCGACCAGGCGCGGCGCATCGCTGTCGAGTCCGGACTCCAGGCGGCCCTCGAACAACACCCTGCGCACCTCGCCCCGGCCGTCGGTCAGACAGACCTCGGCCCGGTGACGCGCGCCCGCCTGGGCGGCGCGCCAGGCCCGCTCAAGCTGCCCCCGGTCCTCGGCGGCGACGTGTCCGAGCAGGTCGGCAAAACAACGCACGCTGTCCGCGTCCAGGCCGAGAATGGCCAGCGCCCGCGGCGACCAGTCGAAGGCGCCCGCCTCGTGTTCCCAGGTGCCGGTGCGGCCGAGCGTCTGCGCGCGTTCGAGCACGCCGTGCAGGTGTTCGAGTTCGCGCCGGGTGGTGTCGAGCCGCGTCCCGGCCGCCCACAGCGCGACACAGGCGATCAGGGTCGGCACCAGCGTCAGCGCAACGCCGGACCCCGCCGAGCGGGCGTGTACCGCGGCGCCGAACAGATGCGACAGATCGGCCGCCAGCAGTCCGGCTGTCAGTGCGAGCAGCAGGTAGGCCAGCCAGTGGCGGGCGACATGGCGACCGAAATGGAACAGCGGGCTCATTGGCACGGGAAGGTCAGCGGGGTTCGGGCGACCTGTATTGAACGGCCGCCGACCGGTGAATCTTGAGCATCCGCTGGCGCAGCCGGTCAATGTGAAAGGCATCACGGACCGCGGCCGGGTCCGGCGCATGAAATCACCATGCACCGTGCGCGCCGCAGCGCCTGCGCGCTAGACTGCCAGCCAGTATCAGGACACGCAGGAGGCACAGTTGCCGTCCGCCGACACGCCGCAGCCCAAACCGATCCCGAACGACAGACGCATCCGCGCCCGCACGGATCCGAACGCCCGCAGCCTGTCGCCCGGCAACCGGCTGTTCCTGCTGTGGCCGCTCATCGCCATCGTCGTGTTGTTGCTGGCGCTGGCCGCACTGAGCATGGAAATCATGTCCGGCACCCGCGCCTATGT
Organism: Methyloversatilis discipulorum; assembly: GCF_000527135.1. Lineage (NCBI taxonomy): Bacteria > Pseudomonadati > Pseudomonadota > Betaproteobacteria > Nitrosomonadales > Sterolibacteriaceae > Methyloversatilis > Methyloversatilis discipulorum. Next base: position 1,963,911 of record NZ_AZUP01000001.1, read on the forward strand.
CAGCGGCGAGAGCCTGTGGAGCAAGGGGCAGAAGGCGGCGGTGATGCATCTGCTCGATTACGTTGCCTCGGGCGATGAGGCCGAATACGCGGCGTACCGTCGCAATATCGACATCACGCTCGGCGACCGCCGGGCGCGCGAAGCGCTCGACCGGACGGATCCGGACCGCGCCGCGGCGGCGCAGGGCTTCCTCGACGGCGGCAACGACGCGGGCGACGTGCCCGGCATGATCCGCCTGTTCGTCTGGTTCCGCTGGGCACCGCCGATGCGCGAGGCGATCGGTCTATGGGCCGAGGGCGACCGGCTGATCAGCGAAATCGACGCGGTGGCGCGCGTTGCCCACGGACAGATCAGCAGCGGCAGTCTGACGGCGGACGAACGCGCCGTGCTGACGCTGCGCGTGCGCCAGCTCAACCACACGCTGGAGTCGGTGGCCGTCCGCTTCTCATGGACGCTCGGCGACATCTCGCGCCGCATTCATCGCGCTCTCAACGTGGCGATGCTGGTGGTCAGCAGCCTGTCGCTGGTCGTCGGCGTGCTGCTGACGCGACGCATGCTGCGCGAGTCGCAGCAGGTCGAGATCGATCTGCGCACAAGCGAAGCCAGCCTGCGCGAGGCGCAGCGTCTGGCCGAAGTCGGCAGCTGGACGCATCGCGTGGACCGTGCACAGACCGAGTGGTCGGACGAGGCGCGACGCGTGCTGGGTGGCGCCGATGGCGGCTGGATGCCGGCCTGGGGCGACTATCTCGACCGCATCGCCGACGCCGACCGCGGGCGCATCGAAGCGGCGTGGAAGGCGGCGCGCAGCGAAGGCCGGCCTTACGAGGCCGAATACCGCATCCAGGTACCCGGCCGCGGCCAGCGCTGGATACACGAACGCGGCAATCCGGTCAGCGACGACAGCGGCCAGGTGGTCGTCATCGACGGCACGGTGATGGACGTGTCCAAACGCCGCGACGCCGAGGAGCGCGCTCGTCAGCTCGCCCACTACGACGAGCTGACCGGGCTGCCCAACCGCACCCTGTTCCACCTCGAACTGCAGCGCGCACTGGTCGCCTCACACGCGCTGGACACGCGGCTCGCGCTGATGTTCATCGACCTCGACCGCTTCAAGATCATCAACGACACGCTGGGGCACGACGCCGGCGATCTGGTGCTGGTCGAGGTGGCGCAGCGCCTGCGCGCCTCGCTGCGCGACACCGACATCGTCGCCCGTCTGGGCGGCGACGAGTTCGTCGTGCTGATCGAAGGCATCGAAGCCAACAGCGAAGCGGCCGCCGTTGCGCAGAAGGTGCTCGAACAGATCGGTCGTCCGATCGCCATCGACGAGCGCGACTACTCGGTCACGGCCAGCGTCGGCATCAGTCAGTACCCGACCGACGGTCAGGACGTGCAGACCCTGCGCAAGAACGCCGACCTCGCGATGTACCGCGCCAAGGAGAAGGGCAAGAACCAGTACGAGTTCTATTCCGTGTACATGAGCCGGCGCTCGTCGCAGCAACTGGCGCTGGAAGCGGATCTGCGCCAGGCGCTGGAGCGCGGGGAACTGGTCGTGCATTACCAGCCACGGGTGCGCGTGGCCGGCGGCGCGGCGCGCGTCGTCGGCTGCGAAGCGCTGCTGCGCTGGCAGCATCCGCAGCGCGGCCTGCTGCCGCCGGGCCAGTTCGTCGGCATGGCGGAGGAAACCGGCCTCATCGTGCCGATCGGCCTGTGGGTGCTCGAAACGGCCTGCCGCCAGAACGCCGCCTGGCGCCGGGCGGGGCTGCCGCCGATCAGCGTGTCGGTCAATGTGTCGGCCCGCCAGCTGGCGGATCGCAGTTTTGCCGACCAGGTCGGCCGCGTGCTCGAACACAGCGGCTTGGCGGCTGACGCGCTGGAACTGGAAATCACCGAAAGCCTGCTGATGGATCACCCCGAGCGTTCGGTCAAGCTGCTGCTGGCGCTCAACGCGCTCGGCGTGCGCATCGCCATCGACGACTTCGGCACCGGCCACTCCTCGCTCGCCTACCTGAAGCGTTTCCCGATCGACTGCATCAAGATAGACCGCGCCTTCGTCGCCGACCTCCCGGACGAAGCGGACGCCTGTTCGATCGCGCGCGCCATCGTCGCGCTGGCGCACAGCCTGCAGCGCTCGGTCATTGCCGAGGGCGTCGAAACGGCGGCGCAGCGCGACTTCCTGCTGCAGCAGGGCTGTGACGAGTTCCAGGGCTTCCTGTTCAGCGCGGCGGTGGACGCCGACGCCTTCACCGCGCTGCACGACAGCCTGAGCGGCGAGGTCCACGCCTGAAGGATCGGGCCGGCGGGCAACGGGCAGGGTAGAATCCGCGCCGGAAGTCCGCCGGGCAACCGCGGCGCGCAAGCGCGGAGGAAAGTCCGGGCCCCGCAGAGCAGGATGCCGGCTAACGGCCGGGCGCAGCAAGCCGCGCGAAAGCGCGGCCCAAGGCGACGGAAAGTGGAACAGAAAACATACCGCCGATGGCCGCAAGGCACAGGCAAGGTTGAAATGGTGCGCCTTCGGGCGGGCGGCAACGCCGGGTAAGAGCCCACCGCGTGCGCGGCAACGCGCACGGCATGCAAAACCCCATCCGGGGCAAGGCCAAATAGGGAAGCCATGACGCGGCTCGCGTCGCTTCCGGGTAGGCTGCTCGAGCGGCGTGGTAACACGTCGCCCAGATGAATGGTTGCCGGTGCGTTCGCGCACAACAGAACCCGGCTTACAGGCGGACTTCCACTCCTGCCCGCCCGTCTCCCGCATTTCCCCCACTCGGCTGCACGCCCGCCCCACTTTCGTCCACTTCGCCCCACGACGCGGCATGGCGCGGGCATCTGTTCACACCGCACATTCAGTTCATTTTCTATCCCATTAAAAACAAAGGGTTTTTATTTCACAACTTTGTGGAATATTACCGCTAAGTCCTTGTTGCAGAAATAGATTTGGCGCATTCCAGCTATTGACCACCCGCCGCTTGATGGCTAAAGTGGAGCAATATTGGATAAGAAGTGGAGTGATTGTGGGAAAGACGACTCTGACCGCCACTCCAGCCCGTCGCTGCTGACGGGCTTACACGGGCACGCGCATGTTCTACGGGACGACCCGCCTCACCATGGATGACAAGCACCGCATCGTCATCCCCGCTCGTCCGCGCAAGAAGCTGATGGACATGTGCGAGGGCGAGGTGGTGATGACGGCGCGCACCCGCGAACACATCCTTCTCTATCCGCTGCCCGAATTCGAGGCCCTGCTCGCCCGCCTCGACCAGCTGCCCGACCTCGATCAGGCCAGCAACGACTTCAAGCTCAGCTTCACCGCCAATGCGCGCGACGAATCCATCGATCGCGCCGGCCGTCTGCTGCTCGGCGCCGACCTGCGCGAACGCGCCGGCCTGACCAAGGGCGTCATGCTGGTCGGCCGCGGCAACCGCTTCGAACTGTGGGATGAAGGCCGCTGGAACGCTGAGGCCGCTGCGCGTGACGCCCGCGAGGGCGCGGTGCCCCTGCCGTCTGAAGTCATCAGTTCCTTCAGGCTCTGACATGGAACACATCCCCGTACTGCTCGCCGAGGCGCTGGACGCACTGGCGGTGCGTCCCGATGGCGTTTACGTCGACGGCACCTTCGGTCGCGGCGGGCACAGCCGCGCGCTGCTCGCGCGCCTGGGTCCGGGTGGTCGGCTGATCGCGCTCGATCGCGATCCGTCCGCCATCGCCGCCGGGCAGGCCATCACCGACCCGCGTTTCACGCTGGTGCACGCGCGCTTCGCGGAAATGGGTGCAGTACTCGAACAACTGGGCGTGCACGGCGTGGATGGCGTGCTGCTCGACATCGGCGTGTCGTCACCGCAGCTCGACGAAGCTGCGCGCGGCATGAGTTTCAGGCAGGACGCACCGCTGGACATGCGCATGGACACCAGCCGGGGCGAAACAGTGGCGCAGTGGCTCGCCCGCGCCGACGAAGCAGACATCAGGGAGGTCATCAGGGACTATGGCGAAGAACGGTTTGCTTCAGCGATTGCAAAGGCGATTGTTGCTGCTCGGAGCGAGCGGCCTGTCGACACCACATACCAGCTTGCCCAGATCGTGGCGGCCGCTGTCCGCACGCGCGAGGCGGGCCAGCATCCGGCGACGCGCAGCTTTCAAGCTCTACGGATTTTCATCAATCAGGAGCTTGAAGAGCTGTCGCTAGTGCTGCCGCAGGCGCTGGCCGCGCTCAAACCGGGCGGCCGGCTGGCGGTGATTTCCTTCCATTCGCTGGAAGACCGCATCGTCAAGCGCTACATGGCCGATCAGGCCTCGCCGCCGCAACCACCGCGCAACCTGCCGCTGCGCGCCGACCAGCTGCCGAAGCCGACGATGAAACTGATCGGCCGCTTCCGTGCCGGCAACGACGAAGTCGCGCGCAATCCACGCGCGCGCAGCGCCACGCTGCGCGTGGCCGAGAAGGTGGCCTGACGTGTTGCGCCTGAACTTCGTGCTGATCGCCACGCTGGTCATCAGCGCCATCGCACTGGTGTCGTCGCAGCACCGTTCGCGCGCGCTGCACACCGAACTCGAACGCGAGCTCACCCGCATGCGGGTGCTCGAAACCGAGTGGGGCCAGCTGCAGATCGAACAGGGCTCGCTGGCCGCGCACGCGCGCATCGCCGGTCTGGCCGAATCCAAGCTCAAGATGCGCGCGCCGGAACGCGACCGCGTCATCGTCATCGACCCCTCCGAGGCCGGACAATGAAGTTCGCCCACAACCCGCTGCTCGCCGAACTGCTGCCGGCCTGGCGCGCGCGCCTGATGCTGGTGGTCATGATGGCACTGTTCGGCGGTCTGGTTGCCCGCGCCTTCTGGCTGCAGGTGGTGAACGACGAGTTCTACCAGCGCAAGGGTGAGGAACGCTTCTCGCGCGTACTGCCGACACCGGCTTCGCGCGGCCGCGTACTCGACCGCAACGAACAGGTGCTGGCGATGAGCACCCAGGTGTCGGCCATCGTCGCCGAATCGCGCCCGACGCGTACCGACGCCAAGGCCAACCCGCGTGACATCGGGGCCGAGAAGCTCACGCCGGCACAGATCCGCCAGCTGGCCGAACTGCTGGGCATGGATCACCGCGAGGTCGCGCGCAAGATTCCGGAAAACCGGGGCCGCAGCTATCTGAAGCGTCAGGTGCCGCCGGACGTCGCGAAACAGGTGCTGGCACTGAAGCTGCCGGGCATCCGCTCGGAACCCGAATACCGCCGCTACTACCCGCACGGCGAGGTCAGCGCGCACGTGGTCGGCTTTACTGGCATGGACGACAACGGTCTCGAAGGCATCGAGCTGGCGATGAACCGCCCGCTCACCGGCAAGGTCGGATCGCGCCGCGTGATCACCGACGCCCGCCGCAACGTGGTCGAGGACGTCGAGGTGCTGGCACCGCCGCGCGACGGCGGCGACGTGCGGCTGGCCATCGACACCCGCCTGCAGTTCCTGGTGCACAGCCGGCTCAAGCAGGCGGTCAGCGAACACAAGGCACGCGCCGGCAGCGCCGTGGTGGTCGATTCACGCACCGGCGAAGTGCTGGCGCTGGCCAACTGGCCGACCTACAACCCGAACAACCGCGAACAGCTGTCCGGCCCGCCGCTGCGTAACCGCGCCTTCACCGACACCTACGAGCCGGGTTCGACAATCAAGCCCTTCATCGCCGCGATGGCGCTGGAAAGCGGCCGCTACACCTTCGACACACCGGTCGATTGCGCCGGCAAGCTCACTTTCGGCCGTCACTCGATCGGTGACGCACACCCGCACGGCACGCTCAGTCTGGCCGAGGTGATCCAGAAGTCGTCGAACATCGGCGTCGCCAAGATCGCCGGCACCTTCAAGCCGTCCGAAATGTGGCAGACCTACGACCAGCTCGGCTTCGGCTCGCCTCTGCGTCTCGGTTTCCCCGGTGAGGCGGGCGGCCGCCTGCGCCCGGCAGCGAACTGGAAGCCGGTCGAGCAGGCCACGATGTCCTACGGCCACGGCATGTCGGTCACGCTGATGCAGATGGCGCGTTCCTATCTCGTGTTCGCGCGCGACGGCGACCTGATCCCGCTGTCGCTGACCCGCGTCGACACGCCGCCGATCAACGGCCTGCAGGTGTTCTCGGCACAGACCGCGCGCGAAGTGCGCCGCATGCTCGAAATGGCCGCCGGTGCCGGCGGCACCGCGCCGAAGGCACAGATTCCGGGTTACCGCGTCGCCGGCAAGACCGGTACCGCGCACAAGCTCGAAGGCGGCAGCTATGCGAACAAGTACATCGCGTCCTTCGTCGGCTTCGCACCGGTGTCCGACCCGCGCTACATCGTCGCGGTGATGATTGACGAACCATCCAACGGTGTGCACTACGGTGGTCAGGTCGCCGCCCCGGTGTTCTCCGACATCATGAACGCCACGCTGCGCGCCACCGGCGTACCGCCGGACGCACCGGTGCCTGTGCTGCAGATGGCGCGCAACAGTGCCGCCGGCAAGGAGGGCTGGTGAGCACCGACCGCTCTTCCGCCGTCATCGCCCGCGTGCGCGACACGCTGTCGCGCGGCGGCGTCGTGCCGCGCGCGCTGCGCGCCGATTCGCGCCAGGTACAGGCGGGCGATCTGTTCTTCGCCCTGCCCGGCCAGCGCACCGACGGTCGTCGCTTCATCGACGCCGCCATCGAGCGCGGTGCCTGCGCGGTGCTGTGCGAAGCGGGCGCTACGTCGCCAGACGCCGCAGTACCGGTGATCGAGGTCGATTCGCTGCGCAGTCACGCCGGCGCGCTCGCCGACGATCTGCTCGACCATCCCTCCTCTGCGCTTCACGTGATCGGCATCACCGGCACCAACGGCAAGACCTCGGTCAGCCAGTGGGTCGCCCAGGCGCTGGATCTGCTCGGTACGCGCTGCGGCGTCATCGGCACGCTGGGCAGCGGCCTGCCCGGCCAGCTTTCTGAATCGGCCAACACGACGCCGGACGTGGTCAGCGTGCACCAGACACTGGCTGACCTGCGCGCCGCGGGCGCCAGCGCCTGCGCGATGGAAGTGTCGTCGATCGGCCTCGACCAGGGACGCATCGACGGCGTCCGGATCCACACCGCGGTGTTCACCAACCTGACCCGCGACCACCTCGACTATCACCCGGACATGCAGCATTACGCGGCCGCAAAGGCCACCCTGTTCTCCCACCCCGGCCTGTGTGCCGGAGTGATCAATACCGACGACGCTTTCGGCCGTTCGCTGGCGGGCGAAGTCGCGGCACGGCTGCCGGTCACCGGCTGCGCGCTCGACGCCGAGCTGCCGCAGGGCGTGCACGGACTGCGCGCCCGCAACACCGATCTGGCGCACGGCCTGCGCTTCGACATCGAGCACGGCAACGAGCGGGCGCATGTCGACGCCGCCCTGGTCGGCCGCTTCAACATCCAGAACCTGCTCGCCGTCACCGGCAGCCTGCTGCATGCAGGCGTGGCACTCGCCGACGCCGCACGCGTCGCCGGTCAACTGCTGCCGCCACCCGGCCGCATGCAGCGGCTCGGCGGTCACGGCGAGCCGCTGGTTGTGGTCGACTACGCACACACGCCAGACGCACTGGAGCAGGCGCTGCGCGCGCTGCAGCCGGTGGCCGAAGCACGGCGCGGCAAGCTGCTGTGCGTGTTCGGCTGTGGCGGCGACCGCGATCCAGGCAAGCGGCCGCTGATGGGCGCCGTCGCCTACGAACACGCTGCCCGTACCTGGATCACCTCGGACAACCCGCGCAGCGAAAACCCGGAGGCCATTCTCGACGACATCGCCGCCGGGCTGCCAGCCTGTGCCGACGTGCTGCGCGAGGTCCATCGCGCACTCGCGATCCGCGCCGCCATCAGCACGGCCGACGCACGCGACGTCGTCCTGATCGCCGGCAAGGGACACGAGCACTATCAGGAACGCATGGGCCTGCGCACGCCCTGGTCCGACGCCGACCAGGCCGCCGCCGCCCTCGCCGTCCGCGGAGGCGTGCAATGAACGCACTGTGGAAGGCCTCCGAAGTCGCGGCCGCCTGCGGCGGCACGCTGAGCGGCCCCGACGTCGACATCGCCGGCTTTTCGACCGACAGCCGCGCGGTGAAGGCCGGCGACCTGTTCGTCGCGCTGCGCGGCGAGCGCTTCGACGCGCACGACTTCATCGCCGACGTGCAGGCAGCGGGTGCGGCCGCCGCGGTGATCGCCGCCGACTGCGCGCACACCACGGGCACGCTGATCCGTGTCGCCGACACCCGCACGGCACTAGGCGACATCGCCCGCGCCTGGCGCAGCCGCTTCACGCTGCCGCTGATCGGCGTCACCGGCAGCAACGGCAAGACCACGGTGAAGGAAATGATCGCCGCCATCCTGCGCGCGCACGCGCTCGGCGTCGGCTGGAATCCGGACACGACGGTACTGGCCACGCGCGGCAACCTGAACAACGACGTCGGCGTTCCGCTGATGCTGTTCGGCCTGCGCGCGACGCACCGCATGGCGGTGATCGAGATGGGCATGAACCACCCGGGCGAGATCGCCTGGCTGGCCGGCATGGCGAAACCGACCGTGGCGCTGGTGAACAACGCCCAGCGCGAGCACCTCGAATTCATGAACAGCGTGGCCGAAGTCGCACGCGAGAACGGCGACGTGTTCGACGCGCTCGGCGCCGACGGCATCGCAGTGGTCAATGCCGACGACGATTTCGCCGACTACTGGTGCGGCCGCAACGCGGCGCGGCGCGTGCTGCGATTCGGTCTCGACCACGCCGCCGAAGTGTTCGCCACCGCCACGCCGGAAGGACTGGGCTACCGACTCGACCTGCGCGGCGCCTTCGGCACCGCCCGCATCGTGCTGCGCGTGCCCGGCCTGCACAACGCACGCAACGCGCTGTGCGCCGCGACCGCCGCGCTGGCCGCGGGTGCCGACATGGCCGCCGTGGTGTGGGCGCTGAACCGCTTCGAAGGCGTCAAGGGCCGCCAGCAGGTGCGCGTCGGACTGGCCGGCAGCACGGTGATCGACGACAGTTACAACGCCAACCCCGATTCGGTGCGCGCCGCCATCGACGTACTCGCCAGCGCAGCGGGCCGGCGCATCCTGGTGCTCGGCGACATGGGCGAGGTCGGCGACCAGGGCCCCGAATTCCACCGCGAAGCCGGCGCCTACGCACGCGAACGCGGCATCGACGCACTGCACGCCCTCGGTGAAGCCTCCACGCACGCCGTCGCCGCCTTCGGCACCGGCGCCCTCCATTACCCCGATCACGCCTCGATCGCCGACGCGCTGCGCCCCGAGCTCGACGCCCGCACCACGGTGCTGGTCAAGGGCTCGCGCTTCATGCGCATGGAACGCGTCGCCGAGGCGCTGCTCGCACACACCGGACAGGACAACCATGCTTCTTGAACTTGCCCGCTGGCTGGCGCAGGACATCCGCGCATTCAACGTTTTCAACTACATCACGCTGCGCGCAGTGCTGGCGATGATGACTTCGCTCGCCATCTGCTGGATGTTCGGCCCCATGCTCATCCGCAAGCTGACCGAATACAAGATCGGTCAGGCGGTGCGCGACGACGGCCCGAAATCGCATCTGACCAAAGCCGGCACGCCGACCATGGGCGGCGCCCTCATCCTGATCGCGCTCGGTGTCACGACGCTGCTGTGGGCCGACCTGTCGAACCGCTACGTCTGGGTGGTACTGGTCGTCACGCTGGGCTTCGGCGCGGTGGGCTGGGTGGACGACTGGCGCAAGGTGGTGCATCGCAACCCGAAGGGCCTGCCGGCCAAACCGAAGTTCTTCTGGTCGTCGGTGTTCGCCGCTGGCGCCGCGGTGTACCTCGGCCTGACCGCCCAGGTGCCAGCCCAGCTCGAACTGATCGTGCCCTTCTTCAAGACCGTGGCCTACCCGCTCGGCGCGATCGGCTTCATGGTGCTCACCTACTTCGTCATCGTCGGCACCAGCCACGCGGTAAACCTGACCGACGGCCTCGACGGCCTCGCGACGATGCCGGCGGTGATGGTGAGCGGCGCGCTCGCCATCTTCGCCTACGTCGCCGGCAACGCGGTGTTCTCGCGCTATCTGGGCGTGCCCTTCATCCCCGGCGCCGGTGAGCTGGCCATCTTCTGCGGCGCGCTGTGCGGCGCCGGTCTCGGCTTCCTGTGGTTCAACGCCTATCCGGCGGAAGTGTTCATGGGCGACGTCGGCGCACTGGCGCTGGGCGCCGCGCTCGGCACCGTGGCGGTCATCGTTCGCCAGGAAATCGTGCTCTTCATCATGGGCGGTCTGTTCGTCGCCGAAACGCTGTCGGTGATGATCCAGGTGCTCTACTTCAAGTGGTCGGGCGGCAAACGCATCTTCCGCATGGCGCCGCTGCACCACCACTACGAACTGGGCGGCTGGAAGGAGACGCAGGTGGTCGTGCGCTTCTGGATCATCACGCTGATGCTCGTGCTGTTCGGCCTTTCCACGCTGAAGCTGCGGTGACATGAACGCCCCCCACGCACTCTCCGTCGACACGGCACAGGCCCCGCACCGCGGGCGCCGTGCGCCGTCCGGCGGGTCGCGGAGCGCACGATGAGTATGTTCGGCACCCACGTCCTCGTCCTCGGCCTCGGTGAATCCGGCCTGGCCATGGCACGCTGGTGCGCCCGCCAGGGCGCCGAGCTGCGCGTGGCCGACAGCCGCGCCGCGCCGCCGGGGCTCGATGCGCTGGCGCGCGACATTCCGGCGGCCGAGCTGCGCTGCGGGCAGTTCGACGACAGCCTGCTCGACGGCATTGCGCTGCTGGCGCTGTCGCCCGGTCTGGCGCCGCACGAACCGCTGGTGCAGGAAGCCAAGCGTCGCGGCATCGAAGTGGTCGGCGAGATCGAACTGTTCGCACGCGCGCTGCGTGATCTCGGCTGGCGCGAACGCACGAAGGTGATCGCCATCACTGGCACCAACGGCAAGACCACCACCACCACGCTGACCGGCGCGCTGTGCCGTGCCTGCGGGCTGGCCACCGAGGTGGCCGGCAACATTTCGCCGGCCGCGCTCGACGCCTTGATGCGCGTCCTCGACGCCGGCACGGTGCCCGATGCGTGGGTACTCGAACTGTCGAGCTTTCAGCTGGAAACCACCGAAACGCTGGACGCCGACGCGGCCACCGTACTCAACGTGACGCAGGACCACCTCGACCGTCACCCGGGCGGCATGCCGGCCTACGCGGCCGAGAAGGCGCGCATCTTCGGCGCGCACACGGTGCAGGTACTGAACCGCGACGACCCCTGGGTCGCCGCGATGCGCCGCGATGGTGCACGCGCCATCGGCTTCGGCGACGGCGTGCCGACGGCCGGCGATTACGGACTGGCCGTGCGCGATGGACGCACCCAGCTGATGCGCGGCACGCAGCCGCTGCTCGCGCTCGACGACATGAGACTGGCCGGCCGCCACAACGCACACAACGCGCTCGCAGCGCTCGCGCTGTGCGAGGCGATCAGCCTGCCGCTGGAGCGCTGCGTCGCCACGCTGCGCGACTTCGCCGGCCTGCCGCACCGCGTCGAAACGGTGCTCGACGCCGGCGGCGTGCGCTTCATCGACGACTCCAAGGGCACCAATGTCGGCGCCACCGTGGCGGCCATCGAAGGTCTCGGTCGACCGCTGGCCATCATCCTCGGCGGCGACGGCAAGGGGCAGGATTTCGCGCCACTCGGCCCGGTGTGCGCGCGTCACGCCCGCTTCTGTGCACTGATCGGCCGCGACGCACCGGCCATCGCCGAAGTGCTCGCCGCCCACGGCGTTCCTCACCGCAGTTTCGCCACGCTGGAAGAAGCCACCCGTGCCGCGTACGCCGCCGCCGCGCCGGGCGACGCGGTGCTGCTGTCGCCCGCATGCGCCAGCCTCGACATGTTCCGCAACTACGCACACCGCGCCGAGGTGTTCATCGCCGAAGCGCGTCGCATCGCGGCCGAGGGAGTGCGCCCATGAGCGGCAGCATGCGCCTCGATACCTCACGCTTCGGCGATTCGCCGAAGCCGGCCGAACTCGACCCCTGGCTGCTGTGGCCAGCGGTCGCGCTGCTGCTGATCGGCCTCGTCATGGTGTACTCGGCGTCGATCGCGGTCGCCGACAGCAGTCGCTTCACCGGCAACAAGCAGGAGTTCTTCCTGATCCGCCAGGCGGTGTTCCTCGCCATCGGTGGCGTGGCGGCGCTGATGGCCTTTCAGGTGCCGATCCGCACCTGGCAGGCCTGGTCGATGTGGCTCTTCCTCGGCGGCATCGTACTGCTGGTGCTGGTGATGATTCCGGGCATCGGCAGCGTCGTGAACAACTCGCGCCGCTGGATCAACCTCGGCCCGGTGAACCTGCAGCCGTCCGAACTGGTGAAGCTGTTTACCGTGCTCTACGCCGCCAGCTACATCGTGCGCCGGCTGCCCGAGATGCACTCCTTCCGCCGCGCCTTCGTGCCGATGACCCTGGTCATCCTGCTGGTCGGCGCGCTGCTGGTGGCGGAGCCCGACTACGGCGCCTTCGTCGTCATCGTGCTGATCGCCTTCGGCATGCTTTTCCTCGGCGGCATCAACGGCAAGCTGTTCTTCTCGCTCGGCGTGGTCGCGCTGGTCGGTTTCGCGCTGATCATCCGCTTCAACGAGCTGCGCTGGGGCCGCTTCATCGCCTTCCTCGATCCGTTCAACAACGACCCGCTGGGCAAGGGCTACCAGCTCACCCACTCGCTGATCGCCTTCGGCCGCGGCGAGTGGTTCGGCGTCGGCCTCGGCGGCAGCGTCGAGAAACTGCTCTACCTGCCGGAGGCACACACCGACTTCCTGCTGGCGGTGATCGGCGAGGAACTGGGGCTGGTCGGCGTCGCAACGGTGATCGGCCTGTTCGCACTGGTGGTACACCGCGCCTTCGCGATCGGCCGGCGCGCCCTGCTGCTGGAGCGCGCCTACGCCGGTCTGGTCGCCCAGGGCGTCGGCATCTGGTTCGGCGTGCAGGCCTTCATCAACATGGGCGTGAACGTGGGCATCCTGCCGACCAAGGGGCTGACGCTGCCGCTGATGAGTTACGGCGGCTCGGGCATCCTGGTCAACTGCGTCGCGCTGGCCATCCTGTTGCGCATCGACTGGGAGAACCGTCGATGAGCGGCACCGCGCTGATCATGGCCGGCGGCACCGGCGGCCACATCTACCCGGGCCTCGCCGTGGCCGACGAGCTGCGCGCGCGCGGCTGGCGCATTGTCTGGCTGGGCAACGCCGACGGCATGGAAGCGCGCATCGTGCCGCCACGCGGCTACGAACTGCAGTGCATCCGCTTCACCGCGCTGCGCGGCAAGGGCCTGCTGCGCAAGCTCATGCTGCCGCTCAATCTGCTGCGCGGTTTCTGGCAGGCGCTCGGCGTGCTCGGCCGCGTGAAGCCGCAGGTGGTGCTCGGCCTCGGCGGCTACGTCACTTTCCCCGGCGGCATGATGGCCGCACTGCGCGGCATTCCGCTGGTGCTGCACGAACAGAATTCGATTGCCGGGCTGGCCAACCGCGTTCTCGCCGGCGTTGCCGACCGCGTGCTCGGTGGCTTCCCGGATGCGCTGCCGAAAGCCGAATGGACAGGCAACCCGGTGCGCGCCGACATCGCGGCGCTGCCGGCGCCGGTCGAGCGTTTCGCCGGCCGCAGCGGTCCGCTGAACATCCTGGTGGTCGGCGGCAGCCTCGGCGCCCAGGTGCTGAACGACACGGTGCCGCAGGCCCTGGCGAAGATTCCCGAAGGCGAGCGCCCGCAGGTGATCCATCAGGCCGGCGAACGCAATATGCCGGCGCTCGAGGCGGCCTACGCGGCAGCGGGCGTGCGCGGCACATTGCAGCCTTTCATCCAGGACATGGCCGGCGCCTACGCGCAGGCCGATCTGGTCATCTGCCGCGCCGGCGCGCTCACCGTCGCCGAACTGGCGGCGGCCGGCGTCGCCTCGGTGCTGGTGCCGCTGCCGCACGCGGTCGACGACCACCAGACCGGCAACGCACGCTTTCTCGCCGACGCCGGAGCGGCTGAACTGATGCCGCAGACGGCGCTAAATGCCGACTCGCTGGCCACCCTCATCCGTTCGCTCGACCGCGCCCGCCTGCTTGATATGGCACAGCGCGCACGCGCCCTCGCCCGCCCCGGCGCGACGTCCGAGGTGGCCGACATCTGCGCAGCACTCGCGCAAGGACAACAGAAATGAAACACAAGATCAGCCACATCCATTTCATCGGTATCGGCGGATCCGGCATGAGCGGCATCGCCGAAGTGCTGCTCAACCAGGGCTACGTGGTCAGCGGTTCGGACATCGCCGACAACGCGGTCACGCGCCGCCTCGCCGCGCTCGGCGCGCGCGTGGTGCAGGGTCACGCCGCCGACAACATCGCCGGTGCCGACGCGGTCGTCACCTCGACCGCGGTCAGCGCCGACAACCCTGAAGTCGTGCGCGCACGCGAGCGGCAGATTCCCATCGTGCCGCGGGCACAGATGCTGGCTGAGCTGATGCGCATCAAGCAGGGTGTGGCGGTCGCCGGCACCCACGGCAAGACCACCACCACCTCGCTGATCGCCAGCTGCCTGGCCGAAGGCGGACTGGACCCGACCTTCGTCATCGGCGGCCGGCTCAATTCGGCCGGCGCCAACGCGCGCCTGGGCACCGGCGAGTTCCTGGTGGCCGAGGCCGACGAGTCCGACGCCTCCTTCCTGTTCCTGTCGCCGGTGGTGTCGGTCGTGACCAATATCGACGCCGATCACATGGACACCTATGGCCACGACTTCTCGAAACTGAAGCAGGCCTTCGTCGACTTCCTGAACCGTCTGCCCTTCTACGGCGTCGCGGTGCTGTGCGCCGACGACGCGAACGTGCGCGAAATCATTCCGCAGGTGCCAAAGCAGATCATCCGCTACGGCCTCGATCCGAATGCCCAGGTGCGCGCCGAGAACGTGCGCGCCGACGGTACCCGCATGCTGTTCGACGCGGTGCGCGTCAATGGCACGACCACCCGCATTCCGGTCGAACTGAACCTGCCGGGCCTGCACAATGTGCGCAACGCGCTGGCCGCCATCGCGGTAGCCAACGAGGTCGGCGTGTCCGACGACGCGATCGTCCGCGCGCTCGGCGAATTCAAGGGCGTCGGTCGCCGCTTCACCCGCCACGGCGAAATCGCGCTGCCGGCTGGCGGCAGCTTCACACTGGTCGACGACTACGGCCACCACCCGGTCGAAATGGCCGCCACGCTCGAAGCGGCGCGCGGCGCCTACCCTGGCCGGCGCATCGTGCTGGCCTTCCAGCCGCACCGCTACACGCGTACCCGCGACTGCTTCGAAGACTTCGTGCGCGTGCTGTCGGGCGCCGACGCGGTGGTGCTGACCGAGGTCTATGCCGCCGGCGAAGCGCCCATCGTCGCCGCCGACGGCCGCGCGCTGGCGCGCGCACTGCGCGTCGCCGGCAAGGTCGAGCCGGTATTCGTCGAAGACATCAACGCGTTGCCGCAGACCCTGCTCGACACCGTACGCGACGGCGACGTCGTGCTCGGCATGGGCGCCGGCTCCATCGGGCAACTGCCCGCCAAATTCGCACAGGACATCCAGAAATGAGTACCCACGACACCGCCGCACTGGGCAAGGTCGCCGTGCTGTTCGGCGGCAGCTCAGCCGAACGCGAAATCTCCATCATGTCGGGCAGTGCAGTGCTGGCCGCGCTGCAGGAACAGGGCGTCGACGCCCACGCCTTCGACCCGGCGGAACGCGACCTGTGGGAACTGAAGCGCGACGGCTTCGACCGCGCGTTCATCGCGCTGCACGGCCGCGGCGGCGAGGACGGCACGATACAGGGCGCGCTCGAATGCCTCGGCATTCCCTACACCGGCAGCGGCGTGATGGCCTCGGCCATCGGCATGGACAAATGGCGCACGAAGATGGTGTGGCTGTCGGCCGGCCTGCCGACGCCGCGTTACAAGCTGCTGCACGCCGGCAGTGACTTCCGCGCCGTGGCGAACGAACTCGGCTTGCCGCTGTTCGTGAAGCCGGCGCGCGAAGGCTCCAGCGTCGGCGCCACCAAAGTGACCCGCATCGAGGACCTGGAAGGCGCCTACGAAAAGGCCGCGCGCTGCGATCCGCTGGTGCTGGCCGAACAGTTCATCAGCGGCCGCGAGCTGACCGCGCCCTTCCTCGGCGACATGGCACTGCCGCTGATCCGCATCGAAGCACCGCAGGGCAACTACGACTACCAGAACAAGTACTTCACCGACGACGTGAAGTACCACTGCCCGAGCGGGCTCGACGCCGATCTCGAACAGGAGATCCAGGACCTGGTGATGCGCGCCGCGCGGCTGATCGATTGCCGCGGCTGGGGCCGTGCCGACCTGATGCTGGGCGAGGACGGCCGCCCCTGGCTGCTCGAAATCAACACCTCGCCGGGCATGACTTCGCACTCGCTGGTGCCGATGGCCGCGCGTGCGGTCGGCATCGAGTTCGGCGAACTGTGCCTGCGCATCCTGGAGTCCGCCCGCCTTGGCTAAAAAGCCCTCAGCGCGCAACAAGGCCACGCAGCGCCGCGACGACGGCGGTCTGTGGGACAGCCCGCGCGCGCTGACGATGATCGCCGACGTGATCCTGCTGCTGGCAAGTGCCGCCATCGGCTATGCGCTGGTGATCATGGTCACCCGCATGCCGGTGCTGCCGTTGCAGTCGGTGACGCTGACGCGTGCGCCGGCCAACGTGAGTGCCGCGCAGATCGAGGACGCCGCGCGGCGCGCCGTCACCGGGAGCTTTCTCACCACCGACATCGAGCGCGCACGCACCGTGTTCGAAAGCCTGCCCTGGGTGCGCCACGCCACGGTGCGCCGGGTGTGGCCCGGTTCGCTGGAAATCGACATCGAGGAGCACGTCGCCGTCGCACGCTGGTGGGTGCCGCCTAACGTGCCGGCGCGCATGGTAAATGCCCAGGGCGAACTGTTCGTGGCCGAGCACGAAGCCGCACTGCCGCTGTTCATCGGGCCGGACGAGGACTCGGCCAGCATGCTGGCGCGCCACCTCGAATGGAGCGATCTGCTGGCGCCGATGGAGCGGCAGATCAACAAGCTGGTGCTGACGCGCCGCCAGGCCTGGCAGTTGCAGCTCGACGACGGAACGCGGCTCGAACTCGGTCGCGAGGAGGAGAAGTCGCCGATCGCCGAACGGCTCGCGCGCTACGTCAACACCCAGCCGGAAATCCTGCGCCGCGGCGCACAGAAAGTGATCTACGCCGATCTGCGCTACCCGAACGGCTACGCAATACGAATGAGCAGCACTGAACACCAGGACAGACCATGACAAGAGACAGCAAGGACCTCATCGTCGGCCTCGACATCGGCACGTCGAAAATTTCGGCCGTCGTCGCACAACTCGGCAGCGACGGACGGCTCGACATCCTCGGCCTCGCGACCCAGGAGGCGCAGGGCCTGAAGAAGGGCGTCGTGGTCAACATCGAAGCCACCGTCGATTCAATCTCGCGCGTGATCCAGGAAGTCGAGCTGATGGCCGACTGCAAGGTGCGCGAAGTGTTCACCGGCATCGCCGGCAGCCACATCCGCAGCTTCAACTCGAATGGTGTGGTCGCCATCAAGGACAAGGAAGTCACCCGGCTCGATCTCGAACGCGTGGTCGAAACCGCGCGCGCAATGCCGATTCCGGCCGATCAGGAAATCCTGCACACGCTGACCCAGGAATTCATCATCGACGGCCAGGACGGCGTGCGCGAGCCGATAGGCATGAGTGGCAAGCGGCTCGAAGTGCGCGTGCACATCGTGACCGGCGCCGTGTCGGCGGCGCAGAACATCATCAAGTGCGTTCGCCGCTGCGGCCTCGAAGTGGTGGACCTCGTGCTGCAGCCGCTGGCTTCCAGCCAGGCCACGCTGTCGGAGGACGAAAAGGATCTGGGCGTCTGCCTGATCGACATCGGCGGCGGCACCACCGACATCGCCATCTTCACCCAGGGCGCGATCCGCCACACGGCGGTCATCCCGATCGCCGGCGACCAGATCACCAACGACATCGCGATGGCTCTGCGCACGCCGACCGCCGAGGCGGAAGACATCAAGCTGCGCTACGGCGTGGCGATGTCGGCACTGGCCGACGCCGAGGACATGATCGAAGTGCCGGGCATCGGCGACCGCGGCCCTCGCCGCATGTCGCGCCAGGCGCTGGCCGACGTGATCGAGCCGCGCGTGTCCGAGCTGTTCGAACTGGTGCAGGCCGAACTGCGACGCAGCGGCTACGAAGAACTGCTGTCGTCCGGCGTGGTGCTGACCGGCGGCAGCGCAACCATGCGCGGCATGGCCGACCTGGCCGAGGACGTGTTCCACCTGCCGTCACGCGTCGGTGTACCGGAATGCAGCGGAAACCTTGCCGACGTGGTGCGCCATCCGCGCTACGCGGCGGCGATCGGGCTGGTGATGGAGGGCGCTGCGCAGCGTCGTCGGGGGCAGGTTGCGCGCGAAACGAGGAACGTCCGTCAGGTGCTGGCCAACATGCGTTCCTGGTTCGAAAGAAATTTCTGAAATTCGGGACGCAAACGGCATCTACGGCATGCGTTGCACTAAGTTTAGTCGTATACTTGCGCGCAATCACTAAATCTAGTGGTGGCGCGCGTTTTGTAGCCTTAAGGGTCTTCGGGCTCAGAGGCGTTCGTGGAAAACAGGAGGGCGGATATGTTCGAGATTCTCGACAAGGAACCGGTGGGTGCAGTGATCAAGGTGATCGGCGTCGGTGGAGCCGGCGGCAACGCGGTTGATCACATGATCCGTGAAGGTGTGAACGGCGTCGAATTCATCGCCGCCAACACCGACGGCATGGCACTCACCCGCAACCTCGCCCCGGTCAAGATCCAGCTCGGCAAGAACGGCCGCGGCGCCGGCGCCAAGCCGGAAGTGGGCCGCACCGCCGCCGAGGAATATCGCGAACACATCGCCGATCAGCTGCGCGGTGCCGAGATGGTGTTCATCACCGCCGGCATGGGCGGCGGCACTGGCACCGGCGCCGCCCCCATCGTCGCTGAAGTGGCGAAGGAGATGGGCATCCTGACCGTCGCCGTCGTCACCAAGCCCTTCGACTACGAAAACCGGATGCGCGCCGCTGAATCCGGCATCGACGAACTCGCCCGCCACGTCGACTCCCTCATCGTCGTGCTGAACGAGAAGCTGATGGAAGTCCTCGGTGAGGACGCCAGCCTGGAAGACGGTTTCAAGGCTGCCGACAACGTGCTGCGCAACGCCGTCGGCGGCATCGCCGAAATCATCAACATCCCGGGTCTGGTGAACGTCGACTTCCAGGACGTGCGCACGGTGATGGGTGAAATGGGCCGCGCGATGATGGGCTCGGCCGAAGCCGCCGGCATGGACCGCGCACGCATCGCTGCCGAACAGGCCGTCGCCAGCCCGCTGCTCGAAGGTGTCGAGCTGTCGGGCGCCCGCGGCGTGCTGGTCAACATCACCGCCAGCCGCTCGCTGAAGATGAAGGAAGTGAAGGACGCGATGGAAACGGTGCGTGCCTTCGCCGCCGAAGGCGCCCACGTCATCTTCGGCACGGTGTTCGACGATTCGATGGAAGACCGCCTGCGCGTGACCGTGGTTGCCACCGGCCTCGGCGCTCCGCGCGCGATGAGCAGCAAGCCGCCGATGACCATCATCCGCACCGGCACCGACGACGTCGCCATGCCGGCCGCCGCGATGGGCACCGACTACTCGCACCTCGACATCCCGGCCGTGATGCGCGGCCGTGGCGGTCGCACCGCATCGAGCGCGGTCGAAGCCATGCGCGCCAACGGCGTCGAAACGCTGGATATTCCGGCCTTCCTGCGCAAGCAGGCCGACTGATACCGGCTTTGCTGCACCCGTCCGGCCGCCCGGCCGGACGGATACGCCCTGTTACAGGGGCGTGACGCGGAGGTGAGGTAAACTTGAACTTTCGCTTTCAGCCGTACTGCCTGCGATGATCCGGCAACGTACCCTCCGTTCGATCGTCCGCGCCACCGGCGTCGGACTGCACTCCGGCCTCAAGGTCAATCTCGAACTGCGCCCCGCCCCGGCGGATACCGGCGTCGTGTTCCGTCGCGTCGACCTCGATCCGCCGGTCGAACTGCGAGCCGACCCGCACGCGGTCGGTGACACGCGTCTGGCCTCCTGCATCGGCCGCGAAGGCGCCACGATCTCGACGGTCGAGCACCTGATGTCGGCGCTTGCCGGCCTTGGCATCGACAATGTTTTCGTCGATGTCGACGCACCCGAACTGCCCATCATGGACGGCTCGGCTTCCACCTTCGTCTATCTGATCCAGCAGGCCGGCATCGTCGAGCAGGCAGCGGCGAAGAAGTTCGTCCGCGTGCTGCAGACCGTCGAGGTGAAGGACGGCGACAAGTGGGCGCGACTCGACCCGTACGAAGGTTTCAGCCTCGAATTCTCGATCGAATTCCGCCACCCGGCGATCGAACGCACCGGCACGCAGGTCAAGGTCGATTTCGCCCACCAGTCCTATATCGACGACGTCGCCCGGGCGCGCACCTTCGGCTTCATGCACGAAGTCGAATACCTGCGACAGAACGGTCTCGCCCAAGGCGGCAGCCTGGAAAACGCGATCGTGATGGACGAGTACCGCGTGCTCAACAGCGACGGCCTGCGTTACGCCGACGAATTCGTGAAGCACAAGGTGCTGGACGCCATCGGCGACCTGTACATCCTCGGTCACCCGCTGCTTGCCGCCTTCAGCGCACACAAGTCCGGCCACGCGCTGAACAACGCGCTGCTGCATGCGCTGCTGGCGCAGGAGGGTGCATGGGAGTGGGCGAGCTTCGACCAGCCGGCACAGACGCCGCCCGCGGTGTCGAACCAGTACCGTCCGCTGGTCGACGACGCCGGCTCGGCGCCCGCCTTCGCCTGAGCAACACGTGCTCATACTGCGCCTGATCGGCATCCTGCTGATCATCACCGTCGGCGCATCGTTTCTCGGCTATGTGCTGACGCGTGACCCGCGCTACCTTAATTTCGCCTGGACGCTGCTCCGCTACGCGGTCATTGCGACGCTGGGCATCCTCGCGCTGTTCCTGCTGGAACGTGTGATCATCCTTTAGCTTTGGCGCGCGCGACCAGCAGCTCCAGCGCACTGCGCAGCGGGCTCGACGGGTCGAGCGCCGCAGCCCCGGAAAGCAGCTCGCGACGCGCCGATTCGCTGACCGGCCGGGGCGAAACCGGGGCAGTAATCCGAGGCGGATCAAATGCTTGCACCTTCACCCTGACTTCGGTAACCTCGCCGCAACTTTCCTGCAGTGCCAGCCTTGCGCTGGGCAGCAACTGCTTCAGCCGGTGGGCAACAGCGCCAGAAGACGCGCTGACCACCACGACACCCTGCTTCACGTTCAGCACCCGACTGACCTGCGTCAGTTCGGTTGGCAGGAATTTTTCGTAGGCTCTCTGCACGCGGGCGATCTGTCTGACGTGCGACGCCAGATTTGCCAGCGAGTCCTGTGCATTGAGATGGTCGTGCAGGCGACGGGCAGACATAAGAAGACTTAGGGAGCGGATGTGCAGATTATTCTGGTTTCCGACCGCCTGACAACCGCCAAGGCCATCACCATCCGGCCGTGGCACCTCGCAGGCGCACTGTTCGCCTTCACGGTACTCGTTTTCATGCTCGCCTCGGCGTTCTCGTTCATCACGCTGAAGCACGCCAGCGAGTGGCGACTGCCGGTGATCGACGAACTGATTACCGCGGCGCGCAACGAGGAAATCCAGCGCAGCGAACAGTTCGTGCGCGAGAACCTGAACACGATGGCGGTCAAGCTCGGCCAGATGCAGGCGCAGCTGATACAGCTCGACACGCTGGGCACCCGCCTGGCCAAGCTCGCGGGCGTCAAGGCGCCCGAACCGGTCGTCAACAGCGCGCCCCCCGGTCGCGGCGGTCCGCTGATCAACGAGAACACGCTTTCTGCCGACGAACTGGAAGCGCAGATGAAGCAGTTCTCGGATCTGCTCGCGCAGCAGGACGACTACCTCGGCGTGATCGAATCGGAACTGCTGCTCGATCAGGCCACCCTGTCGCTGGTGCCCTCCACGCTGCCGGTCAACGGCGGCACCTGGAACGCCTCCGGTTTCGGCTGGCGCATCGACCCTTTCAACGGCTCGCGCGCAATGCACGAGGGCGTCGACTTCGTCGCCGAGGTGGGCACGCCCATCATCGCCGCTGCCGCAGGCGTCGTGACCACGGCCAGTTTCCACCCGCAGTACGGCAACATGGTCGAGATCGATCACGGCCGCGATCTGGTCACCCGCTACGCACACGCGAGCAAGCTTCTGGTCACGCCCGGTACCCTGGTGCGTCGTGGCCAGAAGATCGCCGAGGTCGGCAGCACCGGTCGCTCGACCGGCCCGCACCTGCACTTCGAAGTGCGCGTCAAGGACGTCGCGCAGAACCCCAACCGTTTCCTCGAACTGGCGCGCAAGGCGCTGCCCGCGAACGCGCGGCAGGCCTCGGTCGGTACCCACGCGCACTGAAACCCCGGGCGGGTCGGGCAGGCCTCCCGCGAGGCCGGGCCGGCGCCCTCGCCGTCACAGGGCTGCCGACGGGCACATGCTAGAATCGCCTTCTTTTCCGCCATCGGTTTGCCCGCGCCGGGCTTCTGTCTTCGATGATTGCATCCCTGTTCACCAAGCTGTTCGGCAGCCGCAACGATCGCCTGCTGAAGAAATACCGTCCGGTCATCGCCCGCATCAACGCACTGGAATCCGAACTGTCCGGATTGACTGACGAAGCCCTCACCGCCAAGACCGCCGAGTTCCGGCAGCGTCTGGCCGACGGGCAAACCCTCGACGACCTGCTGCCCGAAGCCTTCGCCGTGGTGCGCGAGGCGAGCAAGCGGGTGCACGGCATGCGCCACTTCGACGTGCAGCTGGTCGGCGGCATCATGCTGCACTCGGGCAAGATCGCCGAAATGCGCACCGGCGAAGGCAAGACGCTGACCGCGACCCTGCCGGTCTATCTGAATGCGCTGTCCGGCAAGGGCGTGCATGTGGTGACGGTGAACGACTACCTCGCCAGCCGCGATGCCGAACAGATGGGCAAGCTCTACGGCTTCCTCGGCATGACGACCGGCGTGAACCTCTCGCGCATGCCGCACGACCTGAAGCAGGCCGCCTACGCATCGGACATCACCTACGGCACGAACAACGAATTCGGCTTCGACTACCTGCGCGACAACATGGTGTATTCGCAGGGCGAGCGCGTGCAGCGCGGCCTGAACTTCGCCATCGTCGACGAGGTGGACTCCATCCTGATCGACGAGGCGCGCACGCCGCTCATCATTTCCGGTCAGGCCGACGATCACACCGACCTCTATGTGAAGCTCAACGCGGTCGCGCCGCTGCTGACCCGCTGCGAGGTCGAGGACGGCCCGGGCGACTACTGGGTCGACGAGAAGGCGCACACGGTGCTGCTGACCGAAGCCGGTCACGAGAACGCCGAAGAAATCCTGGTCCAGCACGGCCTGCTCGAAGCCGGCCGCAGCCTGTACGAGCCGGCCAACATCACGCTGGTGCACTTCCTCTACGCCAGCCTGCGCGCGCACAACCTGTATTTCCGCGACCAGCAGTACGTGGTGCAGAACGGCGAAATCATCATCGTTGACGAGTTCACCGGGCGCCTGATGCCGGGCCGTCGCTGGTCCGACGGCCTGCACCAGGCGGTCGAAGCGAAGGAAGGCGTGCAGATCCAGGCCGAGAACCAGACACTCGCCTCGATCACCTTCCAGAACTACTTCCGCATGTACGGCAAGCTGGCCGGCATGACCGGTACGGCCGATACCGAAGCCTACGAATTCCACCAGATCTACGGTCTGGAAACCGTCGTGATCCCGACCCACCGGCCGATGATCCGCAAGGACATGAACGACCTGGTGTATCGCACGGCCAAGGAAAAGTACGCGGCGGTGATCGCCGACATCAAGGACTGCCACGAACGCGGCCAGCCGGTGCTGGTCGGCACCACCTCGATCGAAAGCTCGGAGCTGCTGTCCGGTCTTCTGAACAAGGAAAAGCTGCCGCACCAGGTGCTGAATGCCAAGCAGCACGAGCGCGAGGCCGAGATCGTCGCCCAGGCCGGCCGGCCGGGCGTGATCACCATCGCCACCAATATGGCTGGTCGCGGTACCGACATCGTGCTCGGCGGAAATGTCGAGAAGCAGGTACAGGCGCTGGAACAGGACCAGAGCATGGGCGACGCCGACCGCGCCGCACGCGTCGAGAAGCTGCGCAGCGAATGGCAGTCGCTGCACGAACAGGTGATCGCCGCCGGCGGCCTGCACATCATCGGTACCGAACGCCACGAATCGCGCCGCATCGACAACCAGCTGCGCGGTCGCTCCGGCCGCCAGGGCGATCCGGGCTCGTCGCGCTTCTACCTGTCGCTGGAAGATCCGCTGATGCGCATCTTCGGCGGCGAACGACTGAACGCCATCATGCTGCGGCTGAAGATGCCGGAAGGCGAGGCGATCGAGCACGCGATGGTGAATCGTTCGCTCGAATCGGCGCAGCGCAAGGTCGAACAGCGCAACTTCGACATCCGCAAGCAGCTGCTCGAATACGACGACGTGTCGAACGACCAGCGCAAAGTCATCTACGAACAGCGCAACGCGCTGCTCGAAGCGGACAATATTTCGGAAACCATCGGCGCGATGCGCCACAGCGTGCTCGACGACACCTTCCGTCAGTACGTGCCGGCGGAAAGCGTCGAGGAGCAGTGGGATCTGGCCGGCGCCCAGGCCGCCTTCCTGTCCGAGTTCCGTATCGACGCGCCGTTCGCGGAATGGCTGGCGGCCGAGCCCAACCTCGCCGACGAAGACCTGCTCAAGCGCGCGCAGGACCTGTCGGACGAACAGTACGCGGTCAAGGTCGCGCTGGTCGGCGCCGATTCCTTCGGCCAGTTCGAACGCAACGTGATGCTGCAGAGCCTGGACAGCCACTGGCGCGAACACCTCGCCGCGCTCGACCACCTGCGCCAGGGCATCCATCTGCGCGGCTATGCGCAGAAGAACCCGAAGCAGGAATACAAGCGCGAAGCTTTCGAACTGTTCGAAAGCCTGCTCGACCAGGTGCGCGGCGAAGTCACCCGCGTGCTGATGAACGTCGAAATCCGCTCGCCGGAACAGATCGAGGAAAGCGAGCCGACCCCACCGCCGCTCGACAACATGCGTTTCACCCACGCCGACTTCGACCCGTCGATGGCCGGCGAAGGCGTGGACCCGCTGGCGCCGCCGGCCGGCAACAACGCGCCAGCGCAGCCGGCTGCCACGGGCCCCAAGGTCGGTCGCAACGACCCCTGCCCCTGCGGCTCGGGCAAGAAGTACAAGCAGTGCCACGGCCGCCTCGCCTGAGCCCGGTCAGGCAATGAAGGAGGCGGCCTGCGGGTCGCCTTTTTCTTTGCGGCAGCCGGCACTGCACGTGGAGATGATCCATCGCATGAAAACATCGCAACGCGCTCAGTCGATATCACCCTTCTTCGCGATGGAGATCGGCAAGCAGGCCGCCGCACTCGAAGCGCAGGGCCATCGCGTGATCAAGCTGAACATCGGCGAACCCGACTTCGGCGCGCCGCCAGCAGTCATCGGCGCGATGCGCGACATGATGGACGGGCGCCCCCTGCCCTATACCGCCGCGCTCGGCCTGCCCGAACTGCGACAGGCCATCGCCGGCTTCTACCGGCAGATGCACGGCGTCGACGTGCCCGCCTCGCGCATCGTCGTCACCGCCGGCGCCTCCGCCGCGCTGCTGCTGCTCACCGCAGCGCTGGTCGATCCGGGCGACGAAGTGATCGTCGGCGACCCGTCCTATCCCTGCAACCGGCAGTTCCTCGGCAGCTTCGGCGCACGCGTGAAGCTCGTCCCGACGACGGCCGCGACGCGCTACCAGCTCGACGCCGCGACCGTGCAGGCGAACTGGAGCGACGCCACCCGTGGGCTCATGCTGGCCACGCCGTCGAATCCGACCGGCACCGCAGTACCGCCGGCCGAGCTCGCGGCCATCTGCGACTGGGCGCGCCGCCACGATGCGTGGCGCATCATCGATGAAATCTATCTGAACCTGCAGGACGCCGACGCGCAGGGACGGCCGGCGCAGACCGTGCTGGCCAGCGACCCCGACGCCTGCGTCATCAACAGCTTTTCCAAGTACTTCGGCATGACCGGCTGGCGCCTCGGCTGGTGTGTGGTGCCGGAAAACATGGTGGCTGTGGTCGAACGGCTGGCGCAGAACTACTACATCTGCCCGCCGACGCCGGCACAGTTCGCCGCACTCGCCTGCTTCACGCCGGAATCGATCGCGGTCTGCGAGGCGCGCCGCAGTGAATTCGCGCAGCGTCGCGCGCAGGTGATCGCGGGTCTGGCCGACATCGGACTGCCGGTCGACGTGCCGCCAGACGGCGCCTTCTACGCCTGGTTCGACGTGCGCCACACCGGGCTCGACGCCTGGACCTTCTGCCAGCGCGCGCTGCAGGAGGCCCACGTTGCGCTGACGCCCGGACGCGACTTCAGCGAACTCGACCCGCAGCGCCACGTCCGCCTGTCCTGCGCCGCCTCGGCCGACGACCTGACGGAAGGGCTGTCACGCTTGGGCCGCTTCGTTAGTGGCCTGCGGTCGTGAAGGTGTGGCGCTCGCGGTAGCGGCTGGAACAAGAGCCAGCAGGGCCTTGTGGGAGGAGCGAGCTTGCTCGCGATTGCGACCTGTAACGAGGACCGCGGCTCGCACCGGCCCCGTCGCGGCCAAGGCCGCTCCCACAGAGATCGCGCCCAATTCCGCGGCCGGAGCTGGGGTTCTGTGGGAGGGGTCTTCTGACCCCGACAGCGACGATGAGCTGGGTGAGGCACCAGGCCCGAGGCTCCGTCGGAAGCAATGGCTGCCTCCCACAGAGGCCCCCCCCCGCTCAGCCCAGTGCCAAAGACTAAGAGAGCGAGCTTGCTCGCGATTGCGACCTGTAACGAGGACCTCGGCTCGCACCGGCCGCGTCGCGGCCAAGGCCGCTCCCACAGGGACCATGCCCGATCCGAGGCCGGAG
Source organism: Methyloversatilis discipulorum (assembly GCF_000527135.1). Lineage (NCBI taxonomy): Bacteria > Pseudomonadati > Pseudomonadota > Betaproteobacteria > Nitrosomonadales > Sterolibacteriaceae > Methyloversatilis > Methyloversatilis discipulorum. Next base: position 1,990,937 of record NZ_AZUP01000001.1, read on the forward strand.
CCGGGGTTCTGTGGGAGGGGTCTTCTGACCCCGACAGCGGCGGTGAGCTGCACGCGGCGCCGGGTCGAGGCGCCGTCGGCAGCAATGGCTGCCTCCCATAACAGATCCCTCGCGCGATCGTGTGCCGAAGACTGTGGGAGCGAGCTTGCTCGCGATGAAGTCTGCGCCCGTCGAGCGCGTTACCGTCGCTTCGCCGGCAGCGGCCTGAACTGACGGCTGTCGTCGAAATACGCAGGGTCGGTATTGGCGGGCGTCATGCCAGGCAGTCCGAGCACCGGAAGCGGCTTCAGGTCGCGCGGTGACTGCGGCCAGCGGCCGTCCGCAATCCGCGCTGCCAGCCAGTCGTCGAGCGTCTTCACATCGATCGGCGCCTCGTCGGCATGCAGGTAGAGCGCCTTCGCGCACAGGCCGAAATGCGGCGCCAGCGCCTTCTCCATCAGGGCGTGGCCGATCACGTGCAGCGTCGCGCGCTCGACCGAGCGCCGCCGCTCGAACAGCGCCTCGCGCCAGCGGTGCGAACGCAGCGCGTCGATCAGCGTTGCGTCGTCCGTCACCAGCACCAGCCCGTCCTCGTCGAACTGGGTCAGCGCGTCGCGCACCGGCCCGCGATCGCCGCCGGGGCGGTTGTCGATCTCGTTGCAGTGGCGCGCGTTCATCGCTCCCTTGATGCGCGGGTAGCGCAGCCAGACCAGCGCGTTGAACAGGTCATGCCAGTTCGCGTCCCGGGTGGCGACATGGCCGGTGGCAGCGACGCGGGCTTCGTAGCCGCCTTCCGCAGCGGCGTCCGCAGCGAAGGAGACGGGCAGGCCGCGCTCGGTCATCGGTCGCCCCACGTCGGCGGCGAGCCGGTCCAGTTCAGCGGCGGATGGAAGCTTGGCGCCGGGCAGGCGAGCCAGCAGGTGACGAACGCCTGCGTGCAGCGGCGCGCCGCCGACGCGCTCGGCCAGCGTAGCGCTCAGGAGCCGCTCGCCGCTCCGGCCTTGACCGGCACGAAGGTGAACTGCTCGTCCTTCTTGCGGAAGGTGCCGAGGGCGACCGGCTCTGTCGCCGGCTTCTCGACCACCGAGAACGCGCAGTCGGTGGTGTTCACCGCGTACCAGCGGCTGGAGCCCTGGCGCAGGATGTAGCGGTTGGGCTCGCCGCCGTCGAACACGGTGACGACGGCGGTATTGAGCCGCGCCGGCTTCATGTCGAAGCGGCGCTGGCAGGTAGGCATGCGCGACACGATCACCGCCAGTTCGTACTGGTCGCTCCAGAAATACGGCTTCTCGCGGTTGATGATCAGGGCGTGTTCCTTGCCCTCGATCATGAAGGCCGCGTTGTCGATTTCGCAGCCGGCGGCGAGCGCGGCCAGCGGCAGCAGAAGCAGGCGCAGGTGTCGTGTCATGGATGGGTTCACTCGATTCGCCAGGCCACGCGCTCACCCGCGCGCAGCGGCACCAGTACATCACCATCGGCAAATTCCTGGCTGGCCTTGACCTCCCACGACTCGCGGAGCAGCGTGATCTGCGACGTATTGCGCGGCAGGCCGTACCAGTCCGGACCGTTGAAGCTGGCAAACGCCTCCAGCCGGTCGAGCGCGCCGACGGCATCGAACGCTTCCGCGTACAGCTCGATGCCGGCGTGCGAGGTGTAGCAGCCGGCACAGCCGCAGGCGGCTTCCTTGGCGCCCTTGGCGTGCGGCGCCGAATCGGTGCCGAGGAAGAAGCGGCGATTGCCGGAGGTGACCGCGGCCACCAGCGCCTCGCGATGCACCTCGCGCTTCAACACCGGCAGGCAGTAATGATGCGGCCGCACGCCACCGGCGAAGATGGCGTTGCGGTTCATCAGCAGGTGATGGGCGGTGACGGTGGCGGCGATGTTGTCGCCGGCCGCGGCGACGAATTCCGCCGCGTCCTTCGTCGTGATGTGCTCGAACACCACGCGCAGCGCCGGGTGCCGTGCGAGCAGCGGACGCAGCACGCGCTCGATGAACACCGCCTCGCGGTCGAACACATCGACGTCGCCGTCGGTCACTTCGCCGTGGATCAGCAGCGGCAGGCCACGCTCGGCCATGCGCGCCAGCGCGGCATCGCAGCGCGCCACGTCTGTCACGCCGGAATCGGAATTGGTGGTGGCGCCCGCCGGGTAGAGCTTTACCGCCTTGACGAAGCCGCTGTCGCAGGCGCGGTTGATCTCGTCGGGCGAGGTGTTGTCGGTCAGGTAGAGCGTCATCAGCGGCTCGAAGGCCGGCAGACCCGGCGTGGCCGCGTGCGCGGCCAGGATGCGCTCACGATAGGCGCCGGCCAGCGCCACCGTGGTGACCGGCGGGCGCAGGTTCGGCATCACGATGGCGCGCGCGAAGCGGCGCGCGGTGTCCGGCAGCACCGCCATCAGGGCTGCGCCATCGCGCAGATGCAGGTGCCAGTCGTCGGGGCGGGTGAGGGTCAGTCGGTTCAAGAGCGTTCCAATCCAGTCAGCGAGACCCGCCGGCGCCACGCCGACGAGGTGTAGCGCACGATTATCCCGCATAGTCGCCCGCCGACCCAACCGCGACGGGTAGCCGGCACGGATCAGCCACGCCCGCAGCTGGATCAGTCCGCTTCGTCGTCCTGCGGCGCATCGACGGCGTGTGCCATCGCGTAGTCGTACAGCAGCTTGCGCGGTGCGCCGGTGATGGCCTGAGCCACTTTCACCGCGCGGCTGGGCGGTAGTTCGTCGAGCAGCAGGTCCAGCGTGCGGCGTGCGCCCTCGTCCAGCCCCTCTTCCGGCTGCGCGCCGGACAGCAGCAGCACGAATTCACCGCGCTGGTGGTTGGCGTCGGCCGCCAGCCAGGCCGGCGCCTCAGCGACCGGCAGGCGCACGATCTGTTCGAACAGCTTGGTCAGTTCGCGCGCGATCACCAGTTCGCGCTCCGGCTGCATCACCGCCGCGATGTCGGCCACGCATTCGACGATGCGATGCGGCGCCTCGTAGAACACCAGCGCGCAGTCCTGGTCGCGCAGCGACTCCAGCACCTTGCGGCGCGCCGCCGACTTGACCGGCAGGAAGCCGACGAAGCGGAACTGGGCGTCGAGCAGGCCGCTGGCCGACAGCGCCACCACGGCCGCACTCGGCCCGCTGATCGGCACCACGCGGAAACCCGCCTCCTGCACCGCGCGCACGACGCGCGCGCCCGGATCGGACACCGCCGGCGTGCCGGCATCCGACACCAGCGCCACGCGCTTGCCGTCGGCGAGCGCCGCGATCAAGCGCTCGGCGCCGCTGCGTTCGTTGTGCTCATGCACCGCGACGAGCTGCGCGCGCAGGCCGAGGTGACGCGCCAGACGCGACGTTTCGCGCGTGTCCTCACAGGCGATCAGGTCGGCCGCACGCAAGGCGCCGATGGCACGCGCCGACAGTTCGCCCAGATGACCGATGGGTGTGCCGACGACATACAATGCCGATGTCCTGAATTCAGATGGAGTGTCGTCGTGAGTGGAAACAGGAAGATCGGGCGTGTCCATCGGGCGGCGGAGTGCGGGCGGCCCGCCATTCTGAGCGTCGCTGCCGGTCGCCACAAGCATCCATGAGCACACGGGCGCAGCATGGCGCCGCCGCCGAACAGCTCGCGGCTCGCTTTCTCGAATCGAAGGGCCTGCGCGTGCTTGGCCGCAACCTCCGCTGGCGCGACGGCGAACTCGACCTGGTGTGCGAGCACGGCGACACGCTGGTATTCGTTGAGGTGCGCATGCGGCGCGACGGCCGCTTCGGTGGCGCCGCCGCCAGCGTCGGACCGGTCAAGCAGGCGCGGCTGATCCGCGCCGCACAGCACTGGCTGGCCGAACAGGGGCGACGCGCGCAGGCCCGCCCGGCGCGCTTCGACGTGATCGCGCTGTCGGCGCTCGACGCTGGCAGCATCGACTGGATACGCGATGCGTTCGGTCTGTAGCGCGCTGCTTGCGCTCGCCTGCCTCGGCGCACACGCTGACGGCCTGCGCCTGCTGGCGCAGCGTTCGCCGCTGGCCGGCGCGCAATACCACCGGCTGGCCGAGGTGTGGCCGCAGCTCACGGTGGGCGACGCGCTGACGCTGGAACGCGAGCCGGGCAACCGGCACGACGCCCGCGCAGTGCGCGTGCTGTGGCGCGGCATCATGATCGGCTACCTGCCGCGGGCCGCCAACTTCGAAGCGGCCGACGAAATGGACGCCGGCGCCCGGCTCACTGCGCGCATCGGCGCGCTTGCGCCCGACCCCGATCCGTGGAGGCGACTACGCGTCGACGTCTGGATCGAACTGGGCCACTGAGGGCCGTCGCCCCGGACTGAATTGCAAGCGCAGGTATCGGACTGCAAGAAGGCTTCACAAAGACGGCCTGCCGGGCCGATCTTGGTACACTCCGGCCACACTCAACGCTGCGAGCTCTCATGAATCTGGTTTCACGCATTTCCGAGCACTTCATCGACAGCGCGCAAACCAAGCTCTCGTCCACCGAAGTTCTCGCCGCGCCGATTGCCGACGCGGTCGAACTGATGGTGGAAAGCCTGATGGCCACCGGCAAGATACTCGCCTGTGGCAACGGTGGATCGGCGGCCGACGCACAGCACTTCGCCGCCGAGCTGGTCGGTCGTTACGAACGCGAGCGCCCCGAACTGGCCGCCATCGCGCTGACCGTGGACAGCTCCATCCTGACCGCCATCGCCAACGACTACAGCTTCGAACAGGTGTTCGCCAAACAGGTGCGGGCGCTCGGGCAGCCACAGGACGTGCTGCTGGCGATTTCGACCTCCGGCAATTCAGGCAACGTGATCGCCGCGATCGACGCGGCGCACGAACGCGAAATGCGCGTGGTCGCGCTGACCGGGCGCGGCGGTGGCCGCATCGCGGAACTGCTGACCGACCGTGACATCCACATCTGTGTGCCCGCCGAGCGCACGGCCCGCATACAGGAAGTGCATCTGCTCACCCTCCACTGCCTTTGCGACGGCATCGACTGCATGCTTCTAGGAACCGAATGATGATGACAACCCGCACGATTCCCTCCTTCACCCGCCCGCTGCTGCTGGCCGCCCTGATCGGCGTTGCGGTGCCCGTATTGCAGGGCTGCTTCCCGGTGGTCGCCGCCGGCGCCGGTACGGCCGTCATGTCGGCGCTGGACCGCCGTACCAGCGGCACCCAGGTCGAGGACGAAGGCATCGAACTGCGTGCCAGCAACCGCCTGCGCGAAAAGCTCGGCAGCCGCGCCAATGTCAGCGTCACCAGCTACAACCGCAACGTGCTGCTGACCGGCCAGGTCGCCGACGAAGCGACGCGCGCAGAAGCCGCCGCCATCGTCGGCGAGGTGCCGAACGTGCGCGGCGTCAGCAACGAAACCGAGATCGCCGGCGTGTCCTCGCTGACCCAGCGCTCGAACGACGCGCTGATCACCTCCAAGGTGAAGGCGCGCATCCTCGATTCGCAACGGGTCAAGGCCAACCACGTCAAGGTGGTGACCGAAATGAGCAAGGTCTATCTGATGGGCCTGCTGACCGAAACCGAAGCGAAGGCCGCAAAGGAAGTCACCGCCTCGACCTCCGGCGTGCGCAAGGTGGTGGCCATCTTCGAAATCGTCAGCCCGGAAGAGGCACGCCGCCTCGACGCCGCTGGCGGCAACAACAGCCCGAAGCAGTAAGCCGAGCCCGACCTATCCGGCGGCGAGACGTCGCCGGATGGCGCGCAGCACGCTGCCGATCAGCGGCAGCTTTTCGTATAGCTCCTGCGCCGCATCCCAGTAGTCACGATGTTCGGCCACCCGGCCCTGCGCGTCGAAGCGCAGCCGGGTCGCGCCGACGATGGCCTGCGCACGTCCACGCATGACGAAGTGCATGGTCCATTCCAGCCACGCGGCGTCGCCTTCGCTCATCGCCGAGTGAACTTCGAAGCGCGGCGCCTCGACCTGTTCGAACATGTGGCTGAAGATGCGCGCCACCGCGGCGCGACCGCGCACGTCGTTGAACGGATCGCGGAAGTGCGCGTCGTCGGCGTAGAGCGCGGCGAGCGTGTCGACGGTGGCAGGAGTCAACGTCTCGAAAGTCGAGATCAAGGTGCGCAGGCGCTCATCGACGGGCATTCGGACATCTCCATTTTTCTGGCGCTGGCGGGTGATCAACCGTCGAATCGCGAGCTCGCTCCGACAAAAGACCGAAGCCGCGGCCTGAGCCGGTGGTTTCGTGGGAGCGAGCTTGCTCGCGATAACAGCCTGCATCGAAGCAACACACCTGCAGAAGCGTCGCCGCCTCACCCGTGCGAGCGCGATTCCCAGATCTTCTGCAGCCGCTTGACCGAGACCGGCACCGGGGTGCGCAGTTCCTGCGCGAACAGGTTCACCCGCAGTTCTTCCAGCAGCCAGCGGAATTCATCGAGGAAGGGGTCGCTCACGCCTGCCCGCGCACGGGCGATGCGCTCGCGCTCCCACAGCGTGGCGAGCGAATTCCAGTCGGCCAGCGCGCGGGCGTCGCGCGCGGGATCGCTGCGCAGCTTGTCGATGCGCAGCGCGATCGCCTTCAGATAGCGCGGATAGTGGGTCAGCCGCTCGAAAGGCGTGCGCTCGATGAAGTGCTTGCCGACCAGCGCGTCGAGCTGGGCGCGCATGTCGGCGCCGGCATCGGGGTGAGCCTTCAGCGCGATCAGCTTCTTGTTCAGTGCCGTGTATTCGGTCAGCACGGCGCCCGCCAGCCGGCCGATTTCCTGCGCCACCAGCGATATGCGTGGCCGTGCCTCGTCGCGCCGGGTGGCGAAGGCGGCAGCGTCCTGCGGCCACGGCTCCATCATGCAGCAGCGTTCCAGCGTGGCGGCGACCAGCTGGGCACGCAGGTCGGCTTCGCTGCCCAGGTTCATGAACTGCATCGCCATGTCGCGCAGGCCGGGCAGGCTTTTCTCGATGAACTTGACCTGGTCGCGCAGTTCCAGCGCGAACAGCCGGCGCAGACCGCGGCGATGTACCTCGTGCGCCGCCTCCGGCGTGTCGAACACGCGCACGCTGACCGCGTCGCCGTCGTCCTGCAGCGCCGGAAAGCCGATCACCATGCGGCCGGCGACCTCGACTTCCATCAGTTCGGGCAGTTCGCCGAAAGCCCAGCTCGTGTACCGGCCCTCGCCCGCCGTCTGCGCGGCCGCAACCGCCTGAGGCGCCGGCTCGGTTCTGCCCTTCTTCGCGGCGGGCGCCGGCACCGGTGCCTTGGCGACGGCGTCGCGTGCGCCCAGGGCGGCCAGTGCGTCGGCCATGCTGCCGCGCGCGCTGGCCGCCCGCGTGTCCGCGGCGGGCGCGGGTGCGGGCGCAGCGGCCTTCGGCGGTGCGGCGACCGGTGCCGGCGATAAGGACGATGGCGACGCCGTCGGCAACGCGATGCGCGCCTGCTCGAAGCGGCGCGCGATCTCGTCCTTCAGCCGCGTGCGCAGTTCGGCCAGATTGCGCGACTGGCCGAGCACGCGGCCGTGCTCGTCGATCACGCGGATGTTCATGATCAGGTGCGCCGGCAGGTTCTCGGCGCGGATCGCGTCCGGCGGCAGCTTGAGGCTGACATACACCTCGATCGCGCGCGCCAGCACCTTCACCAGCGGCTCCGACTGGTCGTGCTGCTGGGCGAGGAAGTCGGCGACAAAGCCGCTGATCGGCTGGATGCGATGGCGCAGCTTGGGCGGAATGGTCTTGGCGAGCTGCACCACCTTTTCCTCGATCAGGCCGGGCACCAGCCAGTCCAGCCGCGCCGCCGGGATCTGGTTCAGCAACGTGAGCGGCACGGTCAGCGTCACGCCGTCGTCGGCCGCATTCGGCTCGTGCCGATATTCGAGTTTCAGGCGCTGGCCGAGCAGATCCATCTTCGCCGGGAAGCGTTCGCTGCTGACGCCGGCCGCCTCGTGCCGCATCAACTGTTCGCGCGTCAGATGCAGCAGCTTCGGGTTGTCGCGCTCGGCGTCGCGGCGCCAGCGCTCGAAGCTGCGCAGGTCGATCACGTCTGCCGGCACGATGGAATCGTAGAAGGCTTCGATCAGCGATTCGTCGACCAGCAGGTCCTGTCGGCGCTGCTTTTCCTCCAGCCGCTCGATCTGCGCGATCAGGTCGAGGTTGTGCTGCAGGAATTTCATCTGCTTCAAGGCGACGTCGCTGACGTCGCCATTGACCAGCGCCTCGCGGATCAGCAGTTCGCGCGCGAGCTTCGGGTCGGTCTTGCCGTACTGCACCGCGCGCTTGGCGTACAGCGTGATGCCGTGGATGACGCCGCGCTCCCAGGCCACCGTCTCGCCGCGGCTTTTCGACCAGTGCGGCTCGTAGGTCGAGCGGCGGATCAGGTGGGCGCCCACCTCTTCCACCCACTCGGGTTCGATGCGCGCAATGCAGCGCGCGAACAGCCGCGTCGTCTCGACCAGCTCGGCGCACATGATCCACTTGCCGCCCTTCTTCGCCAGCGCCGAGCCGGGGTGCGGCCAGAACTTGATGCCGCGCGCGCCCAGATAGGGCGGCTCGCCGGCGCGCGCGTCCTCGATGCGCAGGCCTAGGTTGCCGAGCAGGCCGGTCAGCAGCGCGCGGTGCAGCGCGTCGAAAGCCGCCGGCTGTTCGTTCTCGGGCCACTCGTGCTCGGCGCACAGCGTGTGCAGCTGGGTATGCACGTCGCGCCATTCGCGCATGCGCATCCAGTTCAGGAAGTTGGCGCGACACCACTCGCGCTGCTTGGCCTGCGACTGGTGATGCCACACCTCGTCGAAGGCCGCCCAGGCCTTCAGGTACCACAGGAATTCGCTGCGCTCGTCGGCGAACTTCGCGTGCGCCTGATCGGCCGTGCCGGCGCGTTCCTCGGGCCGGTCGCGCGGGTCCTGCACCGACAGACCGGCGGTGATGATGAGCACTTCCTTCAGCGCGCCGTGATTGCGCGCCCCCAGGATCATGCGCGCGACGCGCGGGTCCAGCGGCAGCTTGGCCAGTTCGCGGCCCAGCGTGGTGAGCGTGCGTTCCTCGTCCACCGCGCCCAGTTCCTGCAGCAGCTGGTAGCCGTCGGCGATCGCGCGCGGCGCCGGACGGTCGATGAAGGGAAATTCCTCGACGTCGGTCAGGCCCAGCGACTTCATGCGCAGGATGACGCCGGCCAGCGACGAACGCAGGATTTCCGGGTCGGTGTGCGCGGTGCGCTGCTTGAAATCGTCTTCGTCGTACAGCCTGAAGCAGACGCCGCTGGACACCCGGCCGCAGCGGCCGGCCCGCTGTTTCGCCGCCGACTGCGCGATCGGCTCGACCTGCAACTGTTCCACCTTGTTGCGGTAGCTGTAGCGCTTGACGCGCGCCAGCCCGGTATCGACCACGTAGCGGATGCCGGGCACCGTCAGCGAGGTTTCGGCGACGTTGGTGGAGAGGATGACGCGTCGGCCGTTCGAGCCCTGGAACACGCGCGCCTGCTCCTGCGCCGACTGGCGCGCGAACAGCGTCAGGATGTCCGGCTTCACGCCGGGCAGCCGCGTGTGATGCTTGCGCAGCGTTTCGGCGCACTCGCGGATTTCGCGCTCGCCCGGCATGAACACCAGCACGTCGCCCGGTCCGCACGAGAAGGCTTCGTCGACCGCGTCGGCCACCGCGTCGTAGAGGTCGCGCTCCTTGTTGGCGTCGAACGGCCGCCAGCGCATTTCGATCGGGTAGAGCCGGCCACTGACCTCGATCACCGGCGCCGGCTTGCCGTTTTGCGCGAAGTGGTTGGCGAAGCGCTCGGCGTCCAGCGTGGCCGAGGTGACGATCACCTTCAGGTCCGGGCGACGCGGCAGCAGCTGGCGCAGGTAGCCGAGCAGGAAGTCGATGTTCAGGCTGCGCTCGTGCGCCTCGTCGATGATGAGCGTGTCGTAGGCGGCCAGCCAGCGGTCGCGCTGCGTTTCGGCCAGCAGGATGCCGTCGGTCATCAGCTTGATGCGGCTGTCTTCCGACGTGCGGTCGGTGAAGCGGATGGCGAAACCGACCTCGCGCCCCAGCGGCACGTTCAGTTCCTTCGCCACGCGGTCGGCGGTGGCACGCGCGGCGATGCGTCGCGGCTGCGTGTGGCCGATCAGGCCGCGCGCGCCGCGACCCAGTTCCAGGCACAGCTTGGGCAGCTGCGTGGTCTTGCCGGAACCGGTCTCGCCGCACACGATGACCACCTGATGCGCCGCCAGCGCGGCCGCGATCTCGTCGCGCCGCGCCGACACCGGCAGCTCTTCCGGATACTCGACCTTGGGCGCCGATGCACGGCGCGCAGCCACGCGCGCCTGCGAAGCGGCGACGCGTTCAGCAATCTTCGCCGGCCACTTGTCCGGCGCGCGCATGGCCGGTGGCAGCTCGCGCAAGGCGCGCGAAATCGCCGCCGCGTCGCGGCTCATGCACTGTTCGAGCAGGGAATTCAGATCGGGGTACTGCACTTTCATCGGATCGGGCTGCGGTCTGCGTCGCGCAGAAAGGGCGCCATTGTCCGCGAAAGACGGCGCCGGCGCGAACCGCTCAGCCGCGCAGCAGCTGCCAGCCCCACCAGCCCAGCGCGGTCATCGCCAGCGAACCGAGCACGTGCGCCGCCACCGCGACCAGCGCCCAGCCGGTGTGGCCGCGCTCGAACAGCGCGAACACCTCGCCGGAAAAGCTTGAGAAGGTAGTCAGGCCGCCGAGGAATCCGGTGGTCACCAGCAGGCGCAGATGGGCCGGCAACTCGGGCATGGCCTGCAGCACTGCGAGGGCAACCCCCATCAGCAGTCCGCCGATCAGATTGGCCGCCAGCGTACCGAGCGGGAAGCCGGCGAACAGCGGGTTCAGCGCCAGCGACAGGCCCCAGCGCATCCATGCACCTAGCGCGGCGCCGGCACCGACGGCAATGAAGTTCTGCATGTCGCACTACCGGATGTGTTCGAGGCCTGAATTGTAGGGGCAGACCGGGCTTCGGCTCGCCTCCTGTGGGAGCGGCCTCTGCTGTCCGCAGGCTTCGATGCATGCCGTGTCGGGGTCAGAAGACCCCTCCCACAAAAGCTCGGCGCCGGCTGCACACGACGCGTCCACTTTGGCGCTGGACTCAGCCCGGCGTCAGCCCCGCTTCGGCCAGTTCCGCGGCGCGCAGCACGGCGCGCGCCTTGTTCAGCGTTTCCTGCCATTCGCCTTCGGGCGTCGAATCCATCACCACGCCACCGCCGGCCTGGGCGTGCAGCACGCCGTCCTTGATCACCGCGGTGCGCAGCGCGATCGCGACGTCCATGCCGCCGTTGAAGCCGAGGTAGCCGACGGCGCCGGAATAGATGCCGCGCTTGACCGGCTCCAGCTCGTCGATGATTTCCATCGCCCTCACCTTGGGCGCGCCGCTGACGGTGCCGGCCGGGAAGGTGGCGCGCAGCACGTCCATCGCGGTCAGGCCCGGCTTCAGCACGCCTTCGACATTGCTGACGATGTGCATCACGTGCGAGTACTTCTCGACCACCATGCGGTCGGTCACTTCGACCGTGCCGGTGGCGGCGACGCGGCCGAGGTCGTTGCGGCCGAGGTCGACCAGCATGATGTGCTCGGCGCGTTCCTTCTCGTCCGACAGCAGATCCTCGGCCAGCGCGCGGTCCTCCTCGGCGTTGGCGCCACGCTTGCGGGTGCCGGCGATCGGCCGCACCGTCACCTTGTCGCCTTCGAGGCGGGCCAGGATTTCCGGGCTGGCGCCGACGATGTGGGTATCGCCCAGATTGAAGAAGTACATGTAGGGCGACGGATTCAGCGCACGCAGCGCGCGGTACACCGCCATCGGCGTGGTCGCCAGCGGCTTGCTCATGCGCTGCGACGGCACCACCTGCATGATGTCGCCGTCGAAGATATAGCGCTTCGCCTTCTCGACCGCCACGCAGTAGGCATCGTGGCCGAAGCCGGATTCGGCCGCCACCGATTCGCCGCGCGGGGTGTCCGGTTCGCGCAGCGGCGACTTCAGCCGCGCCGTCAGCGCGTCGAGCCGGACGTGCGCGGACAGCAAGGCGTCCGGCTGCGCCGGGTCGGCGTAGACGATGAAGGTAAGCCGGCCCGACAGGTTGTCGAACACCGCCAGTCCGTCCGACAGCAGCAGATGGATGTCCGGCACGCCCAGCGGGTCGGCCTTGTCCCAGCCGGCGGCCAGCCGGTGCTCGACGTAGCGCACCACGTCGTAGCCGAAATAGCCGACCAGGCCACCGTAGAAGCGCGGCAGGCCAGGCAGGTCGGGCACGCGGTAGCGACCGAGGAAGGCCTGCACGAAAGCGAGCGGATCGCCGCTTTCGGCGGTTTCGATCACCGCGTCATCGCGCAGCACCTCGATCTGGTCGCGGCGCACGACGATGCGCGTCTGCGCCGGCAGGCCGAGGATGGAGTAACGACCCCAGCGCTCGCCGCCCTGCACCGATTCGAGCAGGTAGGAGTAAGGCGCATCGGCCAGCTTCAGATAGGCGGACAGCGGCGTGTCGAGATCGGCCAGAGCCTGGCGCGAAACGGGGATGCGGTTGTAGCCGGCGCGGGCAAGCGCCTCGAATTGATCTTGATTCATGGACAGACCGGAGAGCGGGATTTGAACGGGCGCCGCGGCATCACTGCGCGCGCCTGACCGGGAGCGGACTCAGGCGGCTCGCCACAGGTACCCGTGCAGGGGCGCGGGCGCGCAGCTGCGGGCGGGTGTCTCCTTGGAATTCTGGCTGTCCATTCAGTGTTCGGTCGGAAGTGCGACCCGCGAGAGCAGGTCGGGAAGCGAAGATAGTAGCCCATCGCAATCTTTTGCGTCCAGCACGCGCCCCTCGCTGTAGCCCCAGGGCACGCCCAGCACCGCGATGCCGGCATTGCGTGCGCAATCGATGTCGTTGTACGAGTCGCCGACGTGCAGCGCGGCTGACGGCGTCACGCCCAGTTCGTGCACGGCGTGCAGGAGCGGCGCCGGATCCGGCTTCTTCTGCGGCAGGGTGTCGCCGCCGACCACGCTGCCGAAGAAATGGCGCATGTCCATCTGTTCAAGCAGCGGCAGCGTGAAGTCGACCGCCTTGTTGGTGACGCAGGCCAGCCTGAAACCGGCCGCCTGCAGCGCCGCCAGCGTGTCGTGCGCGCCGTCGTAGGGCACGGCGCGCTCGCCGTTGCGCACGCGGTAGCAGCGCTTGAACACATCGATCGCCTGCCGCAGGAAGGTCGCATCCTGCGCGCGCTCGCCGAGGCAGCGTTCGACCAGATTCGGGATGCCGCGCCCGACGAACACCCGCACCTCGTCCTCGCGGCGCGGCGGAACGCCCAGTTCGGCGGCCATGTCCTGCGCCGCGGCGGCGAGATCGGGCACGGTGTCGAGCAGCGTGCCGTCGAGGTCGAAGGTGATGGCGGCGACCGTGAAACGCTGCGTCATGCTCAGACCGCTTCCAGCTGCTTGCGCAGCGCGGCGATCACGCTGTCGTAGCGGTGCGGGTCGCTGTCCTTGCCGGCGCCGAACACGGCCGAGCCGGCGACGAAGGTGTCGGCACCGGCGCGCGCGATTTCGGCGATGTTGTCGATCTTGACGCCACCGTCGATCTCCAGCCGGATGTGGCGGCCGGTGCGCGACACGTATTCGTCGAGACGGGCACGCACCGCGCGCAGCTTGTCGAGCGAGGACGGAATGAAGCTCTGGCCGCCGAAGCCCGGGTTCACTGACATCAGCAGCACGACGTCGAGGCGGTCCATCACGTGGTCAAGGTAGTGCAGCGGCGTCGCCGGGTTGAACACCAGGCCGGCCTGGCAGCCGTGGTCGCGGATCAGCGACAGCGTGCGGTCGACGTGCTCGGACGCTTCCGGGTGGAAGGTGATCACATTGGCGCCGGCCTTGGCGAAATCGGGAATGATGCGGTCCACCGGCTTCACCATCAGGTGCACGTCGATCACCGCCTCGGTGTGCGGCCGCAGCGCCTGGCACACCAGCGGGCCGATGGTCAGGTTGGGCACGTAATGGTTGTCCATCACGTCGAAGTGGATCCAGTCGGCGCCCGAGGCGATGACGTTGCGCACTTCCTGGCCGAGGGCGGCGAAGTCGGCGGACAGGATGCTGGGGGCGATCAGGTAATCCAGATTGGTGGTACTCACGGTGCGGCTCCGAAGGTCGAAGCCGCGATTGTATCGGGTCGGAAGCGTCGCCCTGTCGCGTGTCGCCGATACGTGCGTGCGCACCGCTTGCCGCGTCATCGGAGTTCGGTTAAATAGAAGGCATGGCCGAATCGAAAAAATACGAAGTGACGGTGAGCGTGCAGGCGCGCTATGTCGAAGAGCAGTCCGACCCCGAGGACAGCCGCTTCGTGTTCGCCTACACGGTCAGCATCACCAACACGGGCACCGTGCCGGCGCAGCTGATCAGCCGGCACTGGATCATCCGCGACGCAAACAATGCCGAGCAGCAGGTGCGCGGGCTGGGTGTGATCGGCCAGCAGCCGCTGCTGAAAGCCGGCGAGAAGTTCGAATACACCAGCGGCTGCGCGCTGAACACGCCGGTCGGCACGATGCGCGGCAGCTACCAGATGGTGGCCGAGGACGGCACGCAGTTCGAAGCCGACATTCCCGAATTCACGCTGGCCATGCCGCGCGTGCTGCACTGAGCCACGAGGCGATGTCGCTCGCCTCGTCCTATACCCGCCTCGCCCCGCTCTACGACACGGTGGTCGCCGCCGCGTCGCTCGGCGCCCGTCGCGCCAGTCTGGCCCACCTGCCACGCACGCCGTCCGACGTGCTGCTGGTCGGCGTCGGCACCGGGCTCGATCTGCCCCACCTGCCCGCGGATCACCGCTACACAGCGATCGACTTCAACGCCGCCATGCTCGCACGCAGCCTGCCGCGCGCCTCCGGCCTGAACTACGCGGCGGTGCGCGGCGACGCAATGCGCCTGCCCTTCGCCGACGCGCAGTTCGACTGCGTCGTGCTGCATCTGATCGTCGCCGTGGTGCCGGATGGCGCCACCTGCCTGCGCGAAGCGGCGCGCGTGTTGCGCCCGGGCGGTGCGGCGCTGGTGCTGGACAAGTTCCTGCGCCGCGGCCGCCCTGCCCCGCTGCGCCGCCTGCTGTCGCCGCTGGCCGGCCGCATCGCCACCCGGCTCGACGTGGTGCTGGAAGACGCGCTCGACGGACTGCCCTTCGGCATCGTCAGCGACGAGCCGGCGGCTCTCGGCGGATGGTTCAGGCGGGTGCGGCTGCTGAGAACCTGAGCCGGCTCACGCGGCGTCGCGGCCAAGGCGACGCATCCGCGCATGCCAGCGCGCACGGCCCGCATCGTCCATCGCGTCGACGCTGCCGATCAGCGTGCTGCGCACCGGCTGGATGCCGACGAAGTGCAGGATGTTGCGCTTGAAGCTCATGACGCCGTGCGCCAGATAGAAGGTGCGGAACAGCCAGGCGGGCATGCCCATCGCGACGACCAGCCGCGCCGAGCGTCCGGTGAGCAGCCGGGTGAATGGATTCCGTCCGCGCCCTTCGCCGATGGCGAACCCCGGGCGGAACACCTGTTCGAAAAAGGCCTTGAGCACTGCAGGCAAGGTGCCCAGCCATATCGGGAAGAACACCACCAGATGTTCGGCATCGGCGATCAGCGCTTGCGCCTGCGCGATGTCGCCCTCCGCCGGTGCCGACCATTCGGCTTTCGAGCGCAGCACGGGAAAGGACAGCCGGCTCACGTCGATCACGCTGACCGCGTGCCCCGCTTCACGCGCCGCGGCGACATAACTGTCAGCCAGCGCGCGCAGCAGACCGGGGCGGGATTCCGGGTGACCCTGGATGACGACGATGCGGCTCATGGCGGGGCTCCTGCAATGCACAGGCCTTCATCATGACCAGCCGGGCGCGTTCGGCCCTTGAGCGGGATCAGGGTCGGGTTTCGAACGACAGGATTGCGTCGCTCGCGTGAAAAAAGCCGGCGGCACACCACGGCCCTGTCGGGGTCAGAAGACCCCTCCCACAGAGGTCGCGCCCAGACCCCCGGCCAGTGCCCGCACTGGGGTTCTGTGGGAGGGGCTTCTGACCCCGACAGCGGCAGTGGGCAGTGTGCGGCTTTTGGTTCAGGCCCCGTCGGCAGCAATGGCGGCCTCCCACACAGATCCCGCGCACAGTCCTGTGCCCAATACCCTGGGAGCGAGCTTGCTCGCGATAGCGGCATCGAACAAAGCCGGCGGCCAGCAACAGCTGCATCGCGAGCAAGCTCGCTCCCACCGGGAATGCGCCCGATCCAGGACCGGAGCCGGGGTCCTGTGGGAGGGGTCTTCTGACCCCGACAGCGGCGGTGGGCGGGCGCGGCGCCGGGTCGAGCTCTTCTGGAAGCTGTCAGCCGAGCAGCCGTGCCACCAGCGGGCGGCCGAACGGGCTGGTCAGCAGCAGGAAGAGTGCGACATTCCCGACCACGGTGATCCAGAAACCACGGCGGAACGAAGCCTTCACCGTTTTGTGACGCAGGAACTGCTGCGCCAGCAGCGCGCCGGGCCAGCCGCCGACCAGGGCCAGCAGGTGCAGGCGCGGTTCGGGCACGCGCATCGCGCCGATCGCCGCCTGCTGTTTGTCGATCGCGTACAGCGCGAAAGTCACCAGGCTGACCGTCAGATAGAGCAGGAACCAGCCGTGCGGCGCCTGCCACAGCACGCTGACCAGCACCATCAGCAACAGGAAGGCCGGGATCAGGAACAGCGTCGCGCCACCCCACTGCGCCGGCGAGGCCTCGTCGCGCACTTCGACCCGTCGCGTCTTCAGCGGCACGCCGGCCAGCGTCACCCGCTGCGCACAGCGCCGGCCCTTGCGGTCGCGGCCGAGATCGAAGGCCACGCGCTGGCCCTCGGTCGGGCGCTGCCCCTCGACGTCGAACGAACTGATGTGCACGAACACGTCCTCGCCACCGCCATCCGGCGTGATGAATCCGAAACCCTTGTCGTCCTTCCACGAACGGATGCGACCTTCGCTGCGCATGCTGCTTACCCTGAAAATGAGGCTGCGGACGATATCACCGCCGGTCGCGTCCTGCCTGTTCGACGATGTGGTCCGGCCACTCGAAGGCGTCGCAGCGCGGACAGTCGAGCAGCGCGCCGAGATGGGCCGCACGCCCCTCTTCGGTCGCCACCCAGGGGCGGTTGATGAAAGGCGGGTGGTGGCGCACGTGCTGGCGGTGCCCACAGGCGAGCCGGGCAACCCAGTCGCCCTCCTCGTCGATCAGGTAGCCGGTGATCGGCTGCTTCATTCGACCGTTGCTGCGCGCTGCGGCCGCACCGCGGTCACCCACGGTTCGAAGCGGCGGCCCCACGCGACGTCCATTTCGAAGGTGGCGCGCCCGCTGTCGAGCGCGCTGCGGTCTATGCCGTCCATCGCGCCGCGCAGCGCGTGCGGCACGCTGATGCGGGCGACCGCCAGTTCGCCGATGTGGCCGCTGAAGGTGGTTTTCTTGTCGATCACCATCACCGATGGCGTCACCGTCGCCACGACGATGAGGTGGCGGTGCGTGTCCGGATAGCGCTGGCGCAACGCAGCGGCGTCCAGCCCGGCGTCGACGGCGAACAGGCGCGACGCCTTCTGCTGCTCGTACTTCAGCGCCTCCTGTGCCGACTTCTGCGCGTCGACATCCTGCTTTTCGGCGTTACCGCGGGCGAGCGCCCTGTCGAGACGGCGCTGCGCCTGCGCCAGCGCCGCCTGCCAGTCGGCACCGGCCAGTTCGAGCACGACGTACACCTCGCGCTTCTGGCGGTAGGCGTCGCGCTCTTCCTTCAGGTCGAAGCCCAGCTCGCGCAGCTTGTCGGCGTCGAGCCAGTCGGGCCCACGGCCGTAGTGCATGTCATAGGCGGCATCCGCATTGTCGTCGCGCATCGGCGCGCGCCAGAGCAGTGCCACGTCGATGCCGCCGCGCTCGCCGTCGAGTCCGAAGGCATAGGGCAGACTGAGTTCGCGCTGCGTGAGGGTGAGCGCGCTGCCCGGCTCGCCCGAGCGGTTCCACGCCACGCCCGCCAGCACGAAGGCATTCACCGCGACGATGAGGGCCACACCGCCCACCAGCAGGATTTTCTGCGCGCGCTTCATCGCCCGCCCTCCACCGGCGTCACCGCCCGCAGCCGCTTCAGCACCAGGATGACCAGCAGCGCCACCAGGCCGAGCACGAGGAAGAACAGGAATTTCGGCATCACCGCCCACCACCAGTCGAACAGCTTGGTGTACAGAAAGATGACGAAGAACACGACCGCGGTATTCATCACCTCGGGCCAGCCGCGGCGCGCGCCGAGCCAGGTGAGCAGGCCGCCGGCAACGAAGCCGCCCAGCTGATAGAAGCCTTCGACCACATCCGCATCGAAGGGCAGATTGCTCGCGCGGCCCCAGTTCGACAGCACCAGCATGGGCAGGAAAAGCGCGAGCAGCGCGACCAGCCGCCAGGTCGCGTCGAAACCCGGATGACGCCGGTGATCGACGAAGAAAGGCACGCAGAACATGAGCAGCGCCGCCGGGAAGAAATGCTCCGGCCGCTCGCCGACGCTGAGCCAGTACATGCCGGTCCAGGTGCCGACGCGGGCGGCGATGAAGCCGGTGATGCAGACCAGCCCGGCCACCAGCAGCAGGCGCAGTTCGCAGGTGTAGGCGAGCAGCAGCGCGAAAGCCGCCCACGGCAGCAGTGCCTTGTCCGACGGCGTGATGTTGAAGCTGGAACCGAGCAGGCTCAGGTTCAGCACGAAGCAGGCGAAGGCGACCAGTGCGGCCAGCTTGGTGAAGTAGCCGGAGGCGTCGCGCCGGTGCAGCCAGGCGGTCAGCACCAGTGTGCCGAGCGAAGCGCCGGCCAGCACGATCACCTGTACCGCTTCCGGAAACAGCGGCCAGTACTGGCGAAACAGGAAGAACACGCTGGCCGCCAGCGCCAGCGCGCCAAGAAAGGAGGCGATGCGCAGGCCGAGCGTGAGCTGGCGCGCGCGCTGCGTGGTGTCGACATCGGGCCGTGCGGCGAAGCGGGCGAGCAGTGCGTCGTGATGCGCGCGGATCGCTGCCGCGTCGGCCGTCGCCATGCCGTCGGCCGCCAGCCGCGCCTGTTCGCGGCGGAAAGCGTGGATGTCATCGGCGCGCTGCTGCGCGTCGGTGCGTGACAGGTTGTCGTCCATCGGATCGCTTCCGGATGTCATCGCCGCATGATGCCACGAGCGCAGCGCGCTGCCGATCGGGCACAATCGCACGATGGATCACGCCCCCGTCCCGTTGCTGCGCGGCAGTCTTCGCGCGCTGAAGATCATCCTGCTCACCTTCACCGGCATCGGCCGCACGCGGATGATCAACCGCACCACCGAGGGGCTGGGCCCGCAGCACTTCCTGCTCGGCGGGCTGTTCGCCGCCATCGCGGTCAATGTCGTGCTGATCGGCCTCGTGTTGTGGGCCACCGGCTGAAGCGCCGGGCGTAAAAGGCTCCGGCGGGCTACTCGCCCTCGTAACCTACCAGCACCACCTCGGCCCCGGCCTCGCGCAGCGGCACCAGCGCCTGATAGGCCGGCGAGTCGTGCCAAGCGCGCGCGCTGGCCGCATCGGCGAAGCGCAGCACCACGGTATCGGTGCCCGGCCAGTCGCCGGCCAGCACCGCATCCACCCGGCCGCGCATCACCAGTTCGCCGCCGAAGGGTGCCAGCGTGGCGCCGACGCGGGCACGATAGTCCGCCCAGCGCGAGGCATCCAGCACCCGGATGTGGCCGATCACGTAGTAGCTCATGCGTCGGCCGCCACCAGCCGCCACAGCGTCGTCACTTCCTTTGCACGCGCTGCGTGCAGCGGATCGGTGGCGTCAGAAGCTTTCGGGTGACGCGGACGCGCGTCGAGCCGGCCCGCCACCTTCAACCCGGCCGCATCGATCAGGCCCGCCAGTTCGTCCGGCGCGCGCAGACCGAGGTGCTCGGCGAAATCGGACAGGATGAGCCAGCCCTCGCCGCCCGGCGCCAGATGCGCCGCCAGCCCGGCGAGGAAACCGCGCAACATGCGGCTGTCGGGGTCATAGACGGCGTATTCCAGCGGCGAACTGGGTCGCGCCGGCAGCCAGGGCGGATTGCACACCACCAAGGGGGCGCGGCCGGCCGGGAACAGATCGGCTTCGATCACCTCGACCTGTGCGCCGATGCCCAGCCGCGCGACATTTTCGCGCGCACAAGCCAGCGCGCGCGCGTCCTGATCGGTCGCCACCACGCGCGCGACGCAGCGCTTCGCCAGCACCGCCGACAGCACACCGGTACCGGTGCCGATGTCGAAAGCGGTCGAATCGCTCTTCAGCGCCGCCGGCAGCGGCGCCTTCGCCACCAGATCGACATACTCGCCGCGCACCGGCGAGAACACGCCGTAATGCGGGTGGATGTGCGCGCCCAGCGCCGGAATGTCGACGCCATTGCGCCGCCACTCGTAGGCGCTGATCACGCCCAGCAGCTCGCGCAGCGAACAGACATAGGGCTCTGTCGCCTCGCCGTGCGCCTGCGTGCAGGCCTCGACCACGTCCGGCGCGCGGCGCAGCGGAATGACGTGACCCGCATCGAAAGGAATCAGCAGCATGCCCAGCGTGCGCGCCCGCTGCGACTGCGCCAGCCGGTGCTGGTTGAACGCATCGCGCAGCGTGGCCGCCGGTTTGCGCGGCTTGCGATCGACCCGTCGCGCCATCGCCTGCAGCAACTGCCGCGCGTTCTGGAAGTCACCGCGCCACAGCAGCGCCGTGCCCTCGCTCGCCAGCCTGAAGGCCATGTCGGCCGTCAGCGTGTCGTCGGCAACGACCACCTTCTTCGGCGGGGCTACGCCCGCTTCGGATTGCCAGCGGGCACCGAGTTGAACATCGCCTTCATTCCATTGCAGAACTGCTTCGCTCACTGACCATTCCGTCCGCGCTGAAGCCGCTGTCGCGGCAAGAGCGCAGCACGCTACACCAATCCCGGGCGAGCAGCGAATGCAGTATCAGCGACGCCGACGCACCGCCGCGCCGAGCAAGCCCATGCCGGCCAGCATCATGGCCCAGCCTTCAGGCTCGGGCACCGCGGCAGCCAGCGTCAGGGTGACCGGGCCGGTGGCGTTGGCGATGTCGAGCACGAAGTCGGTCTGGCTGCCGTCGAGGAACCAGTCGCCGAGCGCGGCTTCGACGTATTCCGGGCCGCTGAAGGTGATGCGTGCGCTGTCGTGGCTGCCGGTGACGGTGGCGACCGAGCCGAAGGTGCCGCCGGCGCTGCCGAGGGTGTTGAACAGGCCGCCGGATATTGTCAGCGTCAGGCTTTCGAAGCCCAGACCGATGTAATTGCGGACGATGGCGTTGAACGGCAGCATCGGCAGGTCGCTGTCGTCGCGCGTCAGCGTGAACGTGACCGGCAGCGTATTGATCAGGCCGAAGTCGATGGACAGCATGTCCGGCGTGCTGAAGCTGGTGTCCACGATGTTGCCGTTGGCAGCGACGACGTCGAGCGTGTAAGCGTGGGCGGCCGGGGCGAGTGCGAAGGCGCACAGCGCGGCGGCGAGGGTGTGGCGGATATTCATGTGATGGCTCCGGAATCGTTGTTCAACCTGAAAACCTCAGTTGATCGGCGTCGTGGGTGCGGTTGGCGGGGTGTACGGCAAGGCGCGAGGACGCGGCAGGATGGCTCCCTGCAAGGACGAGCAACGCGGCCGGGCGCCCCGCCGGCCGTGCACGCGACGTCGAAGCGGTCTCACCCGGAGGGTGCGCAACGCAAACTGACAAATCTCCTTGATGGGCAGAGCTCTCGACTTCATGGCAAGCGGTCAACTGAGGTTTTCAGGTTCAGAGATTGCCCTTGGCCCACGGGCCGGTGATGGCCACGGTGATGCCCGGCGTCTGCATGTTCACGAACAGCACGCGGCCGGTCGGGTCGAAGCAGGCGCCGCAGAATTCGTAGTTGCGATAGTCGGCCGCGGCCACGGTCTTGCCGGCGGCGGCGATCTGGTCGGCGGCGAGGTTCACGTTGTTCTTGCAGAAGATGTAGGCCTCGCCGGCCGGGTTCAGGCCGAGCAGGCGGTTGCCGGTGCCGTAGGCGTCGGTGGTGCCACCGCCGTCTTCGCACAGCAGCACGCCGCCGCGCGGGCTGACGGTGACGTTGTCCGGGTTGTTGCCGGCGGTCTGGTTGCCGCTGACGAAGATGGCGCGCAGGCGCATGGTGGCCAGTGTCAGTTCCCACACCGCACCCTCGCCCTGGCCGACGCGCGCGCGGCTGTCGGTGCCAGCGGCGGTATCGACGATGAACATCCTGCCGGCGGAATACCAGATGCCTTCGCCGCGGCTCATGCGGGCGCCGCCCTGGCTGATGGCCTGATGGGTGGGGCCGGACATGAAGGCGAGGCTGACGCCGCCGGGCTGGCCGGCGACGACCACCGGGTCGGCGTCGGGGTTGGCGATGTCCACCCACTCCAGTTCGTATTCGTCGCCGATGTCGGGGTTCAGCAGGCCCTGGTCGTTGGCCTGGGCCAGCGTGGCGGGCGCAGCCTTGCGCACGATGGTCTTGATGCGCGCCGCCTGCAGCTTGCCGCCGTTGTGCAGGCTGCCCAGTTCGCCCGAGGTGTCGGCCGGCACGTAGCGGAAGAAGGCCGCTACGTTGCGGTTGTCTTCGGTTTCGTAGACGTAGCCGGTGGTCGGGTCGACCGCCACTGCCTCGTGCACGAAACGGCCCATGCCGATGATGGGGTCGGCGATCGAGTCACCGGCGTCGGCGTCGACTTCGAACACATAGCCGTGCTTCTTGCCGCCGATGCCGGAGAAATCGTAGATGGTTTCTTCGCAGGTGAGCCAGGTACCCCAGGGCGTCGGGCCGCCGGCGCAGTTGCCCAGCGTGCCGCCGATCGAACCGGTGGCGCCGGCCCAAGCGGCGTCGCGGAAAAGCAGGTTGGTGGTGCCGCCGGCCGGATAGCCGACGAAGGGCGCCGGTGCGGCGGCCGACGGGTCGGTCACGATGCCGCCGGCACCGATGCGGATGGGCAGGCTGCCGTAATACACGGTGATGATGCCGTTCACCGGCTGGGTGGCGTAGCTGCGCGGCGCCTGGATGGCTTCGGCCGGCGTGGCGACCAGACCGCGCTCGTGGTTGCGCACCAGCACCAGTTCGGTGCTGCGGCCGGCGCGGCGCGAGGTAACCACGGCCATGCCGTCGTGATTGCCGGGCGTCGGGTTGCCGTCGCTCATGCTGTCGCCGGTCCAGCCGAAGCTGCGGTAGCTGAAGCCCGGCGGCAGTTGCAGCAGCGGCAGGCCGGTGCTTGCGTCCTTGACCGGCGCCAGCGCGCCGTAGGGCGACAGGGCGGACACCGTCTGCTTGCCGGTGGCGGCCAGCGCGTTCTGCGCATACAGCGCGCCCATCAGGCCGGTGAAGCGGGTGGCGGCCAGCGCGCCGGAGCCCTGGAGCAGGCGGCGACGGCTGGGCGAGGTACAGGACGAGGACATTCGGGACTCCGGGCGCGGTAGCGAGATTCTCATCATCGATGCGGCGGGTGTCGACTGCATGACGGTGTCGGCGCCGCAACGTGGTCCGAACGGGCCATCGGTCGCGGCGGGCGGCGAAAGGTCGGGGCATCGACGATGCACTGCGCCGCGACGGCGCCAGAATGCGCACCGGACACCCCACGAAGACGACATTCATGAGCGCGAACCCCACCCCCGGCCCGTTCGGCAAATCCTTCACCGACATGCTCGCCAGCCCCGCCCTCACCGTGCTGCGCATGGCGGCCCTGGCGGCGAGCCAGGACGACGGGCTCGACGAAGACACGCTGGACCTGATGTACGAACAGGTGGCCGCCGGCGTGCTGGCCGATCTCGCGCCCGAGATCGCCTGGCGCGAACTGGCGCGCGGCCTGTCGGCGCAGGTGCCGTCGCGCATGCTGCGTGCGCTGCGCGAGTGCGATGCGCTGGCCGTGCTCTTGCCGGAGGTCGACGCGCTGTTCGGCGTACCGCAGATCGCCGACGACCCGGACCAGGTCGATATCGGCGAACACCTGCTGCGCACCATCGATGAAGCGGCGCGCCGCGATGCGTCGTTCGCGGTGCGTTACGCGGCGCTGGTATTAAACGTCGGCAAGTCGGATTCGCCGCGCGAGCACCTGCCGGTGCACTACCGGCACATCGAACGCGGGGTGCCGCGCATCGAGGCGATCAGCGCGCGCTTCGGCGTGCCGGACGACTGCGTCGATCTGGCCTTGCTGGCCAACTCCGAATGCGAGCGCGTGCACCGTGCGGCCGAAATGCGCGCCGGTTCAATCACGGCGATGCTGGAGCGGATGGATGCCTTCGGTCAGCCTGAACGCTTTGACCGCCTGATGACGCTGTGCACGTGCGACTTCCGTGCCTACCCG
Source organism: Methyloversatilis discipulorum (assembly GCF_000527135.1). Lineage (NCBI taxonomy): Bacteria > Pseudomonadati > Pseudomonadota > Betaproteobacteria > Nitrosomonadales > Sterolibacteriaceae > Methyloversatilis > Methyloversatilis discipulorum. The sequence goes on from NZ_AZUP01000001.1 coordinate 2,015,164, forward strand.
GGTCGCGCCTCTCGCCCTTACCCCAAGGCAGCGATGCTGCGCACCGCGCTGTCCGCCTGCCGCAATGTCGATCAAGCGGCGATTGCCGCCGACGCCCTGCTCGAAGCGCGCGCGCAGGCAGTGGCTGCGGCACTGCAATCACGGCGCTGGGAGGCGTAGGCAGAGGCCCTGCCTGCGCTGCAGCGCCGAATCGACGCCGCCATCGCGAGCAAGCTCGGTTACACAAAAGCGCGCCTGGCTTGACCAGCCCGTGCGTGTCTCGTGGGAGCGGCCTCTGGCCGCGATACGGCCTTGGCAAGCGACCGGCGTCAGTACCGGCCGCGATGGCGAGCAAGCTCGCTCCTGCAAGGTGTCGGGGCCGGGGGTGAGGCCCGGGGCGTTGAGTCAGGGCACCGACTGCTCTCCGCTGCCGCAGCACTTCTTGAATTTCTTCCCGCTGCCGCAGGGGCAAAGGTCGTTGCGCCCCACCTTCGGCTCGGCGCGAAAGCAGGATTCGACGGAGGCGCCGACGTACGCGGAATCGTCCTCACCCAACCCTTCCGGGGCAGCCGTCCTCAGGTCGAACCAGATTTCGTGGATCGCGACCAGCGCCGGCGGCAGGAGCTTGCCCCAGAGCATGACTTCGCCGTCGCGCAGCGTCGCGCGCCCCTCGTCTGTTCCAAGGCGCGTAAGAGGTGTGGCAAGGTCGGGGCACTCGTCCCACATTTCGGCCCACTTGTCGGGGCTCAAGCGGGTCCCCACCAGGAAGCCTTCGCACCATTCGATGACGGCCTGTTCGCCCCGCCGCGTGAATATGGGCTCGAAGGCATCGGCGCGCTTCAGGAAGATGTCTTCGATGCGGTCGAAGAGGCGCATCACCAGCGCGATGACGCGCTCGGCATGGTCTTCGTCGTCGAAGTCCGGCGCCACCCGCGCGTCGCGCCAGTCCCACACCCGGGCCAGCCACTCCTTCGGCATGACCTGGCGCGGGCCGACGACGACGGCGGTCAGAAAGCCCTCCAGCATCGGCACGCTCATCGCCGTGGCTTGAAGCTGTGGCGAAGCCAGAAACCGACCGAGTTCTTCGAGCTCGGTGGGCGACAGCCGCCTGTTCGGCGCGCTCATGGCTCTCAGCTGCGGTAGTCCGCGTTGATCTTCACGTAGTCGTAGCTGAAGTCGCAGGTCCAGCAGGTGGCGCGGGCGTCGCCGCGGCCGAGTGCCACGCGTATCGTGATCTCGGCCGGCGCCATCGCGGCCGCGCCCTGCTCTTCCTTGTAGTCCGGGTTGCGACCTCCGTCCTTCGACACCAGGAAGTCACCGATCCACAGGCTCACTTTCGAAGTATCGAGATCGGCCAGCGACGGGTGCGTCTGCGCGGCGTTGCCGACCGCAGCCAAGATGCGGCCGAGGTTGGGGTCGGAGGCGAAGAAGGCGGTCTTGACCAGCGGCGAATGGGCGATCGCGTAGCCGACCGCCTTGCACTCGGGCACGTCGCGGCCGCCTTCGATTTCGATGGTGATGAACTTGGTCGCACCCTCGCCGTCGCGCACGATGGCCTGCGCCAGCTCGGCCGCCAGCGAGGTGACCGCGTCGGCCAGCGCGCGGCCGTCGGCGCTGTCGAGCGAAGTGATTTCGGCATTGCCGGCGGTGCCGGAGGCGATGAGCATGAAGGAGTCGTTGGTCGAGGTGTCGCCATCCACCGTGACGCAGTTGAACGAGCGGTCGGCGGCGTGTTTCACCATGTCTTCCAGTGCGGCCTGCGACACCGCCGCGTCGGTGGCGATGAAGCCGAGCATGGTGGCCATGTTCGGCTTGATCATGCCCGCGCCCTTGCTGATGCCGGTAATGGTGATCCGGCGGCCGTCGATCGTGAGCGTGCGCGAGCCGGCCTTGGCGATGGTGTCGGTGGTCATGATGGCGTGCGCCGCCTCGTACCAGTTAGCCTCGTCGAGATCGTCCATGCTGGCCGGGATGCCGCGCTCGATGCGGTCCACCGGCAGCGGCTCCATGATTACGCCGGTCGAGAAGGGCAGCACTTGTTCCGGCGCCAGTTCGAGCGCGCGGGCCACCGCCACGCAGGTGGCGTGCGCGGCGACCAGACCCGGTTCGCCGGTGCCGGCATTGGCGATGCCGGTGTTGATGACCAGCGCGCGGATGTCGCTGCGCGACAGATGGTCGCGGCACACCTGCACCGGTGCGGCACAGAAGCGGTTCACCGTGAACACGCCGGCCACGCGCGCGCCGGGCAGCAGCGAAATCAGGCACAGGTCGCGGCGGTTGGCCTTGCGGATGCCGGCCTGGGCGATGCCCAGACGGACGCCGGCGACCGGCAGGATGGTTTCGGCGGGGGGCGTCTGGTAGTTCACGGGCATGGCAGGCTCGGTTCGCGGGAGGTAAAGCGCGGAGTTTACATGCAGGCCGCGACGGTTGCCGGACCGTGCACAGGGTCCGCGGCGTAACACGAAGCAACGCATTCCGTCACACGACCGTCATCTGCCGCGCGCACGAGTGATGGCGGCACGAAGGTTCGGGCACACCCCGCCCGACACGCAAGCCCCGGCGTGGCGCGGATCTGCCGCCGGCATGCGCCGAACGGCTCACCCACCCTTCATTGCATTGAAAAGACCGCTCCCTATGGTCGGCGCGTTCCCGGCACTCCGCCGGCATGAAACCTGTGGGAGACACGACATGAACGCACGCACGCAACTCACGCTGGTGCTGGCGGTGGCAGCCGCCTTTGCCGCCACTTCGGCCAACGCCGCCCAGAACACGCTGTCCGGCTGGGCCGTGATGCCGGCCAACACCTTCGCCGACGGCCCGACCTCGGGCCAGTTCGCCGGCGCCGGTGCCGGTGGCAATCCGCTGCCGCTGGTCGACATGCAACCGGTGCAGGGCTTTTCCGGCGTGCTGGCCGGCGCCAACGGCAGCTTCCGTGTGATCACCGACAACGGCTTCGGCGCACAGGGCAATTCGGCCGACACGCTGCTGCGCAGCTATGCGGTGAATGTCGATTTCCGCACCGCGCTGGGTGGCAGCGGCACCGTGTCCGCCGCCAACTGGACGACCGGCGCCTCGCTGCCCGCTTTCAACGCGGCCAGTCGCATCACGCTGAGCGACCCGAAGAACCTGCTGAGCATCAAGGTGCAGGCCGACTACACGCACTACTACAACAACGCCGCCAACCCGCTGGTCGATCCGTCGATCAAGGCAGGCCGTCTGCTCACCGGTGCCGACCTCGACGTCGAGTCGGTGCGCCAGGACAAGAACGGCAATCTGTGGTTCGGCGACGAGTTCGGCCCCTACCTGGTCAAGACCGACGCCAACGGCGTGGTGCAGCGTCGCGAAATCGCGCTGCCCGGCGTGTTCGCGCCGCAGCACGAAGCGGTGCTGAACGGTTCGGTCACCAGCAACCTCGGCGGCTCAGGCGGCTTCGAAGGCATGGCCATCAACGCCAGCGGCGACAAGCTCTACACCCTGCTCGAAAAGACTGTGGCCGGTGACCCGGCGAAGAGCCTGCGCATCAATGAATTCAGCATCGACAGCGAAAGCTATACCGGCCTCGACTACCTGTACCAGCTCGAAGCCGAAGGCACCGCCATCGGCGACATGACGGCGATCGACGACCACCGCTTCCTGGTGATCGAGCGCAACGGCGGTACCGCCACCAGCGGCACGCCGTTCAAGAAGATCTTCATCGCCGACACCACCGATGTCGCCGACGGCGGCTTCGTCACCAAGACCGAACTGGTCGACCTGATGAACATCGCCGACCCGGACGACCTGAACGGCGACGGCCTCACCAGCTTCACCTTCCCCTACGTGACCATCGAGGACGTGCTCATCCTCGACGCCAACACGCTGCTGGTGATCAACGACAACAACTACCCCGGCACCGGCGGTCGCGACTTCGGTTCCGACCACACCGAGTTCCTGAAGATCAGCCTGGCCAACCCGGTTCCGGAGCCCGAGACCTACGCGCTGATGCTGGCCGGCCTCGGCCTGATCGGCTTCGCCGCAAAGCGCCGCCGCTGATCCTTCGCGCCGGCCCCGCAGCAGCGGGGCCGGTTCGTCACGCCTGCCGGACTCCATCATGAAGAAACTGCTTCTGGCCACCGCTGTGGCCCTCTCGTTCGGCGCCGCACAGGCAGCCGACTTCTCTTTGCGCGTGATCGGCGCGACCTCGCTGCCCACTGGGGCGCTGTTCCAGGGCGTCGAATTCGGCGGCATCTCCGGCCTCGATCGCGCCGCCGACGGCAGCTACTGGGCGATTGCCGATGACCGCGGTGGCGAGCGCGGCACGCCGCGCTTCTACAACCTGTCGCTGGACTACGACGCCGCGGGCTTCAACGGCGTCACCGTCAACAGTCAGACGTATATGCAGCGCCCGGACGGCACGACCTTCCCGTCGAACGCCCGCACGGTGGACCCGGAGGGCATCCGCGTTGCGCCGAACGGCAATCTGTACTGGTCCTCCGAAGGCAACTGGAACGCGAACGCCGCCAGCCGCTATCAGCCCTTCGTCCGCGAAATGACGACCTCGGGCGTGTTCGTGCGCGAATTCGCCACGCCCGCCATGTACAACTACGTCGACAACGCGACCACCGGCGGGCGCAACAACAAACTGTTCGAAGCGCTGACGGTCACGCCGAACGGCACGATTTACACCGCCAACGAAGACGCGCTGGTGCAGGACGGCCCGCTCACGTCGATCAGCAACGGCAGCGTGGTACGCCTGACCGCGCTCGACCCGGTGAGCGGCGCGGCCGGTGCGCAGTACGCCTACGAGCTGCCGCCGATTCCGGTCGACGCGGTGCCGGGCGCGCCCTTCGGCCCGGACAACGGCCTGCCCGAACTGCTGGCGATCTCCGACACGCAGTTCATCGCGATCGAGCGCGCCTTCGCCTTCGGCGTCGGCAACACCATCCGCCTGACGCTGGCCGAAATCACCGCCGACACCACCGACGTGAGCAGCTTCGCCAGCCTGACCGGCGCCGACTACACGCCGATGCGCCGCACGCTGCTGCTGGAGATGCCGATCACCTTTGACGGCATCACGCTGGACAACATCGAAGGCGTGAGCTGGGGCAAGACGCTGGCCAACGGCAACCGCACGCTGGTGCTGGTCGCCGACAACAACTTCAGCGCCACGCAGAGCACGCAGTTCATCGCCATCGAAGTGAGCGCCGTCCCCGAACCCGAACAGTACGCGCAACTGCTGGCCGGCCTCGGCCTGCTGGCCTTCGCGCGTCGTGCCGCCCGTCGCTGAACCGTCCAGGAGAGTCCGATGAAAGCCACGCTGAAACCGCTCGCCGCCGCACTGCTGCTGGCCACCGCCGCCAGCGCCGCGCAGGCCGAAACCGTCCGCTTCGCCACCTTCAATGCATCGCTGAACCGCGACGCCTCGGGCCAGCTGCTGTCCGACCTCGCCAATCCGCTGGCTGGCGGCGTCAGCACCACGGTCGCCAACCGCATCCAGCAGGCGCACAACGTGGCGGAGATCATCCAGCGCGTGAATGCCGACGTGCTGCTGGTGAATGAATTCGACTTCGATCTGAACGGCACGCCGACCGCCAGCAGCGCCGCGATGGGCCTGGGCTATTCCAGCAATGCGGCAAAGCTGTTCCAGGACAACTTCCTGTCCGCCGGTCACGGCAACGCAGTGCGCGGCATGACCTCGGGCATCGACTACGCGTATCGCTACACGCCCAATACCAACACCGGTCTGGCGTCGGGCTTCGACCTGAACAACAACGGCGTGGTGGCCGGCGGCGACGATGCCTACGGCTTCGGCAACTTCGGCGGGCAGTACGGCTTCACCATCTATTCGAAGTACGAGATCGTCAGCGTGCGCAGCTTCCAGACCTTTCTGTGGAAGGACATGCCGGGCAATCTGCTGACCAACGACCCGACCGGAAGCAAGCTCACCGACTTCTACTCGCAGCCCGAAATCGACGCGCTGCGCCTGTCGTCGAAGAACCACGTCGATGTGACGGTGCGCATCAACGGTCAGGACGTGCACTTCCTGACCGCCCACCCGACGCCGCCCACCTTCGACGGCGCCGAGGACCGCAATGGCAAGCGCAATCACGACGAAATCCGCTTCTGGGCCGACTATGTCGCCGGCGCCGATTACATCTACGACGACCAGGGCAACACCGGCGGTCTCGAAGCCGGCGCGAAGTTCGTCATTGCCGGCGACTACAACGCCGACCCCTTCGACGGCGACAGCTTCAAGGGCACGGTCAATGGCGAGCAGTACAACGCCATCGGTCAGCTGCTGGACAACCCGCTGATCAATACCTCGGCCACGCCGTCGTCCGACGGCGGCACGGCGGCAGCCGACTACCCGAGCAACAACGGCAGCGCCAATCAGAGCCACGTCGGCGATCCGGCGCAGGACACGGCCGACTTCAGCGATGCCGCGCCCGGCAATCTGCGCGTCGATTACGTGCTGCCGTCGGCGAATCTGGACATCGAGGGCGGCGGCATCTACTGGCCGGTCGATCCGGACACCTCGGCGGCGAACAACACCGGCGACGCGTTCGATCTGGTCGGCACCTTCGGCAATCCGGGTCTGTATGGCGGCCTGCCCAGTTCCGACCACAAGGCGGTCTGGGTCGACGTGCAGGTGGTGCCCGAACCCGAACAGTACGCGCTGCTGCTGGCCGGTCTCGGCCTGATCGGCGCCGCTGCGCGCCGTCGTCGCTGAAGCACAGCGCTGTCACGAATCACAACCCACCCTACAGAGGTCAGATCATGAACATGCAGAAACTGCTCGCCGCCACGCTGCTGTGCTTCACCGGCCTGTCCGCCCACGCGGCCAGCGTCGAGGCCATCCAGAACGCCACCGTCCAGCCGGGCGGCGTGCGCACCGGTGGCAGCGGCATCAACTTCTTCAACGTCGAAGGCGCCGACTACGGCAGCTTCGCCTCCTACGGCGTGGCGCGCTTCGACATCGCGTCGCTGAAGGCACAGTTCGACACGCAATATGGCATCAATGGCTGGGTGATCGACAGCATCAGCCTGTCGCTGACGCAGTCGAACGCCGCCTTCACCGCCGACGGTGCGGTCGATGTCTACTTCACCGGCAACGATGCTGTCAGCATCGTATCGCCGAGCCCGCTGCAGTACCCGTTCGCCGGCGACTTCGCCGATGCGCAGCAGGTGCTCAGCTATGAATTCGTGCAGGTGTCCAGCGGCACGGTCGAGACCTATACGCTGTTCGATCGCGCCGCCGGCAACAACGCCGGCGCGCAGGCGCTGGCCGCCGACATCCTGGCCGATTCGCGGGTGACGCTGGCGCTGGTCGATGGCGACGGTGGCGTGGCCGCGACCTATGCCGGCTACAACAACAACACCTATGCCGGCCCCACGCTGAACATCGAAGTGAGCGCCGTCCCCGAAGCCGACAGCTGGGCCATGTTGATCGCCGGCCTGGGCCTGCTGTCGTTCGCCGTGCGCCGCAAGGCCGCCTGAGCCCGACCCAATTCCCGGAGAAACACCATGCGCCTCAAACTTCTCGCGCTGGCCGTCGCCGGCGTTGTCAGCCAGTCTGCCCTCGCCTGCACGCCCGGCACCCACAGCGCAAACGTGCTGTTCGGCAGCACCGATGCCGGCGTACCCGACCGCGTGCTGGACGCCAGCTGCGCCACCATCGACAGCCAGATCCGCGACGAGGACCCGTGGGGCAATCAGGCCGCCTTCATCGCTCACGTGTCGTCGGTGACGCTGGCGCAGCAGAAGGCCGGCAAGATCAGTGCGGTCGAACGCGCCCGCCTGCTGATCGCCGCACGCAACTCGCAGATCGGCACCACGCTGAAGGTGAAGCTGATCGCCTTCAACGATTTCCACGGCTACATCAAGCCCTTCGAAGGTTCTAGCAGCAACCCGGGCGTCACCCGCTTCTCGACCCGCATCAAGGAACTGAAGGCGCAGAACCCGCTGCACGCCGTGGTGTCGGCCGGCGACATGATCGGTGCCAGCCCGCTGACCTCGGCGCTGTTCAAGGACGAGCCGACGATCGAGGCGATGAACCGCATCGGCATCGACTTCAATGCGGTCGGCAACCACGAGTTCGACGAAGGCAAGGACGAACTGCTGCGCATGCAGCACGGCGGCAATCACCCGACAGACGCCTACTCCGGCCTCGGCATGAACGAGGATCTGAAGGGCGGCGAATTCGCCGGCGCGAAATTCCGCTTCCTCGCCGCCAACGTGCATGACACCGCCACCGGCACGACCGTGTTCCCCGGCTACGGCGTGAAGGACTTCCTCGGCAACAAGGTGGCCTTCATCGGCATGACGCTGGAAGGCACGCCGACCATCGTGTCGCCGTCCGGCGTGGCCGGCCTGCAGTTCAAGGACGAGGCCGACACCGTCAATGCGCTGATCCCGAAACTGAAGGCGCAGGGCATCGAGTCCATCGTCGTGCTGATCCACGAAGGCGGCTTCGCGTCCGGCGGCATCAATGGCTGCAGCGGCGTGTCCGGCCCCATCGTCGACATCGTCAACCGGCTCGACCCCGAGGTCGATCTGGTGGTGTCCGGCCACACCCATGCCGCCTACAACTGCCTGATCAACAACAGCGCCGGCCAGCCGGTGCGCGTCACGTCGGGTGGCCAGTACGCGCGCAACCTGACCGACATCGATCTGACCATCGACACCCGCTCGCGCGACGTGATCGCGGTGGCCGCCAACAACCTGGTCACCGGCACCGCGACCGAGGAAGACGCGGCGCTGACCGATCTGGTCGCCCACTACGACGCGCTGTCGGTCGGCCCGAAGTCGCGCGTGATCGGCAGGATCACCGCCGCCATCAGCCGCTCGCAGAACGCGGCCGGCGAGTCGGCTCTCGGCGACGTGATCGCCGACGCCCAGCTCGACGCCACCGACGATGCGGGCACCGGTCAGGCCGTCGTCACCTTCATGAACCCGGGCGGCATCCGTGCCGACCTGCCGTTCAACGCCCCGAACGGCGACGTGACCTACGGCGACGCCTTCACGGTGCAGCCCTTCGGCAACTCGCTGGTGACGATGACGCTGAGCGGCGCCCAGATCCGCACGCTGCTGGAAACGCAGTTCAACGGCTGCAACGGCCAGACCGCGACCCGCATCCTGCAGGTGTCGCAGGGCTTCAGCTACGCCTACAGCGCCGGCAACGCCTGCAACGCGCGCGTCACGTCGATGACGCTGGACGGCGTGGCGGTCGATCCGTCGGCCAGCTACCGGGTGACGGTGAACAGCTTCCTCGCCGACGGCGGCGACGGCTTCGCCGTACTGAAGGACGGCACGCAGCGCCTCGGCGGTGCGGTCGATACCGACGCCTTCGAAGCCTATCTGCAGGCCAACCCGACCGGCGTCGCGCCGGGCCCGCAGAACCGCATCATCAAGAATGACTGACGCCCGCACCTGATTCCGGAGAACACAGAATGAACCTGATCAAGACCACGCTGGCGCTCGCGCTGGCTTCCTTGGGCCTGAATGCGCAGGCAGCCCATTTCAGCCTGATTTCGGGCAGCGTCAGCGGCTCGACCAACACCAACATCAACGAGCTTGCCGCATCGTGGAACTTCGGCGGCACCTTGGATGACCTGTCGGGAAGCGGCTATCTGCTTGGCGTCGGCGGTGGGGAAAGCCTCGCCGGCAGCGTGTCCAACGTGTGGAGTCAGTCGCTTCTGCTTGACGCCGCGTCTGACCCGTCGAACGTACTCATTCAGGGCAGCCGCAGCATGTCGCTCGACGCGATTCAGCCTGTCATGGTGAATTCAGGAAGCGACACGATGTACTCCCAGATGCTGGCTGCGCTGCGCATCGAAAGTGACGGCGAAGCCGACGGAAGCGCGGTACGGGTCTCGTTCTCGGGCACCTTCGACAATATCTTTTCGAGCGCTCTAACTACCATCTCGCCGCCGTCCTTCCTTTCGCTGATCGTGCGTGGCGACGGCAACAGCACGATCGCGGAGTATGAGGTCGCGACCTTCGACAGCGAGGTCTTCAGCTTTTCGTTCGACAGCACGATTGGCACCGAACTGCGTCTGGATATTGGCTTCGGCTCATCTACCAGCATCGGGATGAGCATGGCTCCGACCGGGCCGGGAAACCTGATCGAATCGACGGCGCTGGTCAGCGGTGCGTTGTCGGTCACGCCAGTACCCGAACCGGAACAGTACGCGCTGCTGCTGGCCGGTCTCGGCCTGATCGGCGCAGCCGCCCGCCGCCGTCGCGGCTGAGATGCGACAGTCGCCGCGCCCCGCGCCTCAGGCGCGCCGCGGCGCGGCGGCGGCGTCGAGCGCCAGACCCGCCAGTTGCGCCAGGTGCAGCAGCGCGTCCTGGGTACCGGCCGGAAACGGCGGTCGCGACGGCGCGCGATCGATGTAGAGCACGCCGACCACCTGGTTCTGCGCGTGCAGCGGCACCAGTATCTGGTGCCGCTCACCCAGTGCCGCGCGCAGGCGGGCCACCGAGGGCAGTCCGGGAGCGGGCACGTGGTCGGCATCGATATCGATGACGCGGCCGTGGTCGACCAGTTCGGTCAGCGCGTCGCGCGGCGCACCGGCGAGCAGGAAGGTGAAATGGCGCATCAGCTGCTGCGCGCCGTGACCTTCGGTTGCGCGTGCAGCCAGTTGCGCGCGGTTGGGCGCCACCAGCGCGAGTACCGCGCGGTCGGCGCCCAGCGCACGGCCGGCGCCTTCCAGCGCCAGATCGAGCACCGCGGTGCTGGCCGAACGGGCCGCCATCAATGCGGTCATGCGTCGCGCGACATCCAGTTGCAGCAGCGGATCGGCTTCGGCGCCGTCGCCGCCCTCGGCCGGTGCGACGCCGGATCCAGGCGTCGGCTGCGGAATGCGCGCCGCAGCGTCCTCGCAACCATAGAAAGCGGCGATACGGGCCGCCTCGCGCGCGTGCGCGGCAACCACCGGTGTGACGGTGGCGATGTCCTGCCGCAGCACCTTCGCGTAATCGCGCATTGCGACGCGCGCACGTTCGGAATCCCATCCGCCTTCGGCAGCAACCGCCAAGCGATAGCCTGCAACGACAAGCGCTTCACGGCTGTCCAGCCGCACACCGTCAGCACAGGCATTCACCACCAGTCCGGGCAGTGCCCATTCGCGCGCCAGCTTCTGCGTCAGCGTGCGCAGACGGAAGCCGAGCACTTCCATCTCGACCTGCTCGGGCTGCGCCTTGCTCTGGCGCAGCGCCTTGTCGAGCTTCTGCCCCACTTCGCCGGAAAAGCACCAGAACGCCATCTCGCCGATGTGCGACAGCAGCGTCGCGATGAACACTTCCTCGGGCGACGCGTCACCGCGCGCGGACGCGGCGTGCCGGGCGTGCACCGCGGCGTGGAAGCAGCGCGCCATCTCGGCCGCCACGCGCTCGCGTACGCCGCCGGCGAGAAAGGCGTCGATCAGCGCGACCGACACCGCGATATTGCGCACCGTGTCGAAGCCGAGCACGACGATGGCGCGCGAAATCGTGCTGACGCGCTGGCTTTCGCCACGGAAGAAAACGGAATTGGCCATCCGCAGCACGCGCGCGGTCATGCCGGCGTCGCGCAGGATGATGGTGCCGAGCGCGGAAGTCGGACTTGCCTCGTCGCCCGCGACCTCACCGATGGCGGCGAGGGTGGCGCTGAAGATGGGCATGTCCTGGCTGCGCAGGCGGTCCACCCAGGTTTCGAGCGGATCGGATGCGGTGGCGGTGGGTACGCTCATGAGGGGGTGCGGGACACAGAAATTGACATCATGTCCCGCTAACGGCGCGCCGCAGCGAATTCTTGAGATCGGGCCGGCGCGCCGGTAAGGACGCGGCCGGCTACGCCGCGCTTACTTGACCAGCAGCACCGGGCGGTTGGAGTGATGCAGCACGCCGCTGGCGACCGAGCCGAGGGCAAAGCTGGCCAACGCGCCGTGGCCACGGCGACCCAACACGATCATTTCGCAGTCGTGCTGTTCGGCGTAACGGGCAATGGTTTCGGCAGGCGGGCCGACGTGCAGGTGCAGCACCGGCTCGATCTTCGCGTTGCGCAGGGTTTCCAGCGCCGAACGCACGGCGTCCTGACCCTCTTCGCGGTAATAGTCGTTCAGCGCTTCGCGGCTGACGTGGTGCTGCAGCAGGCCGCCGGGAACCGGCGCGTGCACGAACAGCAGGTGGATTTCGGGCTGGGTGGTCAGCATGGCGGCAAGGCGCAGCACTTCGGCCGTGGCGCGCACGCCATGATCGGAACCGTCTACGGCAAGCAGGATACGCATGGTGTTCTCGACACTTGTTATAGGAAGGTGCCTAAGTATGGCAGATGAGGCCGTTCCACAGCCCGTCGCCGAGCGTGGACGCGCGCGCCAGACCGACGATGCCGAAACCGAGCACCAGCAGCCCGGCCACCCGGCGCAGCGCCGGATGACGGGTCGCGGCACGCAGGCGGGTCAGCAGCATGCCGGCCAGCAGCAGATTGGGCAGCGTGCCCAGACCGAAGGCGAGCATGATCAGCGCGCCGCTGCCGGGTGAGCCCGACAGCAAGGCCAGACCGAGCATGCTGTAGACGAGACCGCAGGGCAGGAAGCCCCACAGCAGACCGACGCCGAGCGCCTGCGCCGGCGTGCGCGCCGGCAGGAAGCGGCGCGCCAGCGGCTGGATGCGCGCCCACAGCGGACGGCCCAGAGCCTCGACCGGCGCCAGCAGGCGCGTGTAACCGGCCAGGTAGAAGCCGAGCGCGATCATCATCAGGTTGGCGAGCACGTAGAGCGTCATCTGCACCGGCGCCGCATTGCCGGCCAGCAGGCCGACACCGCCCACGCCACCGGCTACCGCACCGGCCAGCGAATAGCTGGCGATGCGCCCACCGCTGTAGGCCGCGTGCATCGCCAGTGCCGGCAGCTGGGCACGCCAGCCGCGACGTGCGGGCTGCGGCACGCCGGCCGAAATCGCCGACACGATGCCGCCGCACATGCCTGCGCAGTGCACGCCGCCGAGCAGGCCGACGACGAAAACCGCTGCCAATCCGAGGTTCATTGAAGGTCCGGTGGAAAACGCGCGCCGGTCGGTCGGATCGCCGGCTCACACCACCTTAGAGTAGCGCACCGTTTCGCTGTCGAGACGCAGATAGCGGTCGAACACCATGCAGACCGCGCGCACCAGCAGGCGGCCACGCGGGGTGATGGCGATCCAGTCCGGCTCGATGGTGAGCAGGCCGGCCGCTTCGAGCTCCGCCAGCTCGTCCAGCTCTGACGAGAAGTATTTTTTGAAATCAATGGCGTATGTACTTTCGATCGCTTCGATCGAAAGTTCGAAATGGCACATCAGCGCACCGATCACGGCACTGCGCACGCTGTCGTCGGCGGTCATGTTGAGACCGCGCATGACCGGCAGTTCGCCGTCGTCGATGGCCTGGGTCCAGCTTTCTATCGTCCGGTGGTTCTGCGCAAAACTGGCGCCGACGCGCGAAATGGCCGACACGCCGAGGCCGAGCAGGTCACAGCCGGCGTGCGTCGAATAGCCCTGGAAGTTGCGCTGCAGGCGGCCGTGCCGCTGCGCCTGCGCCAGTTCGTCGTCCGGGCGGGCGAAATGGTCCATGCCCACATGCACATAGCCCGCCTCGTGCAGCCGGTCGATCGCCAGACGCAGCAGCTGTGGCCGCACTTCGGGGCCGGGCAGCATGGCTTCGTCGATCCGCCGCTGCGGCATGAACTGCTTCGGCAGGTGGGCGTAGTGGTAGATCGCCACGCGATCCGGCGCCAGCCGGATCAGCGTCGCCAGCGTCGCGTCGAAGCTGTCCAGGGTCTGACCGGGCAGGCCGTAGATCAGATCCACGCCGGTCGACACGAAGCCGTTCTCGCGCGCCGCTTTCAGCACGATTTCGGTTTCTTCGACGCTCTGGATGCGGTTGACCGCCCGCTGCACGAGCGGATCGAAATCCTGCACACCGACGCTGATGCGGTTGAAGCCGAGCGAACCCAGATGCGCGATGCGTGCCGCGGTGACGCCGCGCGGGTCGAGCTCGATCGAGCACTGGGCGCTGTCGGACAACCGGAAATGGGTGCGCAGGCCTTCGATCAGCCGGGTCATCTGCGCATCGTTCAGGAAGGTGGGCGTACCGCCGCCGAGATGCAGCTGGGCGATCTCGCGGCTGCCCTTGACCAGCGACGCCTTCATCGCCATTTCGCGCAGCAGCGTGTCGAGATAGGCATCGGCGCGCGCGTGATCCTTGGTGATGATCTTGTTGCAGGCGCAGTAGTAGCAGATCGTGTCGCAGAACGGGATATGGACGTAGATCGACAGCGGGCCGGCACTGGCCGTGCGCGCGGCAAGACGCGCGGCGTGAGCCCGGGCGTCGTGCGAGAAATTGAACCGGTCTGCGGTGGGGTATGAGGTGTAGCGTGGCCCCGGCACGTCGAAACGACGCATCAGCTGCGGGTCGAACACCAGTTCCTTTGCGACATTCATGATTTATTGGCACACTTTGCGGTATGTTCATCATGCAAGCGCGGCCAACACCGTGCATTGATCGCAATCAATGAACAGCGTATCGATACCGATCACCCCGCAGGGACTCCAGGTCGCCTGCTCTGCCTGCAACCTGCGCGAACTGTGCATGCCGGTCGGCCTGTCCGACGACGAGCTGGAACGCGTTGACACGCTGATCGGTGCCCGCCGCAAGATACCGCGCGGCATGCCGCTCTATCTGTCGGGCGAATCCTTCCAGTCGCTGTATGCCATCCGCACCGGTTTCTTCAAGACCGAGGTGATCTCGGAAGATGGCCGCGAACAGGTGACCGGCTTCCAGATGGCGGGCGAACTGATGGGGCTGGACGGCATCGGCTCCGGCCAGCACAACTGTGACGCACGCGCGCTGGAGGACAGCGAGGTGTGCGTCATCCCGTTCAACCGTCTGTCCGAACTGTCGCGCGAAATCGACACGCTGCAGCATCACTTCCACAAGGTGATGAGCCGCGAAATCGTGCGTGACCAGGCGGTGATGATGCTGCTCGGCACCATGCGCGCCGAAGAGCGCCTGGCCGCCTTCCTGGTGAACCTGTCGCAACGCTTCGCCTCGCGCGGCTATTCGGCGACCGAATTCAACCTGCGCATGACGCGCGAGGAAATCGGCTCCTATCTGGGTCTGAAGCTGGAAACGGTCAGCCGCGGTCTGTCACGGCTGCAGGACGAAGGCCTGCTGTCGGTCAGCAACAAGAACATCCGCATCCACAAGCTGGACGACCTGAAGCGGGCGATGAGCCCGCGCTGCTGAGCAGGCCGGCGACACGCCTAGGCAGCATCGCGACCAAAGGTCGCTCCCACACAAAGCGCGCCCGACCTGTCGCCGAGCCCGGTGATTCCTGTGGGAGCGAGCTTGCTCGCGACAGCGGCCTGAATCAAAGCCTGCGGCCCGTACCCGCCGCATCGCGACCAGAGGTCGCTCCCACACAAAACGCGCCTACGGTGTCCGGACGCTCCGCGCGAACGCGTCCATCACCGCATCCGCCGCATCGTCGCGCAGGCAGTCGATGCGCTGGTCGATCTGCATCGAGCGCAGCCAGGTGATCTGCCGCTTCGCCAGCTGGCGTGTCGCGTAGATGCCGGTGTCGCGCATGGTCGATGCATCGACCTCGCCTTCGAGGAAATTCCATACCTGGCGATAGCCGACGCAGCGCATCGACGGCATGCCGGCGTCCAGCCGGTACTTCGCACGCAGCGTGCGCAGTTCATCGACCAGGCCCTGTTCCAGCATCTGGTCGAAACGCTGTTCGATGCGCCGGTGCAGCCAGGCACGGTCCGACGGTTCGAGCGACAGCACGGTCATCGGCGGCAGCGGCGCATCGTCCTCTCGTCGGGCGTAACTTTCGGCCAGCGGCCGGCCGGTCAGCATGACGATTTCGAGTGCGCGCTGGATGCGCTGTGCGTCGGTCGGCTTGAGCCGCGCGGCGGCATCGGAATCGAGCCGGGCAAGTTCGGCGTGCAGCGCCGGCCAGCCCTGCTCCGCCGCGCGCGCATCGATGTCGGCGCGCAGCGCGGCGTCGGCTTGCGGCAGGTCCGACAGCCCCTCGCGCAGCGCCTTGATGTAGAGCATGGTGCCGCCGGCCAGCAGCGGAATACGGCCGCGGGCGTGGATTTCACCGATCAGTCGGCGCGCGTCCTCGGCAAAGCGTGCGGCCGAGTAGGCCTCTTCCGGCGACACAATGTCGATCAGGTGGTGCGGGCACAGCGCCTGTTCCTCGGCGGACGGCTTGGCGGTGCCGATATCCATGTCGCGGAACACCAGCGCCGAATCGACGCTGATCAGTTCGATCGGCAGCGCGCGCGCAATGCGGGCGACCGCCGCCGTCTTGCCGCTCGCGGTCGGGCCGAGCAGCACCAGCACCGGCGCACTCATCGGCCGCGCATGAACAGGCGGTCCAGTTCGGCCATGCTGAGCTGGACCCAGGTCGGCCGGCCGTGATTGCACTGGTCGGCGCGTTCGCAGGCTTCCATGTCGCGCAGCAGCGCGTTCATCTCCGGCAGCGAAAGCAGCCGGTTGGCACGTACCGCGCCGTGGCAGGCCATGGTGGCCAGCAGTTCGTTGCGCCGGCGCTCCACCACCTGGCTGGCCGGCGCCTCGCGCAGTTCCTCCAGCAGCGCACGCAGCAGCGCACCGGTGTCGGCACGCGCCAGCAGCACCGGCACCGCGCGCACCATCAGTTCGTTCGGGCCGGCCTGACCGATGTCGAAACCGAGCTTTTCCAGTACGTCGGCGTACTCGAAGGCGGTCGCCACTTCGCGCGTGCTCATCGACAGCACGGCGGGAATCAGCAGGCGCTGCACCGCGGGTGCTCCTTCGAGCACCTTCTTCAGCTGTTCGTAAAGGATGCGTTCGTGCGCCGCGTGCATGTCCACCAGCACCAGGCCGGCGCTGTTCTGCGCCAGCACATACACGCCCTGCAGCTGGGCCAGCGCGAAGCCGAGCGGCGGCGCGTCATGCTGCTGCGCCGGCAGATCGGGACGCAGCACCGGCGCTGCCGAAGCGGTCACCGGCGCATCCTGGCGAACGAAATCGAAGTAGCGCGCCAGCGGCTGTTCGACATTCATGCCCTGCTGCTGCGACGGCCACAGCGGGCGCTCCGGCATTGGTTCGAACGACGATGACGGCGTCACGGCGGCCGCCACCTGTATCGACGGCGCCAGCGCGCGCTCGACCGCGTGGAACACGAACTGATGCACGCCGCGCGAATCGCGGAAGCGCACTTCGGTCTTGGCCGGATGCACATTCACATCGACCGCGCGCGGATCGAGTTCGATGAACACGACGTAGGCCGGGTGGCGCGCACCATGCAGCACGTCGGCGTAGGCCTCGCGCAGCGCGTGCGCGAGCAGGCGGTCGCGCACGAAGCGGCCATTGACGAAGCAATATTGTGCGTCGCGCCCGGAGCGCGAGAAGGCCGGCTGGGCGGCGTAGCCGCTGACGCGGATCTGGCCGGCGTCGGCCTCGACCGGGCGCGCGTGCTGCATGAATTCGTCGCCGAGCAGCGCGCGCACGCGGGTCATCATGTCGCCAGCCGGCAGGCGCTGCATCAGGCGACCGTTGTGCATCAGCTGGAAGGCCACCTGCGGCACCGACAGCGCAATGCGGCCGAACACGTCGTCGCAGTGGCCGTATTCGGTCTGTTCGGTGCGCAGGAATTTCCGCCGCGCCGGCGTGTTGTAGTAGAGATCGGCCACATCGACCACGGTACCGGCGTCGAGCGCGGCCGGCTCTGCTGCGCCGCCGTTGTCGATGCGCCAGGCGTGCGCGCTGCCGGCTTCGCGGCTGGTGATGGTGACGCGCGCAACGCTGGCGATCGACGCCAGCGCTTCGCCACGGAAGCCCATGGTGGCGACCGCTTCCAGGTCGTCGAGCGAGGCGATTTTCGACGTAGCGTGGCGAGCGAGCGCGAGCGGCAGGTCTTCCGGCGGCATGCCGCAGCCGTCGTCGGCCACCCGCAGACGTTTGACGCCGCCCGCTTCGAGCTGCACGCGGATGTCGCGACTGCCTGCGTCCAGACTGTTTTCGAGCAGTTCCTTGAGCACCGAAGCCGGTCGTTCGACCACCTCGCCGGCGGCAATCTGGCTGATCAGCAGGTCGGGCAACAGGTGAATCGAGGGCATGGCGGCGCGCAGAAGGTATCCGGTGCGCGATTTTACGGGCCGCAACATGCATCCGCTATCATCGCCGCTCGATTTCAGCCGGCCTTGTCATGGAACTGCTCGCCACTTTCGTCGACCTGATGCTGCATCTGGACACCCACCTTGCGGCACTGGTGGCGCAGTACGGCGCCTGGGTCTATGCCATCCTGTTCGCCATCGTGTTCTGCGAAACGGGTCTGGTGGTGACGCCCTTCCTTCCCGGCGACTCGCTGCTGTTCGTCGCCGGCGCACTGGCCGCGGCAGGTGGCATGCAGATCGGCCTGCTCATCGTGCTGCTGGTGATGGCTGCGGTACTGGGCGACGCGGTGAACTACGCGGTCGGCGCCTGGTTCGGGCCCAAGGTGTTCCGCTGGGAAAATTCGCGCTTCTTCAACCGCTCGGCCTTCGACCGCACGCACGCGTTCTACGAGAAGCACGGCGGCAAGACGGTGATCATCGCGCGCTTCATGCCGCTGATCCGCACCTTCGCGCCCTTCGTGGCTGGCGTGGCACGGATGCGCTATGCGCGTTTCGCGATGTTCAACGTGAGCGGCGCGCTGCTGTGGGTGGTGTCTCTGACGCTGGCCGGTTACTGGTTCGGCAACCTGCCCTGGGTGAAGCAGAACCTGACGCTGGTCATCCTCGCCATCATCGCGATATCACTTGCGCCAGTGGCAGTGGCCTGGGTGAGATCGAAAGTGTCCGGCGCGTCGAATCAGGCAACCTGATCCGAGGCCAGCAAGCCTCGAGTGCGACGCAGTAGCGTTCGGCGCCAGCGACGATGACGACCACGCCGGCGCGCTGCACGTCGGCCAGCAGGTGCTCGGCCCGCACGCTGGCCATGCGCTGGTCGGTACGGCCGAAAACCGTGTCGGCGCCTTGGCCGAGGTGCAGATAGAGCAGCGCCGAATGTTCGCGCGCCTGCTGCAGCGACGGGCGCCACTGTTCCGAAGTGATCGGCTCGTCGTTGGCCGCTTCCAGTTCGACCCGCATCAGAGGCTGGTCGCGCAGCCGCGCCAGCGCCATCGCCAGCGCGTCGCACTGAACGTCCTGACCGCCGCAGATCAGAACACCGCCGTGATCGACGCGCGCCAGCGTGCGCAGCAGCCGGCCGAAACGGCGGCTGCCTGCCTTCACACCGGGTGCACGCACCCTTTCCAGCGGTTCCATCTTCATGGCGGTTTCTGCTCTTTCAGGGCCCTGCGCGGGCGGTCTTCCGCAACTGCGGCGATCCGCCACGAATGGCCCGGGTTGTCGTACGCTGTCGGTCATGAACGCTATGACAGCCTGCAAGCCGATTGTGCGCGTCCTGTGTTGCGCCGCGATAGCCAACTTGATCACGGGCTGTTCGGGCACTGGTCAGAAACCCGCGCCAGTGGCCGATTCCATGCATCCTAAACAGATTGTTAAAAGTGACATCGACCGGGTGCTGGAGGCGCATCACCGGGAAATATTCGCCAGTCTGGAGCGCCTGGCCGACAAGCTGTACAAGCGCAATCCGCGCGAGTGGCGACGCGCCGGGCTGGACAGTCGCGAAGCGGCGATGGCCCGACTGTTCGTTGCGCAGCACGACTGGCGGCTGCCGGAGTTCGACAACCGGCGCGGCATCGACGTGATGAGACTGGCTTTTGCGCCGGATTTCGCCGGCGACCGGGTGGCCGCGCTCATCATCGGCATGGGTGGCATGATCCAGACCGCCTGGGCCGATCGCAGCGAACTGTTCATCATGGATGAACTCGATCCGCAGGCGCTGTCGAACTGCGCGCGCAATATCGAAATCTCGGCCTGGAAGCTGGCGCAGTCGCGCGACGAACTCGGCGCGCCGCTCCTGCTGTCGAACGAGATCGGCATCGACGGCACGCGCAATCTGAGTTTCGAGCGCGAAATGGGCAAGATGATCGGCTGGCTGGACATGAGCGCGCAGATCGTCGCCGACAAGAACCGCCGCGTCGTCACCCGCATCCTGCAGTCGCTGGCGACCGCCGTCTTCCTGCCGGTCAGGTAGTGCAGACAGCGGCTGGGCGATAATCCGGCCTTCACACCCGACCTTCGCCTCCGTCTCCGAAACCGAATGAAATCCGTCGTCATCCTGATCTCCGGGCGCGGCAGCAATATGCGCTCCATCATCGAGGCGGGCCTGCAGGCCCATGTGCGCGCCGTCATCAGCAACCGGCCGGACGCCGGCGGCCTCGCCTACGCGCGCGAGCACGGCATCGCCACCGCGGTGGTCGATCACACGCAACACCCGGATCGCGCCGCCTTCGACCGCGCGCTGGCGCAGGAAATCGACCGCCACGCGCCGGATCTGGTGGTGCTGGCCGGCTTCATGCGCATCCTGACACCCGGCTTCGTCGAGCACTACGCCGGCCGCATGATCAACATCCACCCCTCGCTGCTGCCCGCCTTCACCGGCCTGCACACGCACCGGCGCGCGATCGAGGCGGGTTGTCGCATCGCCGGCGTAACCGTGCATTTCGTGACCGGCGAACTGGACGGCGGCCCCATCATCGCCCAGACCGCGGTGCCGGTGCTCGCCGGCGACGACGAGGCGACGCTGGCCGCGCGCGTGCTGGCGCAGGAACATCTGCTCTATCCGCGCGTGGTGCGCTGGTTCCTCGAAGACAGGCTGACGCTGCAGCACGGTCGCGCCGTGCTGCGCGACGAGGCGACGCCGGCCACCGGCGCGCTGACCGCTCCGGGTGCGGATGACTGAGCCGCTGACCCGTTCGCGACTGGCGCTCGCGCTGCTCGTTTCGCTGCTGCTGCACCTGTTGCTGGCCGGCGGACTGAGCAGCTTCGACCACCGCGCCGGACCGGACGAATCGCTGCTCATCCGCGCCGCCCTGGTGCCGGCGCCGCTGCCACCACCCCCACCGGTGCCGGCGCCCGAAGCCGAGCCCGCGCCGCCGCCTCCACCGCCAAAGCCCGCGCCCAAGCCACCCCGTGAGCCACGCGCACCGGCGCCGACGCCCCCCGAGGCGCCGTCCGACGGACAGGTCGACGCCCCACCGCAGGTCGGCAACACCGAAGACGCCGAGCCCGAAAGACCGCGAATTCCGGATGAACCCGAGCGCGATGAAAACGACGAGCCCGGGCGCGATACGGCCGAGGACGACACGCAGGAGGTGTCACCGCAACAGGCCCTGGTCGGCGAAGCCAGGCTGGAATTCGAGGTCTATCGCGGCGACAGCCTGCGCATCGGCGAAACCCGCTATCACTGGGTGCACGACGGCACGCGCTACCGGATGGACACGGTGACCGAAACCACCGGCCTGGCCGGCCTGCTCAAACCGCTGCGCATCGAACAGTACAGCGAGGGCGACGTCGGCGCCGACGGTCTGCAGCCGCGGCGCTTCGTACAGGATTCGAAACAGGCCAAACCGCCGGACGAGCAGGTCGATTTCGACTGGACGGCCAGTCAGGTTATGCTGCGCAGCGGTTCGAAGACGACGACGCACACGCTGACGCCGGGTTCGCAGGACATGGCGAGCCTGTGGCTGGAAATCATCTGGCGCGCGCAGCGGGGCGGCGAGTTCGACTTCAACGTCGCGACCGGCCGCCGCTACACGCCGCGCTGGTTCGTGCCGGACGACGCGCCGACCGGACTCGATACCGCGCTCGGGCGCCTGCTGGTCAAGCGCCTGCAGGTACGCGCCCAGCCCGGCGACAACCAGATCGAGGTGTGGCTAGCGCCCGACCTGCGCTGGCTGCCGGTGCGCATCCGTTTCACCGACCGCAAAGGCGACGTGTACGACCAGCGCGTGCGCCGCATCGAGTACGAAAACCGCAGCATCGTCGCCGCACCGGCCTCCGCCGCGTCCGGCACGACGATGCCGGCGTCCGACC
Source organism: Methyloversatilis discipulorum (assembly GCF_000527135.1). Classification (NCBI taxonomy): domain Bacteria; kingdom Pseudomonadati; phylum Pseudomonadota; class Betaproteobacteria; order Nitrosomonadales; family Sterolibacteriaceae; genus Methyloversatilis; species Methyloversatilis discipulorum. Next base: position 2,037,118 of record NZ_AZUP01000001.1, read on the forward strand.
CACGCCAGACCGATTCCGACATTCCAATATTCCTGCGATGAAACCGAACGAGAAACTGATAGACGCCACCGCCGACGTACTGACCCGGCTGCTGCGCTTCGAACACCCGGCCGACGGCGTGCTGTCCGCCTACTTCCGCGAGCAGCGCGCGCTGCAGTCGCGCGACCGCGCCTTCATCGCCGAACACGCCTATCTGGTGCTGCGCCGCCTGCGTTGGCTGCGCGCGATTGCCGGTGAACACGCCGGTGCGCGCAAGCTGCTGATCGCCGCGATGGCACGCATCGAAGGCCTGGGCCTCAAGCAGCTGGCGCCGCTGGTGTCGCGCAACGAGGCCCAGTGGCTGGAGACGCTGGCGCCGAGCAAGGCCGAGGACCTGTCGCTGGGCGAGCGCACCGACCTGCCAGACTGGGTGATCGAGCGCCTGTCCGCGCAGATGGACGAAGCGGCGCTGCTGTCGCTGGCGCGCGCGCTGAACCAACAGGCGCCGCTGGATCTGCGCATCAACCTGATGAAGTCCGACCGCGAGGCGGTCATGGCAACCCTGGCCAACAACGGCATCGTCGCCACGCCCGGCGCCTACTCACCGTGGGCGCTGCGCCTGAACGAGCGGCCTTCGCTGTCGAAGAACCCGCTGTACGAAAAGGGCATCATCGAAGTGCAGGACGAAGGCAGCCAGCTGCTGGCCCTGCTGTTGGCACCGAAACGCGGCGAAATGGTGGTCGACTTCTGTGCTGGCGCCGGCGGCAAGACACTGGCCATCGGCGCCATGATGCGCTCGACCGGCCGTCTGTACGCCTTCGACGTGTCGGAGAAGCGGCTGCTCAAGATGCGCCCGCGCGTGGCGCGCTCCGGGCTGTCCAACGTACACCCGGTACTGATAGACAGCGAGTCCGACATCAAGGTGAAGCGCCTGGCCGGCAAGATCGATCGCGTGCTGGTCGACGCGCCCTGTTCCGGCCTCGGCACGCTGCGCCGCAACCCGGACCTGAAGTGGCGCCAGACGCCGCAGGCGGTGACCGAACTGATCGCCAAGCAGCGTGCCATCCTCGCCGGTGCGTCGCGGCTGGTGAAGGCGGGTGGCCGCCTGGTCTATGCGACCTGCAGCCTGCTGGACGAGGAGAACCGCGGCGTGGTCGACGACTTCCTGTCGTCCCACCCCGATTTCGTCCGCGTGCCGGTGAATGAGCTGCTCGCCGCCGCCCGCATCGAACTCGACACCGGAATCGATCTCGAATTGCGGCCCGACGCACACGGCACCGACGGCTTCTACGCGGCGGTGCTGGAGCGCCGCGGCGCCGACGACAAGAAGGAGGACAAAAGTGAGGAGTGATCTGCGCGGCCTGCTGTTCGCCGCAACGATGCTGGCGGCGATGCCGCTCAGCGCCGGCCGCACGCTGCCGGCCGAAGGCAAGGTCGAAGTCGCATTCGCGCCCTGGGACGACGTCGAACGGCTGGTGATGGACCAGATCGACGGCGCCAGGCAGGCGGTCTATGTGCAGGCCTACACGCTGACCAGCCGCAACATCGTGAAAACCCTGATCGCCGCCGCCGAGCGCGGGGTCAAGGTCGAGGTGGTGGCCGATCGCGACAAGGTACTGAAGGACGAGCGCAGCGCGCTGCCGCGCGCCGCCGGCAACGGCGTGAAGGTATGGCTGGACGGCGATCACGCCGCCGCGCACAGCAAGGTGATGATCGTCGATCCGGACGGCAAGGAACCGGTGGTGGTCACCGGTTCCTACAATTTCAGCTACTCGGCGAAGAGCGAGAACGCCGAGAACGTGCTGGTGATCTCCGGCCATCGCGCGCTGGCGCAGACCTATCTGGAGAACTGGAAGCGCCATCGCGCGAAGTCGATGAGCTTCGCCGACGCGGTGGTGCAGACCCAGGCGAAGGATGCGGCAGCTCAATGACGGAAATTTCGTTCGACGCGCTGATGCACATGCTGTCGCTGAACAGCACGCGCATCGAGCTTGCTGTGGTGGCCGCCTGTCTGGCGCTGGCCGGCCTGATCACTCGCCTGCTCATCCGGCGCCAGCGCCGGCAGGCGGGCGTTGAGACACTCGGCGCCACCGCCCGCCTCGGGCTTGAAGGTCTGCAGCGCCTGCTGTTCCCGCTCGTGGGCATCGCCCTGCTGTCGATCGCCCGTGTCGTCGTCGAACTGCTGCAGGAACCGCCGGTGCTGATGCGTCTGGTCATCGCGATGCTGGTGGCGATGGGCGTCATCCGCCTGGTCGTCTACGGGCTGCGCCAGGTGTTCTCGCCGGCCGGCTGGCTCAGCACCTTCGAGTTGCTGATCGGCCTCACCATCTGGTCGGCCTGGGTGCTGCACGCGCTCGACATCCTGCCGGAGGTGATCGAATGGCTGGACAGCCAGCAGGTCGCGCTCGGCAAGCAGAAGCTGTCGCTGTGGGCACTGATGCAGGGCGGCGCCTGGGTGCTGGTGACGCTGATCGCCGCTGTCTGGCTGTCCGGTTCGGTCGAACGCAAGCTGATGCGCGCGCCGCTGGACAGCAATCTGCGCATCGTGCTGGCGCGCCTTTCGAAGGTTGCGCTGATGTTCCTGGCGCTGATGGTCACGCTGCCGCTGGTCGGCATCGACCTGACGGCGCTGTCGGTGTTCGGCGGCGCGCTCGGTGTCGGCCTCGGTTTCGGCCTGCAGAAGATCATGGCCAATTACGTGTCGGGCTTCATCATCCTGCTCGACCGCTCGATCCGCATCGGCGACCTCATTTCGGTGGGCGCCGACCGCGGTCAGGTGCAGCAGATCACCACCCGCTACACCGTGCTGCGCAGCCCGTCGGGCGTGCAGTCCATCGTGCCGAACGAAACACTGGTCAGTTCGGTCGTACAGAACGAGGGGCTGTCAGACCGCGAGGTGCGCGTGGCGATATCGGTCCAGGTGGGCTACGCCGACGACGTCGAGCGGGCGCTGGTCATCCTGGAAGAATGCGCCCGCGCGCATGAGCGCGTGCTGTCCGAACCGGTGCCGCGCGCTTTCCTGCATTCCTTCGCCGATTCCGGCATCAATCTGGAACTGGGTGTATGGATCACCGACCCCGAGAACGGTACGCTGGCCATCCGCTCCGCCGTACAGCTCGAAATCCTGCGCCGTTTCCGTGCCGAAGGGATTGAAATCCCCTTCCCCCAGCGCGAAATAAGAATACTGGGGGATGCCAGCAATGTTGCATTGTGTGACGCCAAGGCTTGACGCTGCGCAAATTGACCGCTAGCCACTCTCGCGTAGAATCCGCATCTTCAAATCGTGTATCAAGGGAAATCCTGAATGTTGAATGGTCTTATCGACCTGCCCTGGTGGGGCTATATCGTCGTCGCGCTGGTGTTCACCCACATCACCATCGCATCGGTGACGATTTTCCTGCACCGCCACCAGGCACACCGTGCGCTTGAGCTGCACGCCATTCCCAGCCACTTCTTCCGCTTCTGGCTGTGGATGACGACCGGCATGGTCACCAAGGAATGGGCAGCCATCCACCGCAAGCACCACGCCAAGTGCGAGACGCCGGAAGATCCGCACAGCCCGCAGGTGCTCGGCATCAAGAAGGTGCTGTTCGAAGGCGCCGAGCTGTACCGCGCCGAAGCAAAGAACAAGGAAACCATGAGCCGCTACGGTCATGGCACGCCGGATGACTGGCTGGAGCGCAATCTGTACACCGGCCGTTCGGCGCTGGGCATCAAGCTGATGCTCGTGATCAACGTGCTGCTGTTCGGCCCGCTCGGCCTGACGATCTGGGCCGTGCAGATGGCCTGGATCCCGATCTGGGCGGCCGGCGTCGTCAATGGCCTGGGCCACTACATCGGCTACCGCAACTACGACTGCAACGACGCGGCGACCAATCTGGTGCCCTGGGGCATCATCATCGGCGGCGAGGAACTGCACAACAACCACCACTCGTTCGCGACCTCGGCCAAGCTGTCGTCGAAGTGGTACGAGTTCGACATCGGCTGGATGTACATCCGCATCCTCGAAATCCTCGGTCTGGCCAAGGCCAAGAAGACCATTCCGCAACCGCGTTTCGAGGCGCGCAACGTGGTCGATACGCAGACGCTGGAAGCCATCATCACGCACCGCTACGACGTGATGACGCGCTACATGAAGTCGCTGCGTTCGATCTACGCCGAAGAGGTTGAAAAGCTGCGCGCGTCGAACGCCGCACTGGCCGACGGCGAACGCTACCAGCGCTTCAAGCGCTGGTTGAACCGCAGCGAGAACGCGCAGCCGACCAGCGACGACGCCGAAATGGCTTCGATGCTGTCGCACAGCACCCGTCTGGAGACGGTGCACACGATGCGCCAGGAACTGACCGCACTGTGGGCCCGCTCCACCGCGTCGAGCGAGCAGCTGCTGAAGCAGCTGCAGGATTGGTGCGCGCGCGCTGAAGCCAGCGGCATCAAGCAACTGCAGGACTTCTCGATGCGTCTCAAGTCTTACGCGATCTGATACGCATTCGCTGCACCCATGAAGCCGGAAGTGCGTCGCACTTCCGGCTTTTTACTTGGATCAAACCAAATGGGCGGCTTACCCTCAAAATAGTGTTCAGTTAGCCGATAGAATTTGCAGGAGCCATGCAGTGGAGCACGGCCGGACACCGTGGCGGTGCCGGCCAATAACAACGAGAAGGAGTCAAGGATGTTTCGCCACGTACTCGTACCGATCGATGGTTCGGATCTTTCCAAGGCCGCAGTCAAGCATGCCGTCTGCTTCGCCAAGGACGTGAAGGGTCGCGTCACTTTCCTGTACGTGATGAAGGACTATCACGTATCGGCGCTGCACAGCGAGCAGGACGAGGAGAACATCGACCCGATTGCACCGAACGACTTCACCGACGCGATGCGCACCCACGCCGACCGCATCCTGCAGTCGGCACGCGCCGAAGCGGAAGCCGACGGTGTCCAGGTCGACAGCATTGCCGTGACCCATGACGAGCCGCACAAGGCCATCATCGAGGTGGCACTGAAGCGCAACGCCGATGTGATCTTCATGGCGTCGCACAGCCGCCGCGGTCTGGCCAACCTGCTGCTGGGCAGCGTGACGCAGAAGGTGCTGTCGAATTCGAAGATTCCGGTGCTGGTCTATCGCTGAGCGACGCGACCGCGACCGGCGGAAAAGGACGGGGATGCCGGCAACGGCATCCCCGTTTTCATTTGCGGCCGACGCAGCGGTCGGCGCAGGCGGGCATTTTCTCTGCCATCCAGGACGAAATCAGGCTGGACGCGCCGGCCACGCACCAGAAGCCGAAGAAGCCGATGGTGTAGGTCGCCAGCGGCGAGAAATGCACCGGCTCTCCGAGCAGATACAGCTCGCGCGGATTGATCAGACTGAAGAAGACGGTCTCCGCGACAGCCGCGACCAGGAAGGACGGCCAGGACACCAGTGCGAACAGGCGCCCGAAACGCCCCGGTACGCGCCGTGTTTCGACCTCCTCGATCTCGATTTCAGTGGCCACCGCTCGCCTCCACCGTCAGCGACTGCTGCACGCGCCAGGTGCGCGCCTCGTCCTCGATCACCAGCTTCCAGTGAGTCGGCTGCAGCGCGCGCACGACGCCGCCGAAATGCCCGTCCCGTCCATCGAACAGCAGCTCGCGGTCGAGTTCGCTGCGCGTGGGATGCGCCAGCAGCACGCGCAGACGCGCCGGCATCGCCGTCGCATCGGCCATGCGCAGAACCAGCTCGAAGCGGGTGTCGTCGGTGCCGGCCGGCGTCGCTGACACGGTCAGTTCGACCCCGAGCTCGGTCGCCTTGCGCTCGCGCTCTATCGTGCGATTGATCGTCAGGCCCTGCTTGTAGTAATCGTCGGCGACCAGTGCGGTATTGCCGGTCGCCGCCAGCCAGGTGGTGATCACGCCTGCAATGATGACGGTGACCGGCCCGGCCGCAAGTATCCACGGCCAGCGGTGGCGGTACCACGGCAATTGCATCGATGCGTCGTTGTTCATGCGGCTTACCTCGGCTGCAGGAAGGACGTCTTCTCATGCACGCGGACATCCGGTGCATCGACGGCCTGCAGATTGAAATAGATTTCGTGGGAACCCGGCTGCAGGGCATCGGCATCGACCTGCACCCGTGCGGCGATGTCGCGCGAGCCAGCCGCTTCGACCTCGATCTCGCGCAGGTCGGCGATGGCGGCGCCCGGCAGACCTTCGACCTCGAGCACATAGCGCCGAGCGATCTCCGAGGTGTTCATGATGCGCAGCCGGTAGACGTTCTCGATCTTGCCGCCCTCGACTTCGCGCGCCAGCGTGGCGCGGTCGCGCAGCACGTTCATCTTGACCGGCGTGCGAGTGAACAGTGCCCAGGCGAAACCGGACACGATGAAAGCCAGCAGGCTGGTATAGAGAATAACGCGCGGTCGCAGGATGTGCGCCATCACTTCGCGCCAGCCCTCGTGCGCCGGCTTCTTCGCCAGCAGCGTGCGTTCCGTGGTGTAGGCGATCAGCCCGCGCGGGCGACCGACCTTGTCCATCACCTGATCACAGGCGTCAATACAGAGCGCACAGCCGATGCACTCGTACTGCAGGCCGTTACGGATGTCGATGCCGGTCGGACAGACCTGCACGCACCAGTCGCAATCGACGCAGTCGCCGACCACCTGTCCCTCGCGCGCCTTCTTCTTGTTGCCGCGCGGCTCGCCGCGATTGGCGTCGTAGCTGACGATCAGGGTGTCTGGATCGAACATGACGCCCTGGAAGCGGGCATACGGGCACATGTACTTGCACACCTGCTCGCGCATGTGACCGGCGAACACATAGGTGAAGGCGGCGTAGAAGAACATCCAGAACGCCTCCCACGGACCGAGCGACCAGGAGGCGATCTCCGACGCCAGTTCGCGGATGGGCGTGAAGTAACCGACGAAGGTGAAACCGGTCCACAGGGCCAGCGCACCCCAGGCACCGAACTTGGCGGCACGTAGACCGAGCTTGCGCGCGCTCATCGGCGCTGCATCGAGCTTCATGCGCGCCGAGCGGTCGCCCTCGATATGCCGCTCTATCCACATGAAGATTTCGGTGTAGACCGACTGCGGACAGGCGTAGCCGCACCAGACGCGCCCGGCCACCGCGGTGACCAGAAACAGTCCGAGCGCGCTGATGATGAGCAACAGTGCGAGGAAGAGCACGTCCTGCGGCCACAGGACGATGCCGAAGATGTAGAACTTGCGCTCGACCAGATGGAAGAGCACGGCCTGTCTGTCGTTCCAGGGCAGCCAGGCCAGGCCGTAGAACACGATCTGCGTGATCCACACCATGGCCCAGCGCACATTGTTGAAGCGCCCCTTGATGCTGCGCGGCTGTATCTTCTTGCGCGCCGCGTACAGATCTCCCTCGTCCGGCGACACGTCGGTGATCGGAATCACCCGTGCCGCCCGCTTTGCTTCATTACCGGTCGTACTGTCGCCGGGAGAGGGATTCGACGCCATTTACTTCGCTCCACCCGCGTTGTTCGACAGACCCCAGACGTAGGCGGCCACGAGGTGGATCTTCTTGTCGCCGAGCAGTTCGCCGTGCGCCGGCATGTGGCCATTGCGACCCTTGGCCACCGACTGCAGCACGATGGCTTCGGTGCTGCCGTACAGCCAGATGCCGTCGGTCAGGTTGGGCGCCCCCACCATCTGGTTGCCCTTGCCGTCGGCGCCATGGCAGGCCGCGCAGTTCGCACCGAACACCGCCTTGCCGCGCTGCACGCGCACGCCATCGGCCGCCATGCCGGACAGCGAGCGTACGTAGTGCACCACGTCGCGCTGCTGCTCGCCATCGAGGATGGCACCGAAGGCTGGCATCGCGCCATTGCGGCCGTTGATCAGGGTGGTCTTGATCGCCTCCGGCTCGCCGCCGTACAGCCAGTCGGCGTCGGTCAGGTTGGGGAAGCCGCGCGAACCCCGCGCGTCGGTGCCGTGGCACTGGGCGCAGTTGTTCAGGTAGAGGCGTTCGCCCATCGCGCGTGCTTCGGGATCGGCCGCCACTTCCTTCACGTCGAGACTGGCGTAGCGCTCGAACAGCGGCGCTACCTTGGCTTCCGCTTCCTTCACTTCCTTGTCGTAAGCACCGGTGGACGACCAGGCGAGCTTGCCGCCGAAGTTGCCCAGGCCAGGGTAAGCGGCCAGATAGACGATGGCGAATACGATGGTGATCCAGAACAGCCACACCCACCAGCGCGGCAGCGGGTTGTTCCACTCGGCCAGCGTTTCGTCCCACTGATGACCGTGCAGTTCGACCTGCCCTTTCGGGCGGGCGCCGCGGTTCGACAGGATGATGAAGGCACAGAACGCGATACTGGCGACGACGAGCACCACCACGTACATGTTCCAGAAGTCGTTGATGAAGTCGCTCACTTTTGTTCTCCGGTTTCGGTGTGCGCGCGATCGTCGTCGGCGAAGGGCAGCATCGCTGCCTCGTTGTGGGCGCGCTGCGCGCCCGGACGCCAGGCCATGATCACGATGGCGACGAAGCAGGCGAAGCCCGCGACGGTGACTGCCGAGCGCAGTACGTTGATGTCGAGTTCCATGACGGGCTCCTTCAGTTCACGCGCTTGATCGCGGTGCCCAGGCCTTGCAGGTAGGCGATCAGGGCATCCATCTCGGTCTTGCCCTTCAGTTCCGCCGCCGCACCCTTCATCTGCTCTTCGGTGTAGGGCGTGCCGACCACGGTCAGCGCGCGCATGCGCTGCTCGATGGTGCTGGCATCGACCGGGCGCTCGAGCCACGGGAAGCCGGGCATGTTCGACTCGGGCACGACGTCGCGGGGATTGATCAGGTGCACGCGGTGCCATTCGTCCGAATAGCGGCCGCCGACGCGGGCCAGATCCGGACCGGTGCGCTTGGAGCCCCACTGGAACGGACGGTCATAGACGAACTCGCCGGCCACCGAGTAGTGACCGTAGCGCTCGGTTTCGGCGCGGAACGGTCGGATCATCTGCGAGTGGCAGTTGTAGCAGCCCTCGCGAACGTAGATGTCGCGACCGGCCAGGCGCAGCGGGCTGTACGGCTCGACGCCCTTGACCGGTTCGGTGGTCGAGTGCTGGAAGAACAGCGGAACGATTTCGACCAGACCGCCGATGGCGATGGTGATCACCGTCAGGATCGCCAGCAGGCCGACGTTGCGTTCGATTGCTTCGTGTTTGGATGCAGCCATGATGTCTTTCTCCAGTGATCAGGCGTGCGCGGCAGCAGGCGCCACCACCGGTGCGTTGTACGGCTTGTGGCCGGCGATGGTCTTCCACACGTTCCAGGCCATGACGAACATGCCGGACAGGAAGAGCGCGCCGCCGAGGAAGCGGATGAACCAGAACGGATAGCTGGCCTTGACGCTTTCGACGAAGGTGTAGGTGAGCGTGCCGTCGTCGTTGATGGCGCGCCACATCAGGCCCTGCATCACGCCGGCGATCCACATCGAGGCGATGTAGAGCACGACGCCGAGGGTCGACATCCAGAAGTGGATGCTGATGGCCGGCACCGAATACATCTTTTCCTGGCCGAACAGGCGCGGGATCAGGTAGTAGATCGAACCGATCGAGATCATCGCCACCCAGCCCAGCGCGCCCGAATGCACGTGGCCGACGGTCCAGTCGGTGTAGTGCGACAGCGCATTGACCGTCTTGATCGACATCATCGGACCTTCGAAGGTCGACATGCCGTAGAAGGACAGCGAGGTGATCAGGAACTTCAGGATCGGGTCGGTGCGCAGTTTGTGCCAGGCGCCCGACAGGGTCATGATGCCGTTGATCATGCCGCCCCAGCTCGGTGCCAGCAGGATGAGCGAGAACACCATGCCCAGCGACTGCGTCCAGTCCGGCAGCGCGGTGTAGTGCAGGTGGTGCGGGCCCGCCCACATGTAGGTGAAGATCAGCGCCCAGAAGTGCACCACCGACAGGCGGTAGGAATACACCGGACGCTCGGCCTGCTTCGGCACGAAGTAATACATCATGCCGAGGAAGCCGGCGGTCAGGAAGAAGCCGACCGCGTTGTGGCCGTACCACCACTGCACCATCGCGTCCTGCACGCCGGCGTAGGCCGAATAGGACTTCCAGAAGCCGGCCGGGATGGCGGCGCTATTGACCAGGTGCAGCACCGCCACGGTCAGGATGAAGGCGCCGTAGAACCAGTTCGCCACGTAGATGTGCGAGGTGCGGCGCTTGGCGATGGTGCCGAAGAACACGACGGCGTAGGCCACCCAGACCAGCGTGATCAGCACGTCGATCGGCCACTCGAGCTCGGCGTATTCCTTGCCCGAGGTGTAGCCCAGCGGCAACGTGATGGCGGCGGCAACGATGACGATCTGCCAGCCCCAGAACACGAACTCCGCCAGCCACGGCGCGAACAGCCGCGTGTGGCAGGTGCGCTGGACGACAAAGAACGAAGTCGCCATCAGCGCACAGCCGCCGAAGGCGAAGATGACTGCGTTGGTATGTAGCGGCCGCAGTCGGCCGAAGTGGAACCACTCGCCGACGTTCAGTTGCGGCCAGACCAGCTGGGCGGCAATGACCACGCCGACCAGCATGCCCACGATGCCCCACACCACCGTCATCAGTGCGAACTGCCGCACCACCCGGTAGTCGTAGGTGCCGTGAACGGACCCCATTGCTTCTGTTTTCATTTTTGCCTGCTCCCACATTGAAATTGCACCGCCACGCCCGCATGGGCGCACGCACGCATGATCCGGCCCGAAGGTTAGGTGCTCGCCCGCTTCCGGGTCTTGACCCACGTCAAGCGGCCTATCGTTTCACGCTGTTTCACCGTCACCGCGCGCGCCGATGCCGGCCGCATTTTCCCGCGCAAAATGATATTGCACCCTGATCGAATTACGAGCGGAAATTCGATCAAATCAATTTACGGAATGAATTTCCGCGCTTATCATTCGATTTCCTTAACCCATGGAGACAACGCAATGTCCGGTCAGAGCTACGACGAATTGATGGCAAAAATCGCGGAACTGCAGCAACAGGCTGAAGCAGTACGCCGGGCTGAGCTCGAAGAAGTCATTTCGGACGTGCGTGCCAAGATCAAGAAATACAATCTGTCGGCCTCCGATGTCGGTCTGTCCGGTGGAGCAACGCGTCGCTCGGGTCGTCCGGCAGCTGCGGCCAAGGTAAAGATCGCACCGGGCAAATACCGCAATCCGGCCACCGGTGAAATCAAGGAAGTCGGTGCTGCCGGCCGCAAGCCGGGTTGGCTCGCGGCGATGAGCGCAGACGAACTCGCTGCCGCCCGCGTATCCTGATCGCGATTCGGTCGCGCACAAAAAAGGCACCGCAAGGTGCCTTTTTTCATTGCTTCCGCGCCGCTGCGGCCTCTTCCTTGAGCGCCCTGCGCAATATCTTTCCGACATTCGTCTTTGGCAGTTCGCTGCGGAATTCAACGTGGCGCGGAATCTTGTATGCGGTGAGCTGGGTCCGGCAGTGAGCAATCACCGCATCGGCGGTCAGCGTCGTGTCCTTGGAGACGACGAACACCTTCACCACCTCGCCCGAATGCTCGTCCGGCAGACCGATCGCGCAGCACTCCAGCACGCCGGCACAGGCCGCGACAACGTCCTCGACCTCGTTTGGATAGACGTTGAAGCCGGACACCAGAATCATGTCCTTCTTGCGATCGACGATGCGCACGAAACCGGCCTCGTCGATCGTGGCGACGTCGCCGGTGCGCAGGAAGCCATCTGCCGTCATCACCTGGGCGGTTTCCGCCGGACGACGGTAGTAACCCTTCATCACCTGCGGGCCGCGCACGCACAATTCACCGGTCTCGCCCGGCGGCACTTCCCGCCCCTCATCGTCGCGTATCGATATTTCAGTGGACGGCACAGGCAACCCGATCGCACCGTTGAATTCCCTCTGATCCGGCGGATTGATGCACACGGCCGGAGAGGTTTCGGTCAGGCCGTAAGCTTCGATCAAGGGCTGACCGGTGATTTTCTTCCAGCGTTCTGCAACCGCTCGCTGCACCGCCATGCCGCCACCCAGCGAAACGCGTAATCCGGAAAAATCCAGCTTCGCAAAATCAGGGTTGTTCAGCAGCGCATTGAACAGCGTATTGACGCCGGTAATGACAGTGAAGCGGTATTTCTGAAGTTCCTTGACGAAACCCGGAATGTCACGCGGATTGGTAATCAGTATGTTGGTCGCGCCGAGCTTCAGAAATACCAGGCAATTCGCGGTCAGCGCAAAGATGTGATACAGCGGCAACGCGGTGATGACGATCTGCGGCCCGCTCACGAAGGGTCGTATCCAGGCATCGGCCTGCATCATGTTGGACACGATGTTGCGATGGGTGAGCATGGCGCCCTTGGCCACGCCGGTCGTGCCGCCCGTGTATTGCAGGAAGGCAATGTCTTCGTGCACGACATTGACCGGATTCAGCGTGTGCCCCAGCCCCAGCTTGATCGCCTCGTTGAAGCGGACCGCCGACGGCAGGTCGAACGACGGCACCATCTTCTTCACGTGGCGCACAACAAGATTGACGATCCAGCCCTTTGGCGCTGGCAGCAGGTCACCCAGTGCGGTGACGACGACGTGGCGCACCGCGGTGCGCTCGATCACGCGCTGCAGCGTCGAGGCGAAGTTCTCCAGCACGACGATGACTTCGGCGCCGCTGTCGTTGAGCTGGTGTTCGAGCTCGCGCGGCGTGTACAGCGGATTGCAGTTCACGATGGTGTAGCCAGCGCGCAAGGCACCGAACATCGCCACCGGGTACTGCAGCACATTGGGCATCATGATCGCGACGCGCGACCCCGGCGCGAGGCCGAGCACCGACTGCAGATAGGCCGCGAAAGCGGCGCTCAGGCGTTCGAGTTCGGCATAGGTGATGGCCTTGCCCATGCAGACATAGGCATCGCGCTCCGCGAACTCGCGGCAGCTGCGCTCGAACACCTCGCCGACCGACATGAACTCCGACGGATCGATCTCGGCCGGAACACCCTTGGGGTAGCTTTTGAGCCACACCTTCTCCATTACCGCCTCCTCGCGTCATCGTGCCGCTGACGCGCGAACGCGGCAGCGTGCTGCATGATCGTGCGGCCGGGCATCAACCCGACATGTCTTCCATCGGCCAGTCGCGAATATAGCTCTTCAGCATGCGGTTCTCGAAACTCTGCTCTTCCAGCATCGCACGGGCGACATCGTGGAAGGACAGCACGCCCATCAGCGTATCGCCTTCCATGATGGGCAGATAGCGACAGCGGTGTTCGAGCATCAGCCGGCGCAGTTCGTCGACTTCCATGTCCGGGTGGGCGGTCACCGGATCGCGATGCATGACGGCGGATACGGTCAGCGACTGCCAGTCGCCGCCGGACGCCCGCACCGAGCGCAGCACTTCACGGAAGGTGAGCATGCCGACCATGCGGCCATGCTCCATCACCACAAGCGAACCGACATCGAGGTCGGTCATCGTGACGACTGCGTTACCCAGCGTCTGTTGCGGCGCCACCGTGTAGAGCACGGTGCCCTTGATGCGCAGGATTTCATGTACTTGCATGGTTGCCACTCTCCTCCTCGCCGCGCGGGCACGGGGTGCGCGCTGCGGATGACCATGCGTCGATGGTAGTCAAAAGCGTCGGCGCCGCAAAGCGCCGGCGTTCAGAAAAGGCGATCCAGACGCCCGTCGGGCCGAAGCAGCGCGGCGCACGGCGTCTTGCCGGGGCGGATCAGGCGTACCGACTCGGCGTAGCGCTGCAGCTGTTCGGCATATTCCTCGGCGAATCCCGCGCCCTCCCCGCTCTTGTAATCCAGTATCCAGATCTCGTCGTCGAACTCGACCAGGCGATCGATGCGGCCGAGGCTGCCGTCGGGCAGCACGAATTCCACTTCGCTGGCCGCCCAGCCATGCAGCGACGGATCGAAGAAACGGCGCAGCGCAGCGCTCTCGATCATGGCGCGCGCAAGGCGCTCAAGTTCGCTCCAGCGCGCCGCGTCGAGCGCCGGCGGACGCGGCGGCGGCGGTTCGCCGCAGGCCAGCGCTTCCAGCCAGGCGTGCAGGCCGGTGCCCCAGATCTGCGCGTCGTTCATCTGCACCACCACGCGGCGCTCGCCCACCGGTGCCAATGGAAGCGCTTCGGCAGCTGTCGGCGCCGCGGCAACCGTGTCGATATCGGGGCACGCATCGGCCGTGCCTGCACTCAGGCGCAGCGCGCCGTCGTCGGTGCTCTGTACCGACGGGCACGCGCGCAGCGCAGTCTGCAGACGCGCCAGCCAGCTGTCGTCGGCCGCGCCCCGCGCCGGGCTGACGCCGCTGGCGAACAGGAACTGCCGCGCCCGGGTGACCGCGACGTACAGCAGATTGGCGTCCTCGCGCGCCGCAGCGCGCGCTTCGGCGTCGATGAAACGGGCGCGCGCCTGCCCCTGGTTCTCCTTGCGCTGCAGCAGCGACAGGTGTTCGGGCGCCGGCGCACCCGGCGGCCACGCCAGCAGCACACGCGCACCGCTGTCGGCGCGCAGCTTGGCGATGGCGTCGGCCAGCCAGACGATGGGCGCCTCCAGCCCCTTCGCCGCATGCACGGTGAGCACGCGCACGCGGCCGCGTGCCGGGTCCTCACCGAGAATGAGCCCCTCGTCCGGCGCCTCGTCGTCCTCGTTGCGCAATCGTGCGAGTTCGTCGAGAAAGCGCGGCAGGCTGGGGAAACGACCGCTATCGACCGTGAGCGCCAGTTCGATGAAAGCTTCCAGATTGGCGCGCACACCCGGCCAGGCCATCGGATCGACCAGAGCGGCATAACGCTGCATCAGCTCACCCTGGTGGAACACGCGGTCGAGCAGATCGTGCACCGGCAACCGTACCGCCGCGGCCAGCCAGTCGCTCAGCAGCGCGGCGGCACGTGCCAGTTGGGCGTCATCGCCCTCGCGCGCGCCGCGCAGCGCCGGCCACAAGGCCGGTCCGGCGCTGGTCAGGCGCAACAGGTGCGCGTCGGACAGTGCGAACAACGGGCTGCGCAGCACGTGCGCCAGCGCCAGCGCATCGGCCGGTGCGGCGAGGAAGCGCAGCAGCGCCTGCAGGTCGGCCGCCTCAAGCGTGTCGAGCAGGCGGCCGCGGCTGGCACCGAAGTAAGGAATGCCGTGTGCGCGCAACGCCGCCTCATAGACGGCGAGACCGGTGCGCCGACGCAGCAGGATCATCATGTCGCCGTAGCGCGCCGGCCGCACGGCGCCACTGTGCGCATCGCGCACGGCGACCCGCCCGACCATCGCCTGCAGCCGCGCGCACATCGCGTCGGCCTCGCGGCGGCGCCTGCTGTCCTCGGCCATCACGCGCGGCGTGGTGAGCGGATTGCGCAGGCCGGAATCGTTCGTCGGCGCTTCTTCCGGCGCATCAGGGTCGTGGCCGAAAGCCGGCAGCACCTCGACCACGCCGGGCAGGCCGACCTGCGTCGTGCCGTGCGGCGCGAAACCTTCGAACACGTCGAGCGCCCCGAACAGCGCATTGACCACCTCGACCACCGCCGGGCTGCTGCGCCGCGTTTCGTTGCGCCGGATGTCGATGGCGCCGAAACGCTCGGCGAAAGCCGTACGCGCGTGCGCGAAGATGCGCGGATCGGCACGGCGGAAGCGGTAGATCGACTGCTTCGGATCGCCGACCACGAACACGCGCGGCTGCATCTGGTCTGGCGCATAAGCGTCGAGCCAGTGCATCAGCACCTGCCACTGCAGCGGATTGGTGTCCTGGAACTCGTCGAGCAGCAGATGTGTGTAGCGCGCGTCCAGCCGCGCCTGCACGAAGGGGCCGGTCTGCGCGTCGCCGAGCAGGCGCGCCGCCTGCCATTCGAGGTCGCCGAAATCGAGCACGCCGGCGCCGCGTTTGACCTGGTCGTAGGCGTCAAGCATGGCCGAGGCAACGGTCAGCGCATGCCGGTTCAGTTCCCAGGCAGCGCGGTCGCTCAGCGCGTGCAGGCAGGCCAGCAGCCGCTCGACGCAGGACTCGAACAACTGCTGCGTGCGCTCGGCTGCGCCGATCTTTTCCATCGATTTGCCCGGCTTGAACGCGATCGGCAATCCGGCGCGGGTCAGCAGTTCGGCGCACAGACCGTCGAAGAAGGCCTGGGCGTCGTGCTGGCTGGCGGCCGTCTCCAGCGCCACCGCCTTGCGCTGCTGCGCCTCCGTGCCCTGCCCCAGCAGCTTCGCGAGTTCCAGCACTGCGGCGCGCAGCGCGGCGTCCTGCGCCAGTGCATCGACCGGTGCTTCACGATCGGCGCCGAAAAAGGATTCGAGATGCGCGAACACGCCGTCGAGCCCGTCGTGCGCCGCCAGCCAGGCCTGCCACTCGGCGCGCCGCTCGATCAGCGATTCGGCGAGGCTGCGCGCGCCGGCGAGACCGGCCTGCGCGAGCAGCCAGCGCACCGACTGCGCCAGTTCGCCATCCGGCGCACTGCCGGCACGCCGCATCAGCACACCCCAGGCCTGGTCGCGCAGGCGTGCGGTGCGCTCTGCCAGCTGCAGCCCGCCGAGGCCCGCCGACAGCGGCGCGGCGCCGAGCAGCGACGAGAACCAGCCGTGGAAGGTGTTGATCGTCAGTCCCGGGCGGGCGCCGGCGACGCGTTCGAACAAGCCACGCGCACGCTCGATCAGCGCCGCGTCATTGCGCGCATCGACCCCGCGCTGATCGAGGAAGGCGATCACCCCGGCGTCGTCCGCCACCGCCAGCTCGCCCAGCCAGTGCTGCAACCGCTCGTCGATTTCGCGGGCCGCCTTGCGCGTGTAGGTGATGGCCAGTATCTCGCCCGGTGCCACGCCGGCCAGCAACAGGCGGATCAGTCGCGACACCAGGGTCCACGTCTTGCCGCTGCCGGCGCAGGCCTCGACGACGACGCTGGCGGATGGGTCGAGTGCGCGCAGGCCGTCGTTCATGAGCGCCAGTCCTTGCGGCACAGGCCGCGCATTTCGCAGTAGGCGCAGGCGCGGTCATCGCCGTGCGCAGGCAGCGCGGCTCCGGCGCGCAGCGCCCGAAACAGCGTTCCGATCAGTCCCTGCAGCGCCTCCGCCGCCGCGTGCGGCTCGGCCTGCGGATGCGCCACCGGCGCCGGCTCGTCGAGCGCCAGATAGGCCGCTTCGCTCACCGTGTCGCCTTCGAGCAGCGTATAGAAAGCGAGCTGCAGGTCCTCGCCGCCCTGCACGCTCTTCTTCACGGCTTCGCTGCTGCGCAGCTTGTAGTCCAGCAGCGACACGCCGGCGGCACCACGGTCGATGCGGTCGATGCGGCCTTCGAGCGACAGCACGCCTCCGTCCGGCAGGTCGAGCGGACGCGCGCGCGACTGCTCGCCGCTGTCGAACACCCAGCCCTCGGCCTCGCGCGCGCAGGCCCAGGCAACGTAGGCGTCGGCGCGCTCGTGCAGGCGATCGGCCCAGACGTGCTCCTGGAAGTTGCGGCCGATCGCGCTATCGAAGGCGGCGGCGATGCGCGCGCGCATGTCGCCTGCCAGCGCCTGTGGCGTTTCGCTGTCCAGGCGCGGATGTGCAACATGGAAATCGTGCAGCAGCGCATGCACCAGTTCGCCCACGCTGCCCTTGCCCATCGTTTCCTCGACCTCGTCGCCCTCGCCCAGACCAAGCACCCGGCGCGCGTAGTAGCGGTAGGGGCAGGCCATCAGATCGGCCATCGCGCTGGCGGTGAGTCGCTGCGGCACCCGATCGGCTTCGAGCACCGGCGCGCTGGTCTGCCGCGGCAGCGCGGCCGGCTCGGGGTCGGGCTGTGCCGGCGCGGCGCTGACGGCACCCGGCAGGCCGGCGCGCGTGAACATCAGGTCGAGCAACTGCAGGTCGGCGCTTGGCAGATTGGCTTCGCCGTTGCGCTGCGCCTGCCAGCTGAACACGATTTCTTCGCTGTTCAGGATCAGTCCGGCGAGGTCCTCGCGCAGCTGGCGTGCCGCCTGCTGCGTGTCGGCCAGCCCGAGTTCGCGTCGCAGCCCTTCGTGACCGAGCACGCCGCGCAGGTGCGGTGGCGCCAGATGTTCGCCGTCGGCACCGATCACGTACACGGCGTCGAACGCGCGCAGCCGGGTCGCGGCAAGGTGGGTCAGCACGACCGGACTGTCGATCGCGGTGTCGCGGAACAGCGCCCGCTCGAACTCGCCGTTGAGCCACTGGCGCCAGTCGGCGAAGGTCAGTGCAAGCGACACGCCGCTGCTGTCCGCGCGCAGTTGTTCGAGCAGCGCGATCACCTGCGCGCCGGCCGCGTCCTGCAGCAAGGCCGTGCGCGCGTGCAATGCGTCGAGCGCGGCCAGCAGCCGTTCGATCCAGAAGGCGGCGGGCGCGGCCTGTGTCGGCATCAGGTTCGCTGCCTGCGCGAACGGGATCATCAGTGCTGCACCTGCCCGCCCCGCCAGTTCGCGCGCCGCATCAGCGAGCAAGGCCTGCAGGCCGTCGACATGGTTGCGCCGCACCACCCAGTGATCGACCTCGGCGATCGCCCGCGCGTGCGTGTCGGCGTCCATGTCGCCGGCGACATAGGGCGAGCGGATCAGATCGAGCAGGTCGCGGTGATAGCCGTCGGACGCCAGGCACTGCAGGAAGGCATCGACCGTCGCCGCGGCGCGCGTGGTGGACAGCTTCCAGCCGGTTTCGTCGGCCAGCAGCACCTGACTGCGTTCGAGCAAGGCACGGGTACGGCGGGCGGCTTCGCGGTCACTGGCGACCAGGGCGATGCGGCGGCGTCCGTCCGCCAGCCAGCGCGCAATGCACGCGGCCGCGTGCTGCGCCTCCTGTTCGAGCGATTGCGCACTGACCAGCCGCACGCGGTCGCGCAGACGCTGCGCCGCGTCCGCCGGCACGCGGCGCGACCACAACGTGCGCGCGTCGTCGGCAGCGACCGGCCAGGCCGCGTCGAGCGCGCGCGACAACGCGTCTTCATCCGCCGAACGACGTACGTCGATGTGCAGCACAGGTACGCGTCGCGCGAACGCAGCCAGCCAGTCCGCAGCGGGATCGAGCGTGTCGGCCAGCACCACCACGGGCCGCCGCGCCGACGCAGCCGCCCGGTACAGCGCCTGCGCCGTCGCCCGGGCGTGACCGGGCGTGCCGGTGCTGTCCGCCAGCCACACTGCGTGAACAAGCCGCGCCTCCAGCGACAGCGCTGCGCTGTCGTGCAGTGCGTGCGCCCGGGCGAATGCGCCTTCCAGCGCGGCCTCGTCCGGCACCGGCACATCGGCCAGCGTATCGGCGAGATCCATCAGCTCGCGCGCCACCGCCCACAGGTCGGCGTCGCCCAGCCAGCCGACCCGACGCAGCTGGGCGACCAGCCCGAGCAGACGCCGCGAATCCGGGTCGGTCGCCGCGTCGCCCCTCCAGCGCGCGGCCAGCAGTTGCGGCGTGAGCACGCGCGGCATGAACAGTGCACGACCGGCGGCGGCCGACAGCGCGCTGCGCAGCGCCGGTGCCAGCGTGATGGACGGCAGGATGAGGTCGCAGTCGGCGAGCGCGTCGCCGTGGCGATCGAGGAGGATGCGTGCCACCCGGCCGAACAGGTCCGGACCGGGGGGCAGCGTGACGGAGTCGAAACCCGCTCCGCTCATGCGTCAGCGCGGGCGAACAAAGGAAACGGGGAGCGCGCTCAGCGCTCGAGCATGCCGAGCTTGTCCTTCACCTTGGCCCAGTCGTCGGCGTCGGGCAGCGCGTCCTTGCGCTCGATGATGGCCGGCCATTCCTTGGCCAGTTCGGCATTCAGTTCGATGAACTGCACCTGGTCCGCCGGCACGTCGTCCTCGGCAAAAATGGCTTCGGCCGGACATTCGGCGACGCACAGCGTGCAGTCGATGCACTCGTCCGGATCGATCACCAGGAAATTCGGGCCTTCGCGGAAGCAATCGACCGGGCACACATCGACGCAGTCGGTGTATTTGCACTTGATACAGGATTCGGTGACGACGTAGGTCATGATTTCTCCGTTGGGCGGGGGCTCTGCACTCGCAGGCAGGCCATGCATGGGCTGAAAAAGGCTGAATTCACGAGGGGCTTCGGCACGCGGGGGCAGCCTGCAGACTGCGAAACACAGGCGCGCCGCACCTCTTCCGGACGCGGGAGTTTAGCACCGGGGCGCGGCGGCACCTCGCCCACGCTGTCGTGCCGCTGCGACATGTCGCCATGACTTTTTGTATTTCCTTGCCATCTGCCTCTGCACGCCCGACTGTTTTTTGTATTAGCATCTTGCAAACAGTGCAGAAACCCTGAACTCCGACGCAGGGGACGCCGATACCGTGATCACCCCGGCGGCCGGGTTTCAGCAAGCCCCGAACCGGGCCGCTCCGTGAGTGGCCGGAAAACCCAGTCCAGCGACCCGACACTCACCTTTCGGCACGCAACATCCATCCAGTCCTGCAGGCGTCCCGAACCGTGGCGTCCGGCACGAGGCATCCGGTTCTTCCCGATACACCCCCGAAGACCTTCCGATTCACAGAATCCACTTTCCCAGTCAAGCACCGCGAGGAAACAATGAGCGAACACATCCACCACGTCACCGACGCCAGTTTCGAAGCCGAGGTCATCAAGGCCGACCTGCCGGTTCTGGTCGATTACTGGGCCGAGTGGTGCGGTCCGTGCAAGATGATCGCTCCCATCCTCGACGAGGTCGCGCGTGACTACGCCGGCAAGCTGCGCGTGGCCAAGGTCAATATCGACGAGAACCAGGAAACGCCTGCGCGCTTCGGCATCCGCGGTATTCCGACCTTGATGCTGTTCAAGGACGGCAATGTCGAGGCGACCAAGGTCGGCGCCCTGTCGAAGTCCCAACTGACCGCCTTCCTGGACAGCCACCTGTAACACCTACCCTGCGGCGGGCGCGTATCCGCGCCCTGCCCGCCGGAGCGGAAGACCGCTCCATCTCCCCACCCCGCCTGTCGCAGATCTTCACCATGCACCTTTCCGAACTGAAAGCACTCCACGTCAGCCAGCTGCTCGAAATGGCCCAGTCCTTCGAGATCGAAGGCGCCAACCGGCTGCGCAAGCAGGAACTCGTGTTCGCCATCCTGCGCAACCGGGCGAAGAAGGGCGAGAGCATTTTCGGAGACGGTGCGCTGGAAGTGCTGCCCGACGGCTTCGGTTTCCTGCGCTCGCCGGAAGCGAGCTATCTGGCGGGCACCGACGACATCTACGTGTCGCCGAGCCAGATCCGCCGCTTCAACCTGCACACCGGCGACACCATCGAAGGTGAAATCCGCACGCCGAAGGATGGCGAGCGCTACTTCGCGCTGGTCAAGGTCGATCGCATCAACAGCGAGCCGCCGGAAGCGACCAAGCACAAGATCCTGTTCGAGAACCTGACGCCGCTGCATCCGACCGAGCCGCTGAAGCTCGAACGCGACATGCGCGGCGAAGAGAACACCACCTCGCGCGTGATCGACATGATCGCGCCGATCGGCAAGGGCCAGCGCGCGCTGCTGGTGGCGCCGCCGAAGACCGGCAAGACGGTGATGATGCAGCACATCGCGCACGCGATCACCGTCAATCACCCGGAAGCGTTGCTCATCGTGCTGCTGATCGACGAGCGCCCGGAAGAAGTGACCGAAATGCAGCGTTCGGTGAAGGGCGAAGTGGTTGCCTCGACCTTCGACGAACCGGCCACCCGCCACGTACAGGTCGCCGAAATGGTGATCGAGAAGGCCAAGCGCCTGGTCGAGCACAAGAAGGACGTGATCATCCTGCTCGACTCGATCACCCGTCTCGCCCGCGCCTACAACACGGTGCAGCCGGCTTCCGGCAAGGTGCTGACCGGTGGCGTGGACGCCAATGCGCTGCAGAAGCCGAAGCGCTTCTTCGGTGCCGCGCGCAACGTCGAAGAAGGCGGCAGCCTGACCATCATCGCCACCGCGCTGATCGAAACCGGCAGCCGCATGGACGACGTGATCTACGAAGAATTCAAGGGCACCGGCAATATGGAAATCCATCTTGACCGGCGCATGGCGGAAAAGCGCGTCTACCCGGCCATTAACGTGAACCGCTCGGGCACACGCCGCGAAGAGCTGCTGCTGAAGCCGGAAATCCTGCAGAAGATCTGGATCCTGCGCAAACTGCTGTACAACATGGACGATCTGGAAGCGATCGAATTCCTGCTCGACAAGATCAAGGCCACCAAGAGCAACGGGGAATTCTTCGACGCGATGCGTCGAGGTTGATCACCCGGGCCGCCTTGAGAGAAAAACGCCGCTTGATGCGGCGTTTTTCATTTCCACCTCCAGCGGTGCTCAGGCGCGCAGCGCCTCGACCACCGACAGCACCTCGCCGGGCGAATTGAGCGCATAGCCGGGGAGCGTAGACACCGCGCTCGCAAAGTCAGGCGACTTCAGCGCATCGAGCATGCGCTGCATCGACGGCAACTCCAACGTCTCTAGCCGGCAGGCGAGGAAGTAATGTTCTTCGGCGATCGGCACGAAATCGAGCTTGAACTGGCTGGCGGCCGCTTCGACGCCGAAGCCGGTGTCGGCCATGCCGCTGGCGATGTGCGCGGCGACCGCCGCGTGCGTGAATTCGACCGTCTCGTAGCCGCTGATGTCGTCCGGATCTATGGTCTGTTCGGCCAGCAACAGGTCGAGCAGCACGCGCGTACCGGCACTGGCCTGACGATTGATGAAGCGCACGTCGGGGCGCACCAGATCCTGCAGCGAGCGGATGTTCAGCGGATTGCCGGCGGCGACGAACAGGCCCTGGGTGCGCGTGACCAGACGGATCACGCGGTGCGCACGCGGCTTCAGGTAACGGCTCAGTCGCGCCGCCAGTTCCGGCGTGACGCGTCCGCTCGGCAGATGGAAGCCGCAGATGTCGCAGCTGCCGCGAGACATCGAACCCAGCGCGTCGATTGACCCGAGGTATTGCAGTTCCAGCCGCACACCGGCCACCCGCTCCATCAGTTCCGGCATCAGCGCGATCGCATAGCCGTGGCTCGCATGCAGCCGCAGCACCGGATGCGTGTCCATCAGCGCCGCGTTGATCTCGCGGTCGATCTCCACCGACAGGTTCTCCAGCTGCGGCGTCAGCCGAGCCTGGATGCGCTGCGCCGCCCAGGTCAGCTTCTCGCCAAGCGGCGTCAGTTCTGCGCCCTTGCCCTGCGACAGCTCGACCAGTGGCGTGCCGAAGAAGGCCGACCAGGTGCGGATCAGGTTCCAGCAATGGCGGTATGAAAAATCGACCTCGCGCGCCGCCTCGGTCAGTTTTCCGCTGCGTTGCACGGCGGCCAGCACACGGAACAGCAGCGGGTCGATCTCCCGTCCTTCGGCATTGCGGAAGCGCCACGCCGGTTCGATCTGGATGCGCATGTTAGGCATTTGTTTTCATATCGTTAAAAGCAAAATCGGCTGCTAACCTGCATTGCGAAGCCATTATTGGACCTTGATGGTGGCTGATTAGCAATTATGAACAAGAGTTCCAATTAGGGATTCAGCAGGAGACAGAGAGCCATGTCATCGCACCACCCCAACCCCGGTGTCGACGGGCGGCAGTTGCAGTCGCTGGTCGACCGGCACGCCGATCTGCCCGGCGCGCTGCTGCCGATGCTGCACGCCATCCAGAACGAGTTCGGCCACGTGCCTGAACAGGCCGTGCCGGTCATCGCCAAGGGACTGAACCTGTCGCGCGCCGAAGTGCATGGCGTGATCACCTTCTATCACCACTTCCGCAGCCACGCGCCCGGCCGCCACGTGGTACAGGTCTGCCGGGCGGAAGCCTGTCAGGCCGTCGGTGCCGTTGCGCTCGAAGCGCACGCGAAGAAATGTCTCGGCATCGACTTCCACGAAACAACCGCCGACGGTGCAGTGACGCTGGAGGCGGTGTACTGCCTCGGCAACTGCGCCGTTGGTCCGTCGCTGCGGATCGATGACGACATCGTCGGCCGCGTCACGCCGGAACGCTTCGACGAAATCGTGGCCGAGCTGCGTGCGGAGGTGACGGCATGAGCACGCGCATCTACGTTCCCATCGATTCGACCGCGCTGTCGCTGGGCGCCGAGAAGGTCGCCAAGGCGATCGCCGCCGAAGCGGCGAAGCGCGGCATCGCGATCGAGCTGGTGCGCAATGGCTCGCGCGGCGCCTTCTTCCTCGAACCCATGGTGGAAGTGCAGACGCCGGCCGGCCGCATGGCCTACGGCCCGGTGCAAGCCAGCGACGTCGCTGCGCTGTTCGACGCCGGCTTCGTGAACGGCGGCCAGCACCTGCTGTCGCTCGGCCCGACCGACGACATCGCCTACCTGAAGAATCAGGAACGCCTGACCAGCGCGCGCATCGGCATCACCGACCCGCTGAGCCTGGATGACTACGTCGACCACGGCGGCTTCGTCGGCCTCGACAACGCACTGGCGATGAGCGGCGCCGACGTGGTGAAGGAAGTGACCGAATCCGGCCTGCGCGGCCGCGGTGGCGCCGCCTTCCCGACCGGCATCAAGTGGAACACGGTGCTCGGCGCCTCTGCCGACCAGAAGTACATCGTCTGCAACGCCGACGAGGGCGACTCCGGCACCTTCTCCGATCGCATGATCATGGAAGGCGACCCCTACTGCCTGATCGAGGGCATGACCATCGCCGGCATCGCGGTCGGCGCGACCCAGGGCTACATCTATCTGCGCTCGGAGTATCCGCACGCCTTCGCCACGCTGAAGGAAGCGATCCGTCGCGCCCGCGCCGCCGGCTGGCTGGGCCAGGACGTGCGCAACTCGGGTAAGGCGTTCGAACTGGAAGTGCGCCTGGGCGCCGGCGCCTACATCTGTGGCGAAGAGACCTCGCTGCTGGAGAGCTTGGAAGGCAAGCGCGGCATCGTCCGCTTCAAGCCGCCGCTGCCGGCGCTGCAGGGCCTGTTCGGCAAGCCGACCGTGATCAACAACGTGATCTCGCTGGCGTCGGTGCCCATCATCCTGGCCAAGGGTGGCGCGCACTACCGCGACTACGGCATGGGTCGCTCGCGCGGCACCCTGCCCTTCCAGCTGGCCGGCAATATCAAGCGCGGCGGGCTGGTCGAGAAGGCCTTCGGCCTGACCATGAACGAACTGATCCATGACTTCGGCGGCGGCACGCTGTCCGGCCGTCCGGTGCGCGCAGTGCAGGTCGGCGGTCCGCTCGGCGCCTACGTGCCGGCGTCGCAGTTCGACCTGCCGCTCGACTACGAGGAGTACGCGAAGAACGGCGCGATGATCGGCCACGGCGGCATCGTGGTGTTCGACGACACGGTCGACATGGCGCACATGGCCCGCTACGCGATGGAGTTCTGCGCCATCGAATCCTGCGGCAAATGCACGCCCTGTCGCATCGGCTCGACGCGCGGCGTCGAAGTGATCGACCGCATCGTCGCCAACGAACAGCGCGGCAAGAACATCGCGCTGCTGCAGTCGCTGTGCGACACCATGCTCAACGGCTCGCTGTGCGCGCTCGGCGGCATGGCGCCCTACCCGGTGCTGTCGGCACTGAACCATTTCCCCGAAGACTTCGGCGTCGACAAGACCGAAGCGGCTTGAGCACGCGAGAATCCAGGAGAACAGCCATGTCATTACCCAGAGAAACCGATTACGGCACACCCGCCCGCGAGTCGGAAAAGGAAGTCACGCTGTCGATCGACGGCATCGAAGTCACGGTGCCGGCCGGCACCTCGGTCATGCGCGCCGCGCAGGAATGCGGCAACAGCATTCCGAAGCTGTGCGCGACCGACAGCCTGGAGCCCTTCGGCTCCTGTCGCCTGTGCCTGGTCGAGATCGAAGGTCGCCGCGGCTACCCGGCCTCCTGCACGACGATCGCCGAAGCCGGCATGCAGGTGCGCACCCAGACGCCCAAGCTGGCGGACATCCGCCGCGGCGTGATGGAGCTCTACATTTCCGACCACCCGCTGGACTGCCTGACCTGCTCGGCCAATGGCAACTGCGAACTGCAGGACATGACCGGCGTGGTCGGCCTGCGCGAAGTGCGTTACGGCATGAAGGGCAAGAACCACTTCGACCTGCTGTCGGCACTGACGAAGGAGAAGGACGAATCCAATCCCTACTTCAGCTACGACCCGTCCAAGTGCATCGTCTGCAACCGCTGCGTCCGTGCCTGCGAAGAAACGCAGGGCACGTTCGCGCTGACCATTTCCGGCCGCGGCTTCGATTCGCGCGTCAGCCCGGGTGAGAGCCAGCCCTTCATGGAATCGGAATGCGTGTCCTGCGGCGCCTGCGTGCAGGCCTGCCCGACCGCGACACTGATGGAGAAGGGCGTGATCGAACACGGTCAGGCCGAAAAGAAGGTCACCACCACCTGCGCCTACTGCGGCGTCGGCTGCTCTTTCGACGCCGAAGTGAAGGGCACGACCGTGGTACGCATGGTGCCGAGCAAGGACGGCGGCGCCAATCACGGCCATTCCTGCGTCAAAGGTCGCTTCGCCTTCGGCTACGCCACGCACGCCGACCGCATCACCACGCCGATGATCCGCAAGAGCATCGAGGACGCCTGGCAGCCGGTCAGCTGGGACGAGGCGATCAACTACGCCGCCTCCGAATTCAAGCGCATCCAGGCCAAACACGGCCGTGACTCGGTCGGCGGCATCACGTCCAGCCGCTGCACCAACGAAGAAACCTATCTGGTGCAGAAGCTGGTTCGCGCGGCCTTCGGCAACAACAACGTCGACACCTGCGCCCGCGTCTGCCATTCGCCCACCGGCTACGGCCTGAAACAGACGCTGGGCGAGTCGGCCGGCACCCAGACCTTCGACTCGGTGATGAAGGCCGACGTCATCATGGTGATGGGCGCCAACCCGACCGACGGCCACCCGGTGTTCGGCTCGCAGATGAAGCGCCGCCTGCGCGAAGGCGCCAAGCTCATCGTGGTCGACCCGCGCAGCATCGATCTCGTGCGCTCGCCGCACATCAAGGCGGAACAGCACCTGAAACTGAAGCCCGGCAGCAACGTCGCGCTGATCACGTCGATGGCGCACGTGGTCGTGACCGAGGGCCTGGTCAAGGAAGACTTCGTCCGCGAGCGCTGCGAATGGCATTCGTTCGAACAGTGGCGCGACTTCGTTGCAAAGCCCGAGAACTCACCGGAAGCGATGGAACAGCACACCGGCGTACCGGCGGCCGACGTGCGCGCCGCCGCCCGACTGTTCGCCACCGGCGGCAACGCGGCGATCTACTACGGCCTCGGCGTGACCGAGCACAGCCAGGGCTCGACCACCGTCATCGGCATCGCCAACCTGGCGATGGCCACCGGCAACATCGGCCGCGAAGGCGTGGGCGTGAATCCGCTGCGCGGCCAGAACAACGTGCAGGGCTCCTGCGACATGGGCAGCTTCCCGCACGAACTGCCGGGCTACCGCCACGTGTCCGACGCCGCCACGCGCATGCTGTTCAAGGATGCCTGGGGCGTCGAGCCGCAGCCGGAACCGGGCCTGCGCATCCCGAACATGTTCGAAGCGGCGATGGACGGCACCTTCCTCGGCCTCTACTGCGAAGGCGAGGACATCGTGCAGTCCGACCCGAACACGCAGCATGTCGAAGCCGCACTGCGCGCGATGGAATGCGTGGTGGTGCAGGACCTGTTCCTGAACGAAACGGCGAAGTTCGCGCACGTCTTCCTGCCCGGCTCCAGCTTCCTCGAAAAGGACGGCACCTTCACCAATGCCGAGCGCCGCATCTCGCGCGTACGCAAGGTGATGCCGCCGCTGGCCGGCAGGGAGGACTGGGAAGTCACCGTCATGCTGTCGAACGCGCTCGGCTACCCGATGAACTACAGCCACCCGTCCGAGATCATGGACGAGATCGCGCGGCTGACGCCCACCTTCCACGGCGTCAGCTACGAGCGGCTGGACGAACTGGGCAGCATCCAGTGGCCGTGCAACGAACAGGCGCCGGACGGCACGCCCATCATGCACATCGACCAGTTCGTACGTGGCAAGGGTCGCTTCATGCTGACCGAGTACGTGCCGACCGAGGAACGCACATCCAAGCGCTTCCCGCTGATCCTGACCACCGGCCGCATCCTGTCGCAATACAACGTCGGCGCGCAGACGCGGCGCACCGCGAACTCGATGTGGCACGACGAGGACCGCCTGGAAATCCACCCGGCCGACGCCGAAACGCGCGGCATCAACGAAGGCGACTGGGTCGGCATCACCTCGCGCGCCGGCGAGACGGTACTGCGCGCACGCGTGTCCGAGCGCATGCAGCCGGGCGTCGTGTATACGACTTTCCACTTCCCGGAGTCGGGTGCCAACGTCATCACCACCGACAACTCCGACTGGGCCACCAACTGCCCCGAGTACAAGGTGACCGCGGTCGAGGTGACCCGGGTGACCCAGCCGTCGGAATGGCAGCAGCGCTACCGCGACTTCTCGCAGCAGCAGATCGACCTGCTGCCGAAGAAGCGCGAGAAGGTCTGAGTCGTGGGCGCGGTGCAGGCTCTCGATATGGGTGGGCCGCTGCTTGCATGCGACGAGGCGGGCGACGCGGGTGAAGCCGTGCTGCACCCCGCCCAGCGTTTGCGCAGCGCCGTGCGTGTCAGCGGCGGCGTGCGCACGGCCAGCGTCGAATGCGTGGCCGAGGAAGTGCCGGTGGCCATGGTGTACAACGGCATTTCGCACGCCGTGATGCTGGCCACGCCGGCCGATCTGGAGGACTTCGGCACCGGCTTCAGCCTGGCTGAAGGCATCGTTGCGCGTGCCTCCGAGATCCACGATGTCGACACGGCGCACCACGCCGACGGCATCGAGGTGCGCATGCAGGTGTCCAACCGCGCCTTCGAAGCGCTGAAGGCGCGTCGCCGTTCTCTGGCCGGGCGCACAGGCTGCGGGCTGTGCGGCGTGGACAGCCTCGGCCAGGTCACTCGCGATGTGAAACCGGTTGCGGCGCGCCCCGCGTTCGACGAGGCAGCCATTCACCGTGCTCTCGTCGCGCTCGGCGAGGGCCAGGCCCTGCACGCGCTGACCGGCTCGGTACACGCCGCCGCCTGGGCACACGCGGACGGCACGCTGTTCGCAGTGCGCGAGGACGTCGGCCGCCACAACGCGCTGGACAAGCTGATCGGCGCCGTCGCGCTGGCCGGCGTCGACACTGCGCAGGGCTTCGCGGTCGTCACCAGCCGCGCCAGTTACGAAATGGTGCTCAAACTCGCCAGCGTCGGCGGCGGCCTGCTGGCGGCGATTTCCGCGCCGACCGGGCTGGCCATCGATCTGGCGGTGCGCACCGGCGTCACGCTGTGCGGCTTTGTCCGCGACGGCCGCATGGCGATCTACACCGAACCGAAGAATCGAACGGAATAAGCAATGGACATCCAGAATCTCGTCAAGATGGCCAACCAGATCGGCCAGTTCTTTCACAGCTACCCCGACCACGACGAAGCGGTGCGCGAAGTCGCCGCCCACATCCGTCGCTTCTGGGAACCACGCATGCGCCGTGCGATCATCGAGCAGATGAACCGCGGCGGCGACACCGGTATGCTGCCGCTGGTCATCGAAGCGCTGCAGCACATGCAGGAGCAGGAAACCTCCACCACCTGAAAGGACACCCCACTGATGAGTTCACTGACGACGCTGCGCGACCTGATGGGTCTCGGCCACGAGCCGGGCCTGCTTGCCGACGCCGCCCTGGTGATGATCGATTGCCAGAACACCTACCGTGAAGGGGTCATGCAGCTCACGGGCGTCGAGGCGGCGCTGCTGGAAGCACGACGCGTACTCGACCGCGCGCGCGAACTCGGCCGTCCGGTCATCCACATCCAGCACGACGCCGGTCCGGGCACGCCCTATGACGTCAATGCCGCGATCGGCCGCATCGCCGACATCGTCGCGCCGCAGGCCGGTGAGACGGTGATCACCAAGCACTACCCGAACAGCTTCGTACAGACCTCGCTCGACGAAGAACTGAAGAAGCTGGGCGTGAAGCAGCTTGTGCTGGCCGGCTTCATGACGCACATGTGCGTGAATTCGACGGCGCGCGGTGCCTTCAACCTCGGCTACGCGCCCACCGTAGTCGCCGCCGCCACCGCCACGCGCGACCTGCCGCTGCCGGACGGCAGCACGGTCCCCGCCGCTGCGGTGCAGGCCGCAAGCATCGCCACGATGCGCGACCTGTTCGCCGCGATCGCGCCGAACGCAGACGCAGTCGCGCGCTGAACGGCGACGCACACGAAAAAAAGCCGGCAGCCGCCGGCTTTTTTTTGCCCATCGCCGCGGCACACGCAGGATTTCATCGTACGATCGTCCTGTATTTAATTTTATACAGGAAAGACCATGAAACTCGCCCGCCTGCTGCCCACCCGCCTGCTGTCAGCACTTGCTCTGAGCCTCATTGCCGGCGCCGCCCACGCGGACACGCTTGTCGTATTCGCAGCCGCCAGCCTGACCAACGCATTGCAGGACATCGGCAAGGCGTTCGAGACACGCTCCGGTCACACGGTCAAGTTCTCCTTCGCAGCGTCGTCGGCACTTGCCCGGCAGATCGAAGCCGGCGCCCAGGCACAGGTTTTCCTGTCGGCCGACGAGCAATGGATGGACTACCTCGCCGAGCGCAAGCTGCTCGCCGCCGGCACGCGTACCGATCTGCTCGGCAACAGCCTGGTGCTGGTGACCCCTGCCGACAGCAAGGCGTCGGTGACGCTGAAACCCGGCTTCGATCTCGCCGCGCTGCTCGGCGACGGTCGTCTGGCCACCGGCGATCCTGCCCACGTGCCGGTGGGCAAGTACGCAAAGGACGCACTGACCAGGCTCGGCGCATGGCCGGTCGCGGAACCGAAACTGGTTCGCGCTGACTCGGTGCGCGCGGCACTGGTTCTGGTCGAACGTGGCGAAGTGCCAGCCGGCATCGTCTATGCGACGGACGCAGCGGTGTCGCCCAAGGTCCGGGTCGCCGGCGTGTTTCCCGCTGACACACACGCGCCGATCACCTATCCTGCTGCCATCGTTGCCGGACAGGACACGCCCCCCGCGCGCGCCTTCATGCAGTGGCTGCGTGGCACGGAATCGGCGGCGGTATTCACCCGATATGGTTTCAGCCTCAAATAAGGATAGATGAGCGACATCGAACTGGATGCCCTGCTGCTCAGCCTCCGTGTCGGGCTGGCCAGCACCGCGCTGTGCCTGCCCTTCGCGCTGGGCGTCGCCTGGCTGCTGTCACGCACCCGTCTGCCCGGTCGCGCCCTGCTCGACGGCATCGTGCACGCCCCGCTGGTGCTGCCGCCGGTGGTGATCGGCTACCTGCTGCTGATCTCGCTCGGCACGCGCGCGCCGCTCGGCGCCTGGCTGAAGAACACCTTCGGCATCCAGCTCATCTTCACGACCGAAGGCGTGGTCGTGGCCGCGGCAGTGATGGCCTTTCCATTGATGGTGAGAGCGATCCGGCTGTCGCTGGACGGCGTCGACCGCGGTATCGAACTGGCCGCTCGCACGCTCGGCGCCGGCCGGCTCGACGTGCTGTGCACGATCACGCTGCCGATGATGCTGCCGGGCATCCTGTCCGGCGCGATGATGGCGTTCGCCGCCAGCCTCGGCGAATTCGGCGCCACCATCACTTTCGCCTCCAATATCGAAGGCGAGACGCGCACGCTGCCGCTGGCCATCTACACCGCGACACAGACGCCGGACGGCGATGCCATCGCGCTGCGTCTGGTCGGTCTGTCGATGGCGCTGGCGGTGGCCGCTATCACGCTGTCTGAATGGCTGAACCGGCGCACGCAGCGCTGGCTGGGGCGACCATGATCGAACTGCAGTTCGGCGCCCGGCTCGGCGCGCTCGATCTCGACGCTGACGTCACGTTGCCGTCGCGCGGCGTCAGCGCCATCTTCGGCCGCAGCGGTGCCGGCAAGAGCAGCCTGATCAACGCGGTGGCCGGCATCGTGCGGCCGTCGCGCGGACGCATCACGGTCGGCGACCGCGTGTTCTTCGACGCCGACGCCGGCATCGATCTGCCGATCGAAGCCCGCAGCGTCGGCTATGTGTTCCAGGATGCACGGCTGTTTCCGCACCTGTCGGTGAGTGGAAACCTGCGTTACGGGCTGAAACGCGCGCGCGGCCCGCGCCCGGTGGACTGGAACAGCGTGATCGAGGTGCTCGGCCTCGCCCACCTGCTCGACCGCCGGCCGCATCACCTGTCCGGTGGCGAGAAACAACGGGTGGCGCTGGGCCGCGCGCTGCTGCGCCAACCGGGGCTGCTGCTGATGGACGAACCGCTCGCCTCGCTGGATGCGCCGCGCAAGGCGGAAGTGCTGCCCTACATCGAACGGCTGGCGCAGGAATTCGCACTGCCGGTGCTCTATGTAAGCCATTCGATCGAGGAAGTGACACGACTGGCCGACCATCTGGTCATCGTCAGCGAAGGCCGCACCGTCGCCAGCGGCGAGCTGGCAGACATCATGTCGCGCCCCGAGCACTCGCCGCTGATCGGTCGCTACGAAGCGGGCTCGGTGCTGGAATGCACGGTGCTGCAGCACAACGACGACTATGCGCTGACCACGCTGCGCTTCGCCGACGGCCAATTGCGCGTGCCGCGCATCGATCTTGATCTCGGTTGCGCGGTGCGCGTGCGCATCCGCGCCCGCGACGTCGCACTGGCATTGTCGCGTCCGATGGACGTGTCGATCACCAACAAGATGCCCGGCCGGATCGCACGCATCACACCGCGAGAAGGTCCTTACGCCGACGTCGCGGTCGACCTCGGGAGCAGTTCGCTGCGCGCGCTGGTCACGCGCGAGTCCTGCGACCGGCTGGGTCTGCAACAGGGCACAGCAGTCTGGGTGATGGTGAAATCGGTGGCGCTGGACAGCCGCAGCGTCGGCTTCAACCGGCGTCCGCGTCCCGACGTGGCGCCTGAACTGCCGGCTGCGGATTGAGCGCTTCGTCCAGTTCGCGCAATTGCAGCGCGACCGCGTCGGCCGTTCGCCGCTCAGCGGCGCGGAACAATGCGATCAGCCGTTCGCCGAAGGGCGTCAGCTCGGCGCCGCCGGCGCCCTGCGAACGACCGGGATAAGTCTTCACTACCGGCTCGGCGAACATGCGGTTCATGTCGTCGATCAGCAACCAGGCGCGCCGATAGGCCATGCCCATCGCGCGCGCCGCGCCCGAGATCGACCGCTCGCGCGCCAGGTGCTCGAGCAGCTCGATCTTGCCCGGCCCCAGCCGCTCGCCATTGTGGAAATGCAGTCGCAGCGACGCGGTGGAGCGCGGCAGATCATCGGAGCGGTTCATGCGCGGAGTGTAGCGCGCAAGCAGCGATCCGCGATGCAGGAGAGCAAGGCCCGTCCGATCAGGAGGCCAGCACCTCGAAGTGATCCGCCGACAGCAGAGGCTTGCCGGTAAATTGGGCAAGCTGGACCGCGTCGCCAGCACCATTTCCATCCGCGTCGTAATACAGCGCACCGGACGCTGTGTCATAGATCAGCCGCACATCGCCATCGGTGGCCGCACTGCCGCTGCCGATCTGCACGAGCTCCGACGGCATCGCTGCCGGCGTTTCGTTGAAGCCGGCACCGAGCGCATCGAACACCGTCGCGTCGAACACGATGCGGTCGTCGATGAGGCTGAAATCGGCAACAGTCTGCAGCGTGCCGGGAGCAGGCGCCGCGTCGAAGTAGAACACGTCCTCGCCGGCTCCGCCGGTGAGCGTATTCAACCCCTCTCCGCCCGACAGCCAGTCGTTGCCTGCACCACCGAGCAACGCATCGTTTCCGGCACCACCCAGCAGCACGTCATCTCCAAGGCCGCCAGAGAGCACGTTGTTGCCGCTGTTGCCGGTGATCACGTTGGCCAGCGCGTTGCCCGTGCCGCTCAGGTGCGCCGTGCCCGTCAGCTCCAGGTTCTCGACGTTCGCACCCAGCGCGTAGCTCAGCGCGCTGCGCACCGTGTCCGTGCCCGCGTTCAGTCCTTCGCTCACCACGTCGCGCACGTTGTCGACCACGTAGGTGTCGTCACCCGCGCCACCCGACATGCTGTCGATGCCTTCGCCTCCGTCCAGCAGGTCGTTGCCGTCCCCGCCCGCCAGCACGTCGTTGCCGACCAGACCAAACAGTTCGTTGTCCAGTGCGTTGCCCGTCAGCACATTGCCCAGCTCGTTGCCCGTGCCCTCCAGCGCACTGCCTTCCAGCGTCAGGTTCTCCACGTTCGCCGTCAGCGTGTAGTCCACCGACGCGCGCACCAGATCAACACCCGAGCCCTTCACCGCCGTCTCGGTCACCACGTCGCCCGCGTCATCCACAACGTAGGTGTCGTTGCCCAGACCGCCCGTCATCGCGTCCGCGCCCGCGCCTCCGTCGATCACGTTCGCCGAGCCATTCCCCGTCAGCGTGTTCGACTCGGCATTGCCCACCAGATTGAACAGCCCCGCCCCCAGCAATTCAAGGTTCTCGACGTTGTCATGAAGCGCCACCGTCACGGCAGTACGCCCTGCATTCGCATAGCCGATCCGGACCGTATCGTTGCCCTCGTCCGCAAGCTCGGTGACTATTTCGTCGGCGCGGTCGATCACATAGATGTCGTCACCTTCACCGCCAATCAGCGTATCGAGACCACCACCACCGATCAGTGTGTCGATGCCGCCAAGGCCGGTAAGTACGTTGGCCTGTGCATTTCCGGTAAGCGTATTGCCGAGTTGATTGCCTGTGCCATCGATTGCCGAGCCGATAAGCGTGAGGTTCTCGACGTTGTCGTCCAGCGTGTGGCTGACCGAGGCCAGCACCAGATCGGTCCCCTCGGCGGCGGCCTCGACGACGACATCGCCGGCGTTGTCGACGTAATAGACGTCGTCGCCGTCACCGCCATCCATGACGTCAGCACCCGCCCCGCCGTTGATGAGGTCATTGCCGTCATAACCGTAGAGCGTGTCGTTGCCCGTGCCGCCGCTAATGCTGTCAGCACCGTTCAGCATGTCGGCGAAGAACGTGGCCGTATTGGCGGGAAGAAAGCCGAATGGACGTCCCGAATCGATATCCATCTCGACGTAGCGCGACAGTCCGGTCATCGACATCAGGGTCTGCGCTGCACCAGAACCGGAGCCGTCCACATCGCGGCCATAGGAGAACGAAGTCACCGTGCCCCGGATCACGCCATAGTCGTCCTCCACAAAGCTCCCGCCGTAGCTGAAGGTCGTCGTGGCCTCACCGGAAACATCGCGCAACGTATAGGTGAGCGAGCTGTACCGCGCGGCGCCAGTCGTCATCGAAATACTTCCGACATACGCGATCGACTGCTCTGAGTCCCCGATCACCGCACTGGTCACGGCCCCGCTGACATCGCCGTACACGTTGCCGCGCACGTTGCCGCTCATCCTGATGTAGAACCCGTCGTACTCGGAATAACTGATGCGATTGATAGAGAACGAATTCCCGGTCATTCCGCTGCCATTGATGATCATCTGCGCGTAGGTCGGGTAATACGTGCTTATGACGATCCTGGACGACGACACCGAATCGACATACCCATAGCTGATCGCCATGAATATCGTATCGACCATGCCCTCGAGCTCGCTCGAAAACGCATCGAGCTTAGTCGCCGCCCGCCCCACGAATCCGCCTAGCGTGTCAGTGAGGAAGGAGAGGCTGTTGTCCTGAGCGGTGATATTGGCCACGGGATGGTCCTGTGCAGTCGGATATTCAGATTGGAAGTCCCGGAGTATAGCCATGCAACATTTCCATACCCTGAAGACACAGTTTTTTTCACACTCCATCCCAGCCTGATTTCACTCGAACCGCCGCACGGAA
This sequence comes from Methyloversatilis discipulorum, assembly GCF_000527135.1. Taxonomy (NCBI): domain Bacteria; kingdom Pseudomonadati; phylum Pseudomonadota; class Betaproteobacteria; order Nitrosomonadales; family Sterolibacteriaceae; genus Methyloversatilis; species Methyloversatilis discipulorum. Next base: position 2,072,725 of record NZ_AZUP01000001.1, read on the forward strand.
ATCCAATGCCGCGCAAGGACCGAGGATCAACGGCACCGAACGGAATCCGCCAGCGGCGGGGCAGAATCGCCCCTGCAATCGGGCACAGGTCAGCCGGCCGGACCAAAAAAAGGGCGCCGGCCTCGCGGCACGGCGCCCCAACCTTGCCGATGCGTGACGACAAGGAGGGAGGACGGTACAGTCAGTTCATCGACGGGCCCCCGCCAGCGCGGCAGCCGGTGCAGCGGCGCGAGCGGAACGCCCGAACACGCCGCTGACCACCTGCCAGGCCAGCGCCAGCGCGCCGACGATGAACACCACGTCGCCGAAGGTGCGCACCCAGCGCAGCGTTTCGAGCAGCGGCTGTTGCATGAATGCCTCGCTGCGTGCGTACCACAGCCCCTGACTGACGCTGGCGTGGAACTGGATCAGACCAATGGGCAGCAAGCTGGTGGCGATCATCAGCACCAGACCCAGGTTGAGCCCCCAGAAGCCGGTCTTCATCAGACGCTCGCCGAACTCCAGCTGCGGCCGGACGTAGCGCAGCACCAGCAGCGTGAAGCCGAGAGCGAGGAAGCCATACACCCCGAACAGTGCGGCATGGGCATGCACCGGCGTCGTGTTCAGACCCTGCACGTAGTACAGCGAAATCGGCGGGTTGATCATGAAGCCGAATACGCCGGCACCGAGCATGTTCCAGAAGGCCACCGCGACGAAGCACATCAGCGGCCACTTCAGCTTCGCCATCCACGGCGCGCGGTCCTTCAGGCGCCAGTTCTCCCACGCCTCGTGACCGAGCACGACCAGCGGCACCACTTCGAGCGCGCTGAACGAGGCACCGACCGCCATCACCGGCGTGGTCGTGCCGGCGAAGTACAGATGGTGGAAGGTGCCGGGCACGCCGCCCAGCATGAACAGCGAGGCGGAGGCCAGGCTGGCCGCCGTTGCCATGCGGCCGGACACCAGGCCGAGCGTCGAGAAGATGAAGGCCAGTGCGGTGGTGGCGAACACTTCGAAGAAGCCTTCTACCCACAGGTGCACCACCCACCAGCGCCAGTACTCCATCACCGACAGATGGGTGCGCTCGCCGTAGGCGAAGCCGGCGCCGTAGAACAGGCCGATCGCCACCACCGACGCGGTCAGCAGCGCGAGCAGGTTCTTGTCGCCGCCCGGCGTGCGCAGCGCCGGCACCATGCCGCGCAGCATCAGCACCAGCCACAGCGCGACGCCGACGAACTTGCCGATCTGCCACACACGGCCGAGGTCGACGTACTCGTAGCCCTGGTGACCGAGCCAGAAGTTCAGCTCCGGCGGCATGATCTGCGCGATCGCCAGGTAGTTGCCGACGAAGGAGCCGACGACCACCACGACCAGCGCCCAGAACAGCACATCGACACCCAGCTTCTGGAACTTCGGATCGCGCCCGCCGTGGATCAGCGGCGCCAGGAACAACCCGGCGGCGAGGAAGCCGGTGGCGATCCAGAACAGCGCGCTCTGGATGTGCCAGGTACGCACCAGCGAATACGGGAACCACTGCGACACGTCGATTCCGTAGAAGGTCTGGCCCTCGACGGTGTAGTGCGCAGTGAATCCGCCCAGCATGACCTGGAACACGAACAGCGCCACCACCAGAAACAGGTATTTGCCGAGCGCCCGCTGCGACGGCGTCAGCGCGACGCGCGTCAGCGGGTCCTGCGCCGGCGCGGCCGGGTCGCTCTCGTCCTGTTTGCGCAGGAAGGACCAGCCCCAGATCAGGAAGCCGACGCCGGCCATCATCACCACCACGCTGACGATGGACCACACGACGTTCTCCGCGGTCGGCGCGTTGCCGATCAGTGGTTCGTGCGGCCAGTTGTTGGTGTAGGTGGCGCGGGTGCCGGGCCGCTCGGTCGCGGCCACCCAGGCGGTCCAGAAGAAGAAGCCGGCAAGCTGCGCGCGCCGCTGCGGATCGGGCAGCGTGTTTTCCTTCATCGCATAGCTTTCGCGCGAGCCCTGCAGCGCCGGTGCGTCGCCGAACAGCTCGGCGTAGTAAGCGGCGGTGTGCTCGATCGCCTTCGCGCGCAGTGTCGATACGGTGGCGATGCCGCTTGCGGCGTCGTAGGTGTTGCGCCGGTACTCGCGCTTCAGACGCGCCGCGAGCAGCGCCTGCGTGTCGGCGTCGAGCTCGGCATAAGGCTTGCCGTGCGCGTCCTGCGCGGCCAGATCCAGCCAGGCCAGCAGTTCGCGGTGCAGCCAGTCGGCGGTCCAGTCCGGCGCTTGGTAAGCGCCATGCCCCCAGATCGAGCCGAGCTGCATGCCGCCGACCGACTGCCAGGCGGTCTGGCCGTCGAGAATGCCGTCGTGCGTGTAGAGCACCCGGCCGTCGTCGCTGACGATCTGCTGCGGTATCGGCGGCGCGCTGCGATACACCTCGACGCCGTAGTAACCGAGCAGCGAGAAGGTGACGATGAGCACGCCGATCAGCGTGAACCACAGCCTGCGATAGTTACCCATGAGCGGTCTCCGCCTCGGCCGGTGCCGGATTCAGCCCCTCGAACAGGATGTTGTTCTCCAGGTGGATGTGTTCCATCAGGTCTTCGCGCAGCGCGGCCAGGCCGACGTAGAGCGCGCGCCAGGTGTTGCAGGCGCCGCGCGGCAGCGTGATGTCGTTGGTCAGCGCTTCCAGCCGCTGCAGCGCTTCGCCGTGCTGGTCGTGCTCGTTGCGCATCACCGTGACTGGCCCCTGCACTGCCACAGCGTGTCCGCGGGCGAGCATCGGGAACAGCACCTGTTCCTCCTTCTGCATATGGCTTTCCAGTTCCTGCTGCATCGCTGCCAGATGATCGGCGAGGCCGTTCGGGCAGTCCGGACGATCGCCATGCACCTGTTCGACCCGGCGCGCGAGGCGGGTCAGCTCCGGCAGCTGTTCGCGATGGCGGTCATGGAAGCGGAACAGGATGTGCTCGATCAGCGTCGCCGCCGGCACCGTGCGCCAGTCGCGCTCCTCGCGCGTGGCCAGCGACGCAAGGGTGCGCAGGCGGTCGACGATGGGTTGCGCGTCGATGCCGCGCTCGGCCGCTGCTTCCTGCAAGCTGTGCTTGCCGCCACAGCAGAAGTCCAGCTTGTGTTCGTGGAATACCTGGGTGGCGCCGGGAATGCTGCGCGCCAGCGCGCCGAGGGATTGTTCGATCAGGTTCATGGCGAGAGCCTCGTGTGGAAGAAGACACCCCCACTTCGCAAGGTCCGGGCCACATGCTTCGATCAAATAAAATCAACAAGATACGAAAATAAAGGTATTTTGGACCCTCACCACGAACGGTATTTAGAACCCTGAAAGGGTCATGAAAACCATGATGGAATCCCTGCTGCTCGCCGACCTAGTGTCGGAACTGCCGCCCGCGGTGCGCCTGCAGCGTCTGGTATCCAGCCTGCGCGCCCACTTCGACTGCGGCGCGGTCGCGCTGCTGAAGCTGGAAGAGGACGGTCTGCGCCCGCTGGCGGTCGACGGTCTGGTGCGCGAAACACTGGGTCGGCGCTTCGTCGTCGGTCAGCACCCGCGACTGGCCACCATCCTGTCGCGCCGCGACATCACCAGCTTCGATCACGACAGCACGCTACCCGACCCCTATGACGGCCTGCTCGACACCCGCGTCGGCGAGCCACTGCCGGTACACGACTGCATGGGCACCAGCCTGCACGTCGAGGGACAGACCTGGGGCGCGCTCACGCTGGACGCGCTGCAGACCGGCACCTTCACCGAAGCGGCGCGCGATGACCTGCGTCGCTACACCTTGCTGGTCGAGGCGGCGGTGCGCGTGACCCGGCTGGAACAGGACCTGCACGCGCTGCGCCTGTCGCGTGGCGGCGAACCGTCAGGCACACGCACCACGGAGGACGAGGCTGAAATCATTGGCCACAGCGACGTGATCCAGCGTCTGCTGCACGAACTGAAGGTGGTCGCCGAGTCCGAGCTGCCGGTGCTGCTGCTGGGCGAAACCGGCGTCGGCAAGGAGCTGTTCGCCCGTCACCTGCACCGCCATTCGCGCCGCGCCACGCAGCCGCTGGTCCACGTGAACTGCGCGGCGCTGCCGGAATCGCTGGCCGAAAGCGAACTGTTCGGCCACGTGAAGGGCGCCTTCTCCGGCGCCACCACGGACCGCCCGGGCCGCTTCGAGGCGGCCGACGGCGGCACGCTCTTCCTCGACGAAGTTGGCGAACTGCCACTGACCGTTCAGGCCAAGCTGCTGCGTGCGCTGCAGAACGGCGAAATCCAGCGCCTGGGCGCCGACCAGCCGCGACGCGTCGACGTGCGCGTGATCGCCGCCACCAACCGCACGCTGCGCGACAGCGTGCGCGAGGGCGCCTTCCGCGCCGACCTCTATCACCGGCTGTCGGTCTACCCGGTGCCGATTCCGCCGCTGCGCGAGCGCGGCAGTGACGTGCTGCTGCTGGCCGGCCGCTTTCTCGAACTGAACCGCGCCCGCCTCGGCCTGCGCAGCCTGCGTCTGTCGCCGGAGGCGGAAGACGCGCTCTGTCGCTATCCGTGGCCGGGCAATGTGCGCGAGCTGGAACATGTGATCAGCCGCGCCGCGCTGAAGGTGGTGAGCCGTGGCGCCGCGCGCACCGACATCGTGTCCCTGCCGGCCGAACTGCTCGATCTCGACGGGCCGGCGCTGGCCAGCGTGCAGGCGCCCGTGTCCGCCACCGAAGCGACGCCAGTTGCCGTGATGCCGCTGCGCGATGCCGTCGACGCGACCCAACGCCGGATGGTGCGGGCGGCGCTCGATGCATGCGGCGGCAACTGGACCGACGCTGCCCGGCGGCTCGACGTCGACCCGAGCAATCTGCACAAGCTTGCTCGACGACTCGGCCTCAAATAGCGACGACGGACTTTCCACTGATGCACAGCGCCGGTGCGCGCACACGCCGGCCGCCCCACACACGGAAGGATACTGAAACAAAGCTGCATGAAAATCATGCACTTGGCCTGCGCACACTAATTGCTTGAAGCCATCAACCCCTTTCCAGTACGCAACCGGAGTCCTCCGTGTCCATCCACGTCGCGCTGAACCACGTCACCCACTACCGCTACGACCGTCCGGTCATGCTCAGCCCGCAGGTGGTCAGACTGCGTCCGGCACCGCACGCGCGCACACCCATCCTGTCCTACTCGCTGAAGGCGACGCCGGGCGAGCACTTCATCAACTGGCAGCAGGACCCGCAGTCGAACTACCTCGCCCGCATCGTGTTCCCGGAGCGCACACGCGAACTGCGTATCGAGATCGACCTGGTGGCCGAAATGTCGGTCATCAACCCCTTCGACTTCTTCCTCGAACCTGAGGCGGAGAAGATTCCGTTCGCCTACAGCGAAGAGCAGACGCACGAACTGACGCCCTATCTGGTCAAGCTGCCGCTCGGACGCGACAACGCGCCGAAATTCTCGCGCTGGGTCGATAACGCGCGCGCGCTGTGCAACGGCGGTCGTGCCAGCGTGGACTTCCTGGTCGCGCTGAACCAGCAGATGCAGAACGACATCCGCTACCTCATCCGCATGGAGCCCGGCGTGCAGACGCCGGAAGAAACGCTGCAGAAGGCCAGCGGTTCCTGCCGCGACTCGGCCTGGGCGCTGGTGCAGGTGCTGCGTCACATCGGTCTGGCGGCGCGCTTCGTGTCGGGCTACCTGATACAGCTGACGCCGGACGTCAAATCGCTGGACGGCCCGAGCGGCCCGGAGAGGGATTTCACCGACCTCCACGCCTGGTGCGAGGTCTATCTGCCGGGCGCCGGCTGGATCGGCCTGGACCCGACCTCCGGCCTGTTCGCCGGCGAAGGCCACATCCCGCTCGCCTGTTCGCCCGAGCCGTCGTCGGCGGCGCCGGTCAGCGGCTTCAGCGAGAAGTGCGAGTCCGAGTTCGAGCACCACATGAAGGTCGAGCGCGTGTGGGAAGCGCCACGCGTGACCAAGCCCTACAGCGACGACCAATGGTCGCGCATCGAAACACTGGGCCACCGCATCGACGCCGATCTCAAACTGCACGACGTGCGCCTGACCATGGGTGGCGAGCCCACCTTCGTGTCGGTGGATGACCGCGACGGCGCTGAATGGAACACCACCGCCGATTCACCGCCGGAAAAGCCGACAAAACGCCTGCTCGGCGCCGAACTGCTGGCCAGGCTGAAGGCACGCTACGCGCCGGGCGGCCTGCTGCATTACGGCCAGGGCAAGTGGTATCCGGGCGAACAGCTGCCGCGCTGGTCGCTCACCTGCTTCTGGCGCCGCGACGGCGAACCGATCTGGACAGACCCCGGCCTGTTCGCCGACGAATCCGTCGATTACGCACTGACCGAAGGCGACGCGGCCCGCTTCCTGAACGTGCTGTCGACCCGGCTCGGCATCGACGGCAAGCACGCCTTCCCGGCCTACGAGGATGTCTGGTACTACCTGTGGCGCGAACGCAAGCTGCCGGTCAACGTCGACCCCTTCGACGCCCGGCTGGACGATGCGCTCGAACGCGAGCGCATGCGCCGTGTGTTCGACCAGGGCCTGGACAGCGTGGTCGGCCACGTGCTGCCGCTGGCACGCACGCCGGCCGGCGACGCCTGGCAGAGCGGTCCATGGTTCCTGCGCAGCGAACGCTGCTATCTGGTGCCCGGCGATTCGCCGCTCGGCTACCGGCTGCCGCTCGACTCCCAGCCCTGGGCGAAGGACACCGACTATCCCTGGGTGCATGCCGCCGACCCGATGGCGCCGCAGACGGCGCTGCCGCAGTGGCGTGACATCGCCTGGCGCATGCAGACACCGCTTGCCGCGATGACCGGCGACCGCGCGCAGCGGCTGGGCTACGCCCTGCCGGACACCGGCAGCCCGGTCGCACCCGCCACCGACCGCCGCCCGGCTGATTTCGAATCGGCTGCCTGGATCACCCGCACCGCACTGTGCGCGCAGGTGCGCCACGGCGTCATGTACCTCTTCATGCCGCCGCTGGCGGCGCTGGAGGACTACCTCGAGCTGGTGACCGCGATCGAGGCGACCGCCGCCGACTGCGGCCACCCGGTCGTGCTGGAAGGTTACGAGCCGCCGCGCGACGCCCGCCTCGAAGTGCTGCGCATCACGCCCGACCCCGGCGTGCTGGAGGTGAACATCCAGCCCTACCACTCGTGGGACGACATGGTGGCCGGCACGACCTTTCTTTACGAGGCAGCGCACGAAACCCGGCTAGCCACCGAGAAGTTCATGATCGACGGTCGTCACAGCGGCACCGGCGGCGGCAACCACTTCGTGCTCGGCGGCGCGACGGTGTCCGATTCGCCCTTCCTGCGCCGGCCCGACCTGCTGCGCAGCCTGATCAGCTACTGGCACAACCATCCGTCGCTGTCCTACCTGTTCTCCGGCCTGTTCATCGGCCCGACCAGCCAGGCGCCACGCATCGACGAGGCACGCAACGACGCGGTGTACGAGATCGAGATCGCCTTCGCCGAAATCGAGCGCCGCACACGCGACATGGGCTACACGCCGCCTTGGCTGATCGACCGCATCCTGCGCAATCTGCTGGTCGACTCGACCGGCAACACGCACCGCACCGAGTTCTGCATCGACAAGCTGTTCTCGCCCGATGGTCCGACCGGCCGCCTCGGCCTGCTGGAGATGCGCGCCTTCGAAATGCCGCCGCACGCGCGCATGAGCCTCACGCAGCAACTGCTGCTGCGCGCGCTGATCGCCCGCTTCTGGCAGCAGCCCTACCAGCCGGCACGCCTGAAGCGCTGGGGCACCGAACTGCACGACCGCTACATGCTGCCGCACTTTGTCTGGGACGATCTGCGCGACGTCGTCGACGAATTGCGCAGCTTCGGCTACACGATGGAACTGGACTGGTTCGCGCCGCACTTCGAGTTCCGTTTCCCGAAGATGGGCGCCTTCGCCGCGCGCAATGTTCAGGTCGAACTGCGCAGCGCGCTCGAACCGTGGCACGTGATGGGCGAGGAAGGCGCACCCGGCGGCACCGTGCGCTATGTCGACTCCTCTGTCGAACGGCTGCAGGTGAAGGTGCAGGGGCTGGTGGACGACCGCCACGTGCTGGCGGTCAATGGCCGGCGCATTCCGCTGCAGCCCACCGGACGCGTCGGCGAGTTCGTCGCCGGCGTGCGCTACCGCGCCTGGCAGCCGGCCGCCTGCCTGCACCCGACCATCGCGCCGCACAGCCCGCTGGTGTTCGATCTGGTAGACGACTGGATGAAGCGTTCGATGGGCGGCTGCCAGTATCACGTCGCCCACCCGGGCGGTCGCAATTTCGAAACCTTCCCGGTCAATTCCTATGAAGCGGAAGGCCGCCGGCTGGCGCGCTTCTTCGCCATGGGCCACACGCCGGGCCAGGTGTCGGCACCGCCAGAGGAGCGCAACCCGAACTTCCCGTTCACGCTCGATCTGCGGCGCTGAGCACGCAAACGCGGACGGGCCGACGGGCGGCGCATCGAAGGATGCGCCGCCGCATCGCCGGCTGGCTTCCCACCCGATTGTCCTCGTAACCTGCGCCGCGCGCCGGCCTGCGGCACAATGCGGCTTTCGCATCACGCCCTGCCCGTCTTGATCCACTGGACCCGTCAGATGCTGTGGCGGCTGCTCGCCGCAGTGTCGGTACTGTTGGGCGTCATCGGCGCCTTCCTGCCCGTACTGCCGACCGTGCCCTTCCTGCTGCTTGCCGCCTGGGCCGCCGGCCGTGGCTGGCCGGCGCTGGAGGCGAAGCTGCTCGCCCATCCGAAGTACGGCCCGCACATCATCCACTGGCGCGAACACGGCGCGGTACCGCGTCGCGCCAAATGGCTGGCCAGCGTGATGATGCTGTTCAGCGCCACCACGCTGTGGTTCAGTCCGGTGCCCCCCTGGGTACGCGGCAGCGTGTGGCTCATCCTGATCGTCGTGGCCAGCTGGCTGTGGACACGGCCCGAACCGGCCAGCGACGATTAAGCTGAAAAGGCGTCAGGCGAGCGCCGGATAGTCGGTGTAGCCTTCGGCGCCGCCGCCGTACATCAGCTCGGCGCGCAGCGGATTCAGCGGCGCGTTGTCGCGCAGACGGCGCACCAGATCCGGATTCGAGATGAAGGGCTTGCCGAAGGCGATCGCGTCGGCCTCGCCAGCGGCCACCTTCGCCTCGGCGCTGGCGCGATCAAAGCCGTTGTTCACGATCCAGCCGCCGCCGAAGGCCTTCTTCAGCGCGTCATAGTCAAAGGGCTGCGCCAGATCGGCCGGTTCGCGCGGGCCGCCGGTTTCGCCCTCAATCATGTGCACGAAAGCGAGCCCCAGCGGCGCCAGCACTTCGACCAGGCGGCCATAAAGTGCCTGCGGATTGCTGTCACGCGCCGTGTCGCTGAAGGTGGTGATCGGCGACAGACGGATGCCGGTACGCGCCGCACCGATTTCCGCCGCCACCGCCTGCATCACCTCGACGACCAGACGAATGCGGTTGTCGATGGAACCGCCATAAGGGCCGCTGCGGTCGTTCACGCTGTCGCGCATGAACTGGTCCAGCAGGTAATTGTTGGCGGCATGCACCTCGACGCCGTCAAAACCGGCGTCGATCGCGTTGCGCGCGGCGCGGCGATAGTCTTCGACGATGCCCGGCAGTTCGTCGTCACGCAGCGCCCGGGGTTCGGACACCGGCACGAAGCCCTCCTTCGTGTAGGTCTGTGCATTGGGCCGACGCGCGGTCGACGACACCGGCGCCGCGCTGCCCGGCAGCAGCGAGGTATGCGAAATGCGTCCGACGTGCCACAGCTGCAGCACGATGCGACCGCCGGCGGCATGCACCGCATCGGTCACCTTGCGCCAGCCGGCGACCTGCTCGGCCGAGTGGATGCCCGGGGTGTCGAGATAGCCCTGCGCCATCGGTGAAATCTGCGTCGCCTCAGCGATGATGAGGCCGGCGCTCGCGCGCTGGCGGTAGTACTCGACGGTGAGCGGCCCCGGCACATTGCCGGCCTGGGCGCGGTTGCGCGTCAGCGGCGCCATGACGATGCGGTTGGCGAGGGCGATGTCGCCCAGTCGGGTCGGTTCGAACAGCGTAGTCATTCGGTTCTCCGTGGATGGATGGGGGGCGCGGCCTGAGCAGCCGCCGGAAGAAGAATCAGAAACCCTGAAGCACGATCTTTCCGCGTGCGCGACCGCTTTCCAGCAGTGCGTGTGCGCGGCGCAGGTTGGCCGCGTTGATGACGCCGAAATGCTCGCCCAGCGTGCTGCGCAGGCAGCCGGCGTCGACCAAGTCGGCCACCTCGTCGAGCAGGCGGCCCTGCTCGGCCATGTCGTCGGTCTGGTAGAGCGAACGGGTGAACATCAGTTCCCAGTGCAGCGACAGGCTCTTGCGTTTCAGCGCGAGCACGTCGAGCGGATGCGCCGGATCGTCGATCAGGCCAAGCCGGCCCTGCGGCGCCAGCGCCTCGACGATCTGCGGGTAGTGGTGGTCGGTATGCGTCAGGCTGGCCGCATGGGTGACCGACGCGATGCCGGCCTCGCGCAGCGCCTCGGCCAGCGGACGGCGGTGATCGATCACGTGATGCGCGCCGAGCTGAATCACCCAGTCGGCGGTTTCGCTGCGCGACGCGGTGGCGATCACCGTCGTGCGGGTCAGCGCCCGGGCCAGCTGGATCATGATCGAACCGACACCTCCAGCGGCGCCGACGATGAGCAAGCGCCCCTCTGCGTCACGCAGTTGCAGCCGGTCGAACAGCAGTTCCCAGGCGGTGATGGCGGTCAGCGGCAACGCCGCCGCCTCGGCAAAGCCGAGCGAGGACGGCATGCGGCCGACCAGGCGTTCATCCACCGCCTGGAACTCGGCGTTGCTGCCCTGGCGGGTCAGATCGCCGGCGTACCAGACGCGATCGCCCGGGCGGAAGCGCGTCACCTGTTCGCCCACCGCCTCGACCACGCCGGCCGCGTCCCAGCCGGCCACGCGCCAGGCTCCGTCGGCCGGCGGCGCATGGAAACGGCGCACCTTGGTATCGACCGGATTGACCGCGATCGCCTCGATGCGCACGAGCAGATCGCGGCCGCGGGCTTCAGGACGCGGAAGGTCGATATCGACCAGGCTGTCCTCGCGCTCGACCGGCAGGTTCTCCCTGAACGCAACGGCTTTCATGGTGCGACTCCTGTTGATTGCAGGTCACCATGCTACCGACTGGCCGATGGATTGATAATCCGGCGTCTGCTCAATACATCTTCAAGCGATCTTTGAAGATCAAACCACCATGCTCCCGCGTGACCTGACACTGTCCCAGCTCGAACTGTTCGTGCGCATCGCCGACGCCGGCTCGCTCAGCGCCGCCGCACGGCAGTTGCAGCTGACACCGGCCGCCGCCAGCGCTGCACTGAAGCGGCTCGAATCGGCCTTCGGCGCGCGGCTGGTCGAGCGCTCCACCCGTTCGATGCGGCTGACCGCCGAGGGCGAACTGCTGCGCGACCATGCCCGACGGGCGCTCGGCGACATCGACGACGCGCGCGCCCTGCTCGGCGCCGGCCGCGAAACGCTGTCCGGCGACATCCACCTCGCGGCGCCGTCCGACCTCGGTCGCGGCGCGCTGTCGGCCATGCTGGATCACTTCATCGAACAGCATCCCGGCGTGCGGCTGGCGCTCTACGTATCAGACACGCTGCAGGACCTGGTGCGCGAGCGGGTCGATCTGGCGGTGCGCTATGGAGAGCTGCCGGATTCGTCACTGGTCGCGCGCCGGCTGCACGTGACCCGACGCGTGGTGGTGGCCTCGCCCGAGTACGTCGCACGCCACGGCGCGCCGCAGCAGCCGTCCGATCTGACGCAGCACAACTGCATCGCGCTCTATCGCAGCGGACGCCCGCATCTGGCCTGGCGCTTCGAGCGTGGCGGCGTCGACACGACCGTGCGCGTGCAGGGCAACCGGCTCGCCTACGACGGCGCGCTGGTGCGTCAGTGGGTGCTGCAGGGTCTGGGCATCGCGACCAAGGCACGGCTGGACGTGGTGGACGACCTGCACGCCGGGCGCCTGGTCGAACTGCTGACCGACTGGCGCGGCGAGGATTTCCCGCTGCACGCGATGCTGCCGGCGGGCCGGCACATGCCGCTGCGGGTCAGGCGCCTGCTCGACTTCCTTGGCGAGCAGTTCGCTCAGATCGAACCGGACGCGCTGCCCGGCGGCTGAGAGATGCGTATCGGCCCGCGCCAGTCGGCACGCGGATCGCGCACGTCGCCGCCCTGGGTGACCACGACACGACCTTTGCGCGCCAGCCGGCGGGCGACGTCGCGGACCCTGGGCATCAGCGGGCGCCAGTCGGGCGTCAGCGCACGCGCGACTTCCGACGGACAGATCGAGCGCCCGGGCGCCCGCCCGGCGACCAGCACGAGCAACGTTTCCGCAATGCGCTCGTCGCTCAGCGCGTCATCGGCCGCGCCGGATCGCTGCACCACTCGCTCCACGAACCGGGGTAGAGCTGCGCACCGGACAGGCCGGCCACTTCGAGCGCCAGCAGGTTGTGGCAAGCGGTAACGCCGCTGCCGCACTGCATGACCAGCGAAGCCGGATCGCGGCCGCCGATCAGTTCATGCCACTCTGCGCGCAGCACGTCGGCCGGCTTGAAGCGGCCGTCGTCACCGATATTGAGCTTGAAGAAGCGGTTCACCGCACCAGGAATATGCCCACCGACCGGATCCAGCGTCTCGTTCTCGCCGCGGAAGCGGTCGGGCGCGCGGGCATCGACCAGCAGGCGTTGGCCGCTCTCCAGGTTGGCGAGCAGCGCGTCAGCGTCGAGGGTCGCTTCGACGGCGCCAAGCGGGTAATCCATGGGCGGCAATGTGCGCACGGTCTGGTCGAGCGCGCCGCCCGCGGCCTTCCACGCGCTCAGGCCGCCATCGAGCACCGCGGCATCGCGGTGACCCACCCAGCGCAGCATCCACCACAGGCGGGCAGCGAACATGCCGCCAGCGTCGTCATAAGCCACCACGCGGTGCGCTGGCGAAATGCCGCGCGCCCCGAGCAGCGCGGCGAAATCCTGAGGCGACGGCAGCGGATGGCGACCATTGCGGCCGGTCTTCGCCGCCGACAGGTCACGATCCAGATGCATGAACAGCGCGCCGGGGATGTGCGCTTTGCGCCACGCCGCCTCGCCGGATGCCGGCTGCGCAAGATCGTGACGACAATCGACGATGACCAGGCGGGCATCACCCGCCGCGGCGGCCAACTCGGCCGCGGAAATGAGCACACTCATCGTTCAGACGGTCTCCGCCAGCCAGTCGCGCGCGGCCGCTTCGTCGTCGAACACGGTCACGTCGGCATCGACGAACACCTGCGACAGCCAGGCCGTCCACGCCACCCACGGCGTGCCGGCTATCACCGCGACACGTCCGAAATCGTGGCTGTGCGCGCGGGCAAAACGCAGTTCCTCGAGCGCCATGTCGAGCGTGAAGTCGGTCATCTGCCGCAGGTCGATCAGCAGGTTCACGACACCCTCGAACTTGATCCGGTAATTGACCAGATCCTCGAACTCCCGATAGTCGGCCAGCGTGAATTCACCGAAGGCCGATACCGTCACCAGATTGCCGCTGTATTCGCTCGTGATCATTTTTCTTACCTCCTGGGGTCTGCCGACACAGAGGCGGGGGCACGCCCCGCACTTCGACTATAGCTTCGCCGGCGGCGGATTGAGCATCGCCAGCACGCCGCTCGCGACAATCAGCACCATGCCCAGCCAGACCGCGGCCGACGGCACATCGTTCCACAGCAGCACGCCGTATAGCGTGGAGAAGGCCACCGTGGTGTAGGCCAGACTGGCCGACACCAGCGTGCGCCCGCCCTTGTACGCCGCGGTCATGCACAGCTGGGCTGCGGCGCCGAACACGCCAACACCCAGCAGCAGTGCACAGGTGCGCTGATCCGGCAGGTGAAAGCCGCCGTCGATCAGCGCCCACACGGCGCCGAACACCGAGGAGCAGAGCGAGAAGTAGAGTACGGTGCGCCATTCCGGCTCACCCAGCTGACCGAGGTCACGCACGCTCAGATAGGCCATGGTCGCGATCATCCCCGAAGCGAGGCCGCACAGGCCGCCAACCCACTGCTCGCTGCCCAGCGTCGGTTGCAGAACCAGAACGACGCCGGCAAAGCCGGTCACCAGCGCCAGCGCGACCGGCTTTGACAGTTCGCCGCTGACGGTGAAGCCCAGCCAGGCCGCCATGAACAGCGGCGACGTGTAGTTCAGCGTCACCGCCGTCGGCAAGGGCAGCAGTGCGATGGCCTGGAAATACAGGATGAGCGAAATGGCGCCGGACACGCCGCGTTTCAGGTGCATCGCCGCGTGCGGTGTCGCGAACGACGCGCCGCGCAGGCGCATGACGGCGGCGATCAGCAGCAAGGAAATGAAGGCACGGTAGAAAGCGATTTCGGAGGCGGGCAGCGCCTCGCTGGCCAGCTTCACGCACACGCCCATGGACGCGAACAGCAGGCTGGCCGCCACCATCCACAGTGACTTCACGACGCCTGCTCCGGCAAGAAAACGGGGCACCGAAGTGCCCCGTCACGCCCGCTGTACCGTGCTGCGCTCAAAGATAGTCCACCATTTCGCGCCGGTACCACTCGTGGAAGTGCTGCATGCCGTCTTCCATTGGTGACTGGTAGGGGCCGACTTCGGACCGTCCCTGCTTCATCAGCGCGCGCCGGCCAGCGTCCATCCGCTCGCCGATCTCGTCGTCCTCGCGCGCCGTTTCCATATAGGCCGCGCGCTCGGCTTCGATGAATTCGCGCTCGAACAGCACGATCTCTTCCGGGTAGTAGAACTCGACCACATTCATCGTGCGATCGACCGACTGCGGATACAAGGTGCTCACGACGAGCACGTGCGGATACCACTCGACCATGATGTTCGGGTAGTAAGTCAGCCAGATCGCGCCGTGCGGCGGCACTTCGCCGCGATAGAAGTCGAGCACGGCGCGGTGCCAGCGCTCGTAGGCCGGTGTGCCCGGGCGGGCGAGCCTGTTGTTTACGCCGACCCGCTGCACCGAGTAGTCGCGCGCGAACTGCCAGCTCAGGTCCTCGCAGGTGACGAACTTGCCCAGCCCTGGATGGAAGGGCTCGACGTGGTAGTCCTCGAGATAGACCTCGATGAAGGTTTTCCAGTTGTAGTTGCACTGGTGCATCTCGACGTGGTCGAGCATGTAGCCCGAGAAGTCGAGCGCGGGAGCGACGTCCATGCCGGCCAGATCGGCGGCGATGTCGCGCTTGCCGGAAAACAGCAGCCCTTTCCAGTTCTGCAGCGGCTGACGCTTCAGGTTCAGGCAGGGCGTGTTCGGGAAGTGCGGCGCACCCAGCAGTTCGCCATGCGTGTCGTAAGTCCAGCGGTGTACCGGGCAGACGATGTTCGGCGTGTTGCCGCGCCCCTTCATCATCAAGGCCTGACGATGGCGGCACACATTGGACAGCAGTTCGATGCCGGCCTCGTTGCGCACCAGCATCAGCGCATCGTCGGCCCAGCCGAGGGTGTGATAGTCGCCAACGTTCGGCACCATCAACTCATGGCCTACATAGCCCGGCCCGTTGTCGAAAAGCACACGCTTCTCGAGTTCGAACAACGGCTGATCGAAGTACCAGGAAACCGGAAACTGCGATTGCGCCGGTTCAAGACGGGTAATGGACTGTATATCGGACATTCCCCAACCCCCGAAGTCAAAGTTGGAAAACCGCGTGCCTGCCATCGCGGACCCCGCGGCGCAGGGTTTCTGCGACCACGGACGATGCACGCAAACGCGTGACAAAGCCGGGCAGTATAACCACTTGCGCGTTTGACCGGCTGATGTGGATCAGCTATTTTTCAGAGTTTGCCCGACGCCCTAATCAGCATGACCAGAAAAGCAGAAGCGGCTTCCGCACCCGCCAGCTTCGAGCAGGCGATCGAAGAGCTCGAAGCCATCGTCCGTGCGATGGAGGACGGCAAGCTGCCGCTGGACGGCGCGCTCGAACGCTATCAGCGCGGCGTCGAACTGGTGCGCCATTGTCAGACCGCGCTCAGCGCGGCCGAACAGAAGGTGCAGATGCTGGAAGACGGTCTGCTGCGCGACCTGCCGGTTGGCGATGGCGATCATGACTGAGGCCGTACCCTCTTTCGCCGACTGGGTCGCTGCCGTCCAGACGCGTACCGAAGCCGCCCTCGACCGCTTCCTGCCCGCCGCAGCAGTGGCGCCGTCGCGCCTGCATGACGCCATGCGCTACGCAGTGCTTGGCGGCGGCAAGCGCGTGCGTCCGCTGCTCTGTCACGCGGCCGGCGCACTGTCCGGCGCCTCGAGCGCGGCACTCGACGCCGCCGCCTGCGCGGTCGAGCTGATACACGCCTATTCGCTGGTACACGACGACATGCCCTGCATGGACGACGACGTGTTGCGCCGCGGCAAGCCCACCGTGCACGTGCAGTACGACGACGCCACCGCACTGCTGGTCGGTGACAGCCTGCAGTCACTCGCCTTCCTGCTGCTGTCGGAGCACTGCGACGTTGCGGCTGAAACCCGGGTCCGGATGGTCAGCCAGCTCGCTATCGCCTCGGGCTCGCGCGGCATGGCCGGCGGTCAGGCCATCGACCTGGCGTCGGTCGGCATCGCGCTCGGCGTGGCAGAACTCGAATTCATGCACATCCACAAGACCGGCGCCCTGATCCGCTGTGCGGTGCGCCTCGGTGCCGCCTGCGGACAATTGGACGTAGACGCGCAGGCGCGACTGGACCACTATGCAGGTACCGTCGGCCTTCTTTTCCAGGTGGTCGACGACGTGCTCGACTGCGAGGCCAGTACCGAGGCACTCGGCAAGACGGCCGGCAAGGACGCCGCCGCGAACAAGCCGACCTACGTCAGCACGCTGGGACTTGTGCGCGCGCGTGAGCGCGCTCGCGAGCTGCACGCCGAAGCGATCGACAGCCTCTCACCCTTCGGGGACGAGGCGCGTCGCCTGCGCGAACTGGCGGATTTCGTGCTGACGAGGAAACACTGATATGGACAGATCCCTGCACACGATGAGCGCCTACCCGCTGCTGGAAACGATCGACTCGCCGGCCGATGTCCGCAAACTCGACAGCCGACGGCTTTCTCAGCTCGCCACGGAACTGCGCGCCTTTCTGGTCGAATCGGTGTCGCGCACCGGTGGTCACCTGTCGTCCAATCTCGGCACGGTGGAGCTGACGGTGGCGCTGCACCGCGTCTACAACACTCCTGACGACCGCATCGTCTGGGACGTCGGTCATCAGACCTACGCGCACAAGATACTCACGGGTCGCCGGGAAGGCATGGCGACGCTGCGTCAGTACAAGGGCGTGAGCGGATTTCCGCGCCGCTGCGAAAGCACCTACGACACCTTCGGCACGGCGCATTCGTCGACCTCAATCTCGGCCGCACTGGGCATGGCCATAGCCGCCCGCGCCCTGGGGCAGAAGCGGCACAGTATCGCCGTGATCGGTGACGGCGCGATGACGGCCGGCATGGCCTTCGAGGCACTGAACAACGCGGGTGTCGAGGACGCCGACCTGCTGGTCATCCTCAACGACAACGACATGTCGATTTCGCCGCCGGTCGGCGCGCTGAACAAGTATCTGACCCGCCTGCTGTCCGGTCACACCTACAACGCCGCCCGCCGGGCCGGCGCCAAGGTTCTGGAAATCGCACCCTCGCTGCGCGAATTCGCCAAGCGGGCGGAAGAGCACGTGAAGGGCATGATCACGCCGGGCACGCTGTTCGAGGAATTCGGTTTCCATTACTACGGCCCGATCGACGGCCACGACCTCGACGCGCTGATCCCGACGCTGGAGAACCTGCGCGAACTGCCGGGCCCGAAATTCCTGCACGTGATCACGAAGAAGGGATACGGCTACAAGCTGGCCGAGGCCGACCCCATCCTCTATCACGGCGTCGGCAAGTTCGATCACCATGCCGGCATCCAGACCGGCAAGGGCGGTGGCAAGCTGACCTACACCCAGGTGTTCGGCGACTGGCTGTGCGACATGGCTGCCCGCTGCGACAAGCTGATGGCGATCACGCCGGCGATGCGCGAAGGCTCGGGCATGGTGCGCTACGCCGCAGAGTACCCGCAGCGCTATTTCGACGTGGGCATCGCCGAGCAGCACGCGCTCACCTTTGCCGCCGGACTTGCCTGCGAAGGCATCAAGCCGGTGGTCGCGATCTACTCGACCTTCCTGCAGCGCGCCTACGACCAGCTCATCCACGATATCTGCCTGCAGAACCTGCCGGTCATGATGGCGCTGGACCGTGCCGGTCTGGTCGGTGCCGACGGCGCCACCCACCACGGCGCCTTCGACCTGTCCTATCTGCTCTGCCTGCCCAACCTCGTCGTGATGACGCCGAGCGACGAGAACGAATGTCGTCAGATGCTCTACACCGCGTACATGCACAAGGGGCCCACTGCGGTGCGTTACCCGCGTGGCAGCGGCCCCGGCGTTGTACCGCGGGACACGATGACGGCGTTGCCGATCGGTCGCGGCGAACTTCGGCGCTCCGGTCAGGGTGAGACCGCCCTGCTCGCCTTCGGCGCCATGCTGACGCCGGCGCTTGCGGTTGCAGACGAGTTCGATGCCAGCGTGGCCAATATGCGCTTTGCCAAGCCACTGGACGAAGCCCTGGTGATCCAGCTCGCTCAGAAGCACCGGCTCATCGTGACGCTGGAGGAAAACGCGCTCATCGGTGGTGCTGGCGCGGAGGTCGAGCGGGTGATTCACAACGCGGGCCTGTCCTGTCGCGTGCTGCGCATCGGCTTGCCCGATCGCTTCGTCGATCACGGGGATCCGGCACTGCTCTATGCCGAAGTCGGGCTCGACACCGCCGGGGTACGCACCCAGGTGGCCGCGGCGCTGAACGCGCTGACGCACTGAAGCCCCTGCTTCGCGGAAGGCAAAAGCCCGGCGCTGCCGGGCTTTTTTTCGTGCATTCCGGCTTGAGTGGAGCAGAACCCGATGTTAATCTACATGCAACAAATGATCATGTAGAGAAACCAGGGGTTCAGCATGAATGCTCGCGATCCGCACGCCATTCCCGACGTCCAGAACACGCTGGACCCGCGCGAACTGCCGATCGAGAAAGTCGGCATCCGCGGCATCCGTCACCCGATCAGCGTGCGTGGCCGCGATGGCTGGGTACAGGGCACCGTGGCCGAATGCGGCTTGTTCGTCAGCCTGCCTGCCCATCTGAAAGGCACGCACATGTCGCGCTTCGTCGAGTTGCTGAACGGTCTGGACACCCCGCTCGCTCCACCGGCCTTTGAGACACTGGTCCGTAACATGCTCGATCGTCTGGAAGCCGACAGCGGCGAAATATCGCTGCGCTTCCCCTATTTCCGCCGGAAATCGGCACCGGTGTCGGGCGTACAGAGCGTGCTCGACTACGAGGTCGGTTTCACCGCGCGTGTCGGCTCTAACGGTGGCTATACCTTCACGCTGCGCGTGCTGGTGCCGGTTACCAGCCTGTGTCCCTGCTCGAAGAGAATTTCGCAGTACGGGGCGCACAACCAACGCTCACACGTGACGATAGACGCCGTCATCGAAGGCAATCTGATGGTCGAGGACCTGATCGACATCGTCGAACAGGAGGCCTCCTGTGATCTGTACGGCCTGCTCAAACGCCCGGACGAGAAGTACGTGACGGAACGCGCCTACGAAAATCCGAAATTCGTCGAAGACATGGTGCGCGACATCGCCGCCCGGCTGAACACCGAGGAAAGGGTGCGCGCCTACACGCTGGAGGTGGAGAACTTCGAGTCCATCCACAATCACTCCGCCTGGGCACAAGTAAGCGCCGACAAGCGCCAGACGCGCACGCAATAAAAAAGGGACCTCGCGGTCCCTTTTTTATTGCTGCCAGCCGGATCTCAGGCTGCGCTCTTCGGCGCGCTGCGCTTGGCCAGCTTTTCCTTGATGCGCGCCGACTTGCCCGAGCGCTCACGCAGGTAGTACAGCTTGGCGCGACGGACATCGCCACGGCGCTTCACTTCGATCGACGCGATCAGCGGCGAATAGGTCTGGAAGGTACGCTCGACACCTTCGCCGCTGGAAATCTTGCGGACGATGAAGTTCGAGTTCAGACCACGGTTACGCTTGGCGATCACGACGCCTTCGTAGGCCTGGACACGCTTGCGGTCGCCTTCGACCACGTTCACATTGACGATGACGGTGTCGCCTGGCGCGAAGTCGGGGATGTTCTTGCCCAGACGGGCGATTTCTTCCTGTTCGAGTTGCTGGATCAGATTCATGTCTTGACTCCTGGTCTATGGCATTGCCTTGCCGCAGAGCACGTTTACCGTGATGCGTGCGTTTGTTGAGGGAACGGCATGACGACTGCCGTCCGCGTACTGCAAAAAACTACTTCTCTTCCTGCGCCAGCAGATCTGGACGACGCCTGCGCGTCAGTTCCAGCGCTTGCTCGGCGCGCCAGCGACGTATCCGCGCGTGATCGCCGGACAGCAACACCTCGGGCACCGGCCTGCCGTCCCAGACTTCGGGACGGGTGTAGTGCGGGCAATCGAGCAGCCCGCCGACAAAGGAATCCTCGACCGCGGACGCTGCATCGTTCAGCGCGCCCGGCAACTGACGAATGATCGCATCCATCAGCGCCATCGCCGGCAGCTCGCCACCGGACAGTACGAAGTCACCCAAAGACAGCTCCAGATCGACATCGCGGTCGATCAGCCGCTGATCCATGCCCTCGTACCGACCGCAGAGCAGTATCAACGCCGGCTCCGCTGCCAGATCCATCACCCGCCGGTGCGTCAGACGCTCACCGGCCGGCGAGAAATGGATGACCTTGGCCGATGCCGGATGACGCGCCTTGCAACTTGCGATCGCCTGGGCCAACGGTTCGGCCAGCATCACCATGCCCGGACCACCGCCGTAAGGTCGGTCGTCAACGGTACGGTGCGCGTCCGTCGCGAAATCGCGCGGATTGGTATGCCGGACCTGCCACAACGATCTTTCCATCGCCCGCCGCGTGATGCCGCTGCGTTCGATGGCTGAAAACATTTCCGGGAACAGCGAAATCACCTCGAAGGTGACCGGCTTCCCCGCTTGCGCACCACTTACCACTGCGCGTCCCATTCGACACGCACGACCGCTGCTTCACGGTCCACGTCCTTTACCACCGCCGAAACGAAGGGAATGAGGCGCTCTACGGTCTTGCCTGCCCCGGCTGCGTCATCGACCACGACCAGCACGTCGTTCGCACCGGTTTCCAGCAGCCGGTCTACGCGGCCGAGCCGCACGCCTGACTGATTGACGACGTCGAGGCCGATCAGATCGCCCCAGTAGTACTCGTCATCTTCCGTATCCGGCAGATCGTGGCGCTGAGCGGCAACGTACAGGCCGACCAGCTTTTCCGCCGCGGTCCGGTCGTTGCAGCCCTCGAAGCGGACGATAGGCCCCTTGGCCTGCAGCTTGAAGCCATCGAGCTTGAGCTCTCGCCAGCTTTCACGCGCAGCATCCGCATCGGCGCTGACCAGCCAACGCTCGATCACCTTCCAGGACTGCGGATCGTCGCCAAAGGCCTGCAGATGCAACCAGCCCTGCACGCCGAACGGAGCGGCAATGCGCCCCAGTACGACCATTGCTTCGGAAACGTGCTTGATCAGGCCGCCTGCTGCTTGACCAGACGGGCAACCGTCGGGCTCAGCTGGGCGCCGACGCTCTGCCAGTAGGCCAGACGTTCGGCATTGACCGACAGGCTGGTGGTGCCTTCAGGAGCGACCGGGTTGTAGTAACCCACGCGCTCGATGAAACGACCATCGCGACGATTGCGCGAGTCGGTGGCGATGATGTTGAAGAACGGGCGCTTCTTGGCACCCCCACGCGCGAGGCGAATAACGACCATTACGATTCCTTCGAAACGAGGAAAACCCGCGATGTTAGCGAAGTACCGGAGTTACCGCAAGGACCGCCCGCTACTCAGCCGACCGGGTTCTGCTGCCTGAGCACGACCTGCTGCACCAGCGCACGCAGGCGTGCCGGACGCACCGGCTTGTGCAGCACCGGATAGCCACGCGCGGCGGCCATGCGACGAACCTGCGGATCAGTGTCGCCGGTCACCAGCGCGGCCGCGATGTCGCCGCTCTGTTCGGCCAGCAGCGCGTCGAGCACGTCGATACCGCTGGCCACGGCCGCCAGGCGGAAGTCGCACAGGATGAGCGACGGCACCTTGTCGCGCTGTCTCATCATGTCGCGCGCCTCCGAGAGGTTGGCCGAGCAGAGCACTTCGCACCCCCAGGACGCCAGCAGGCCGGCAATGCTGGTGCGCGACCCCGGATCGTCATCGATCACCACGACAAATACCGACAGGGGCATCTGCAGCGGCTCCGGCTCGCCCGTCTGATGACGCCCCACCGGCCCGGCGACGACCGGCACTTCGATCGAGAACACCGAGCCGCGCCCCGCGCGCGAGCGGATCGCCACGTCATGCCCGAGCAGACCGGTCAGACGGCGCACAATGGCAAGACCCAGGCCGAGGCCCTGGCCGCGCGCCCGCGCCGGGTTCTGCAGCTGATAGAACTCCTCGAAAATCATGTCGTGCGCCTCGGGCGGTATACCCGGCCCCGAGTCGCGCACCTCGATCACCGCACTGGCGCCGCGCCGCCGCACGACCACCAGTACGCCGCCGCGCTGCGTGTAGCGCACCGCGTTCGACAGCAGGTTGATCATGATGCGTTCAAGCAACAAGGGGTCCGACTCGACCCACAGATCGGTTGCCCGGAGCTTCAGCCGCAAGCCGCGTTGCAGCGCATCGGCGGCAAAGTCCTCGACGATGCGGGCAAGCATTGGCTGCAGCGGAAATTCCGACCGGCGCACCGTCACGCCGCCGGCGTCGAGCTTGGACATGTCGAGCAGTGCGTCGAGCAGATCTTCCATGGCGCCGACCGATTCCTCAATCTGCCGGATCAGCGTGCGGTGTTCCGATCCGCGCAGGCGCTCGGCCAGTTCGGCCACGAACAGTCCCAGCGCGTGCATGGGCTGCCGCAGGTCATGGCTGGCGGCGGCGAGGAAACGCGACTTCGCATGATTGGCACGCTCCGCCTCGTCGGTGCGGCTGCGCAGCTGGCGGGTGGCATCCGCAATCCTTGCCTCGAGTTCGTCGCGTGCGCGCAGCAGGCGCTCAGCCATGCCGTTCACGCCCTCGGCCAGCACGCGCAGCGACCCCCCGCCAAATACCGACACCCGCGCAGAAAGATCTCCCTCGCCGATGCGGCGTACCGCGCGCGACACTTCGCGCACCGGCCCGGTCACCGTCTGGCTGATGCGCATCGCGAACGCGCTCGCCGCCAAAAGTGCAGCGGCCACGACGATGGCCGTCGTGACGATGAAATCACCCTTCATCGCCTCGACCCGCTGGCGCGACACCTCGACCAGCACCCAGCCCACCGGTTGCCGATCGGCCGGCATCTCGCTCAGACCGTCGAACACGTCCGGATCGTCGAGTACCGCACTGCGCAGTATCGGCTCGACGAACATCAACGAATGTTCGAGCTCGATCAGCGCAAGCCCCGCCGGGCGCCTGCCCGGCAAGTAGGCTTCCGGACTGAGTTCGCCGCCAGACACCACGAGGTCGCCATCACGACTCGAAACCATGATGCCGCTTACGTCGCGCTCGCGACGCGCCGCTTCGATCAGCGACACCAGCGACTCGGTATTGCCGGAAAACACCCCGTAGTCGGCAGTGGCCGCCACTTGCCGCGCAGTCGCGCGGCCGCGCTCGACCAGGCCGTTCTCAAGTTCGGCCAACCGGTGCAGCACCATCCAGATGCCGGCCGCGATGCCGAACACGACGACCGGCGCCAGCGCGACCAGCAGCACGCGTTGCCGAATGCCCCAGCGTTTCATGGCAGACGCTCCTGGCGGACCAATTTGTCGCGCAATGCATCGCCATCCTCGATGCGCAGCCCGAGTGAGCGCGCGACGTGCGCGTTGACCGACACGGTGAAATGTCGAGGATGGCGCGGCGTCGGCCAGGTGCGCTCGCGCATCCAGAAAGCGATCGCGTCCGCCGTCTGGCGGGCGATCTGCTCCGGCGTCGAGTACAGGGACATGACGGCGCCAGCACGCGCGTACGCCGCCGAGAAGCCGACGACCGGCACGCGCGCACGAAACGAAGTGAGCAGAAGATTGCGTATGGTTCCCGCGTTGTGCACCTGCGGATCGGGCAGCGCCAGGAAGACGTCGGCGTTGTCGAGTACCTGCGACAACGCAGCGAACAGCGACGACTCGCCGGTGAAACTGCCGCTCGATATCTGCATCGAGGTGCCCGCAACTGCATTCTTCAAGGGCTGCAGGCGCTCCGGGTCGGCGGCATCGAAGAGCACGCCGATCCGTCGGGCCTCGGGCAGCGCGATGCGTATCAGGTCGACCTGGCGGATGAAGGGCTGATCGATGTGTATGGCCGACCAGCGGCGCGTGTTGCCCGTGGTCAGCATCGACTCGAATGCGCTCTGCGGCACCAGCACGCTGAGCACCGGCGTCGGCACGTCCGCCTGCACCACAGTGCGCAAGGCTCCGGCACCGACCGCGATCACGGCGTCGTGAGAGGTCAGGGCGGCAGCATTGAAATCGCTCCGCGTCGTCACCGCCAAGGAGAAACCACCGCGGGCACTGCGCTCGTTCTTCAGCGCCTCGGCGAACTCGCCATAGGCGCCGCCCGGCTCGCTCAACAGCACGAGCACGGACGCCGCCTGCGCCAGCCCGCACAGCAGCAGTGAACAGAAGATCAAGAGCATGCGCACGGCGAGGCCGATGCGGCCGACGCGTGTCATTGCGGAGAACGAGTGTATTGACGCCAGCACTCGCGCGCGGGCAGGGCCCGATGGGAAGGGAAGACGCAACGAGTATGCAGCAAGGGCGTCCGGCGCATCATCATCCGAAGGGCTGATGACGCGCACCTGCCGAAGATCAGCGCTGGCCGAGCGCCTGCGCGATCTGTTCCTGCATGCGCCAGGCGGCCGCCGCCGGATCGGCCGCATTGCGGATCGGCCGCCCGACCACCAGGTAGTCGGCGCCGTTGGTCAGCGCCTGCGCGACATCGACCGTGCGCTTCTGATCATCGACCGGGCGGTTCTCGACCGGCCGGATGCCCGGTGTCACCACCAGGATGCGCTCGCCCAGCTCGGCGCGAATGTGCGGCGCCTCCAGTCCCGACGACACGACCCCGTCGCAGCCCGCGGCCAGCGCGCGCCGCGCACGCGACAGCACCAGCGCATCGACGTCGCAGGCAAAGCCCAGATCGTCGAGATCACCCCGGTCCAGGCTGGTGAGCACGGTGACGGCGAGTATCTTCAGTGCGCCCTTGTCGGCGCCGGCGGCTTCCATGATGGCCTGATTGCCGTGAATGGTGGCGAAGGTGGCGCCGCTGGACGACAGCGCGCGCACCGCGGAGCGCACGGTTTCAGGCACATCGAAGAACTTCAGGTCGACGAAAACCTTCTTGTTTCGCGCGATCAACCAATCGAGCAGTTCGAAGTAATTGCCGCTCATGAACAGTTCGAGGCCGATCTTGTAGAAGCGGACGGCGTCGCCGAGCTGGTCGACGGTGGCACGCGCCTGGTCCGCAGAGGGCACGTCAAGCGCCACGATGAGCCGATCGGCGGGGTCGATGGCGGCCTTGGACTGGGCGGAGGGAGTGGGCATGTTCATGGTGCGGACGGAAAGTGAGGCGTATGGCCTGCGCAGACAAAACACGAGTTTACTAGAATCAGCGCTCTACACGTCCTTGCGCCCCGCCCCGATGTCCGCCCCCGCCCCCGTTCCTGCCGCGCCCGACAGCCTTTTGCGCTCGGCAAAGACCGGAGACCCACTGCGGACAGTACTCGACTGGCTGGCGACACCCGCCGCTGGCGATCCCGGGCACGAGGCAGCCGCGCTGGCCACCTGCCTCGGCGTGCTCGCCCAGGCGCGCATGGACGCACCGGCGCGGGTACGCGTGCTCGACATCTTCCATGACCGCGCGCTGGCCTGCGCAACGGCACTGAAGCCGCAGCTTGCCGCCAGCGCGCTGCCCGTGCAGGCCACGCTGCGCGATGCCGCCGATCTGCTGTGCGACGCGCTGATGCAGATTGCGCGCAGCTATCTCGACGCCCTGCAAGCTCGCGCTGCACACAAGCCGTCACGCGCGGCCGGGCACGCCATGCTCTGCCTGCTCGACGTCTATGCCCTGCGCACGCTGACCGCAGCCGACGTACCGCCAGGCATGTGGACAACGGCACACGCCCTGCTGATGCACGCCCGCATGATGGCCACTCCGGCCACCCAGATCGCCGGCTCGGCGGACGCCGAACAGCTGCACCGCGAATTGATCGCGCTCGAACTGGCCCAGCCGCCGCACCTCGCGCCGGCCGATTTCTTCAACATCGCCGATTACGTGCGCAGCTACTCGGGCGCCGTGCAGATCCAGCCCAACCCGCCGCATCGCGACCTCGATTCCTGGTTCTGGATAGACGACGAGCACGATCACGGCCCGACGCCGCTGCTGCGGGCGGCGCCCGACCCGGAACGCGGTCCGCACATCCTCTACTGCTCCTGCCAGCGGCTCGGTCAGGTGCTGGCCCATCATCTCGACCTGATCGACGAAGGCGGCAACGTTGCCGACATGTACCTGCCCGCCTGTCTCGGTCAGACGCGCACGCGACGTCTGCTACGCCGCCTGCAGGCGCGCTGGATGGCGATGCCGCGACGGCAGCACGCACGGCGCGAACGTGGCCAGGCGATACGCATGCTGATCGGCTTCGACGCGATATGGCACCTGCTCGAACGGCGCGATCCAGCCGCCGACTGGGACAACCAGACCACCGGCTGGACCTTGCTGAACGACAGCCCGAACGGTTTCGCGCTGCGCCTCGATACCGGCCCGACCGGTCTGGTCCGGCCCGGCCTGCCGGTGCTGATCAAGGGCAGCGGCAGTCGCAACTGGATGATCTGCGTCGTGCGCTGGGCGCGCAGCGCCAGTGCGGGCGCCATCGATGTCGGGGTGGAGCTGCTCAGCCACGGCGCCCAGGCGGCGACCGTCGTGTTCGAGGCATCGGGGTCGCGCGCCGCCGTACCCGCGCTGCGACTGCCGCCGCTCACCAGTCACCGCCCGCACCCCTGCATCATGCTGCCGCCCGGAGAAGCCAATGGCCGGGACATGCTCATCGCACACAACTCGGGCGGACGCTACCGGCTCGGCGACGCCCGCCTGTCCGATCTCGACCTGCAGACGCAGGCCTTCGAACTGTTCGAGATCGAGGAAATGAGTGCCAACACGAGCGGTGGTCGGTCCGATCCTGCCAGCCGCCCCTGAGTCACCCGGAGTGCCGCACGCTCCGGTCGTGCAGCACGGCGGTCACCGCCGCGCCGAACAGCACGATGGACCAGAACAGGTAGAGCCAGAGCAGAAAAACCGGCAGCGTGGCCAGCGCGCCATAGACCACCGCATAACCGGGCATGTGCTCGATGTACAGACTGAGCACCTTCTGCATCAGCGTGAGCAGCGCGGTTGCCACGACGGCGCCCCACAGCGCGGGGCGCAGGCCGACGGCGGCGCGCGGCAGGGTCCGGTAGAGCAAAAACAGGAAACCGGCGGTGACCAGCGCTGCCGCACTGCGCAGCAGGAAAACCTTGACCCAGGCCGGTTCATTCACCATGCCGAGCGAGGCGGTGACGAGGTAGAGGCTCAGCGCCGTGCCGGCGCCGAGCGCGAACGGTGCGAGTACCGGCAGCGCCAAATAGATCAGCGCAGTGCGCCGCAGCCGCCGGGGCGGTCGCTGCGGCCACATCGCATTGAGCGCGTGGTCGGCGGTGCGCACCCACACCCAGGCACTCCCGAGCAGGAGCAGCAGATCGACCAGCGACAGCCGCCGCGCCTTGGCGACGAAGCGCGTCGCGTGACGGACCACCGCCGAGCCGGCATCGTCCGGCAGCAAGGACCCGGTCAGATAGACCTGCAGCGGCTTGCCGAACTGCAGCGCGTCCGGCAGCCAGACGGACAGCTGACGCACCAGTACGATCAGCGGCACCAGCGCGAACAGCAAGGCGAACGCGAGCGCGGCCGCCGACTGCGCGGCGCGGCCCTCGCGGTGTCGCGATGCGGCTGCACCCAGCACGTGAAAAGGACGAATCAGAAGATCGATCAGCGGTGAAGACATCGGGGAAGGTGGCAGGCCCGTCAGCAGATCGGGGCCGGCAAAGCTGTACACTCCGGGCCTCATTCTGCTGGATGGCCCGCATTGAAAGAAATTCTCGTCCTGTATTACAGCCGCTACGGATCGACGCTGAACCTGGCACGCCAGATCGGTCGCGGCATCGATTCGGTCGACGGCGCGGCAGCGCGCCTGCGCACGGTACCGCCGGTATCGACCGTCTGCGAGGCGACCGCTCCGGCCGTGCCGGACAACGGTGCGCCCTACGCGGAAGCCCGCGACCTCGACGAATGCATCGGCCTCGCCCTTGGCAGTCCGACCCGCTTCGGCAACATGGCCGCGCCGCTGAAGTACTTTCTCGACGGTACCAGCCCGCAGTGGCTGGCCGGTGCACTCGCCGGCAAGCCGGCCGCGGTCTTCACCTCGACCACCTCGATGCATGGCGGACAGGAGAGCACGCTGCTCAGCATGATGCTGCCGCTGCTGCACCACGGCATGCTCATCGTCGGCCTGCCCTATTCCGAACCCGATCTGTCGACCACGCCGGACGGCGGCACGCCCTACGGCGCCAGCCACGTAAGCGGGCACGATGGGCGACCTCAGTTGTCCGAAGCCGAAGCACGGCTCGCTTTCGCGCTCGGCCGCCGGCTTGCGCTGACCGCACTCAAACTCACCGCCTGACCATGACCGCACGACACTGGAACCTGCTGGCCTCGTCCAGCCTGATCGCCCTCATCCTGCTCGGCCTCGCCTGGGAGCTGTGGTTGGCTCCGCTGCGGCCGGGCGGTTCGTGGCTGGTGCTGAAGATACTGCCGCTGCTCGGCGCGCTGTTCGGCATCCTGCGCGGCAAGCGCTACACGCATCAATGGATGTCGCTGCTCAGCCTCGCTTACTTCACCGAAGGCATCGTGCGCGCGACTTCGGACAGCAGCCCGTCGGCACAGCTGGCCCTCGCCTACACACTGCTGTCGGTGGCGCTGTTCCTCGGCTGCCTGTTCTACTCCAAGCTGACCGCGCCGAGCCGGCTCGCGCAATCGCGCTAGCCGGCGCGCCGTCGTTCAGATCGGGCTTTCGCCCTGCGGGTTGAGTTTCTGCACGCCCTGCAGCTTGTTCAGCGCATTGATGTAGGCCTTCGCGGACGCCACGATGATGTCGGTGTCGGCGCCCTGGCCATTGACGATGCGACCGCCCAGCGCCAGACGCACCGTCACCTCGCCCTGCGCATCGGTGCCGGTGGTGATCGCATTGACCGAATACAGCAGCAGTTCGGCGCCGCTCTTCGCCACCGACTCGATGGCACAGAAGGCGGCATCGACCGGGCCGCTGCCGTTGGACGACACCTTCACTTCGCGCCCGTCGTCCGACAGCGTGACCACGGACTGCGGCAGTTCCCCGGTTTCCGAGCGCGAGCTCAGCGCCACCAGTTTGTACTGCTCCTGCTCCGGCGTGACCGCTTCGTCGCTCATCAGCGCCTGGATATCCTCGTCGAAGATTTCGTGCTTCTTGTCGGCCAGCTCCTTGAATGCGGCGAAAGCGACGTTGAGCTGCTCCTCGGACTCGACCACGATGCCCAGTTCGGTCAGTCGGGCGCGGAAGGCGTTGCGGCCCGAGTGCTTACCGAGCACCAGCTTGTTGGTGTTCCAGCCTACGTCCTCGGCACGCATGATTTCGTAGGTTTCGCGGTGCTTGAGCACGCCGTCCTGGTGGATGCCGGATTCGTGCGCGAAGGCGTTGGCACCGACCACCGCCTTGTTTGGCTGCACCGGATAACCGGTGATGGTGGACACCAGGCGCGACGCCGGCACGATCTGCGTCGCGTCGATGCGCGTCTCGACACCGAACACGTCGCGGCGCGTGCGCACCGCCATCACGATCTCCTCCAGCGAAGCGTTGCCCGCGCGCTCGCCGAGACCGTTGATGGTGCACTCGACCTGACGGGCGCCGGCCATTACTGCGGCCAGCGAATTGGCGACCGCCATGCCGAGGTCGTTGTGGCAGTGCGTGGACCACACTACCTTGTCGGCACCCGGGACGCGCTCGATCAGGATGCGCATGCGCTCTGCCCACTGCGCCGGTACCGAATAGCCGACGGTGTCCGGCACGTTGATCGTCTTCGCGCCGGCCTTGATCACCTCGGTGAACACGCGCACCAGGAAGTCGATGTCGGAGCGCACCGCGTCCTCGGCCGAGAACTCGACATCCTCGGTGTACTCCCGCGCCCAGCCGATCGCCTTGATCGCCTGCTCGACCACCTGGTCGGGGCTCATCCGCAGCTTCTTCTCCATGTGGATGGGGCTGGTCGCGATGAAGGTGTGGATGCGCCCGCTGGCTGCCGGCTTGATCGCCTCGCCGGCGCGACGGATGTCGTTCTCGCTGGCGCGCGCCAGCGAACAGACCGTCGACTCGCGGATCGCCTCGGCCACCGCGCGCACGGATTCGAAATCGCCATTCGACGCAGCGGCAAAGCCGGCCTCGATCACGTCCACCCGCATCTTTTCCAACTGGCGGGCGATGCGCAGTTTCTCGTCGCGCGTCATCGAGGCGCCCGGGCTCTGTTCGCCGTCGCGCAGCGTGGTGTCGAAAATGATGAGGCGATCAGTCATGGCAGTCTCCGGGGTGCATCCGTCGTGGTGCGGACACACAAGATCGGTTCTTCAAACAGGCAATGGGCCGTGAACGGCTCAGGGTCGCGAATATAGTCGCCGGGCCGCACCGCGACAACGGCGCGCCAGCTCAAGCCTCGGGCGGCGGAGGCG
The DNA here is from genome assembly GCF_000527135.1 of Methyloversatilis discipulorum. Classification (NCBI taxonomy): domain Bacteria; kingdom Pseudomonadati; phylum Pseudomonadota; class Betaproteobacteria; order Nitrosomonadales; family Sterolibacteriaceae; genus Methyloversatilis; species Methyloversatilis discipulorum. Next base: position 2,103,576 of record NZ_AZUP01000001.1, read on the forward strand.
AGGGCGATTGCGGCTTCTGTCGCGAGAAACGGACCAGCCACATCACGTAGCCGGACAGCCCGTAGGCGACGAACAGGCTGAACAGCACCACCGGCGGGTTCACCGACACGGCGACGAAGGCCAGCACGAAACCGAAAATGACGATGAAGGGCACGCTGCGGCGCAGGTTGATGTCCTTGCCGCTCCAGAACTTCACGTTGCTCACCATCGTCAGGCCGGCGAACAGCGTGATGACGAAGGCCGCCCAGCGCATGTCCGGTCCGGTGTAGCCGTTGTCCGTCGCCACCCAGACGAGGCCGGCCACCAGCGCCGCAGCGGCCGGGCTGGGCAGGCCCTGGAAGTAGCGCTTGTCCACGGTGCCCAGATTGGTGTTGAAACGGGCCAGGCGCAGCGCGGCACCGGCGCAGTAGATGAAGGCGGCGATCCAGCCCCATTTGCCCAGACCGCGCATCGCCCACTCGTAGGCGATCAGCGCCGGAGCGGCACCGAAGGACACCATGTCGGACAGCGAATCGAATTCGGCGCCGAAGGCCGATTGCGTATGGGTGAGCCGCGCGACGCGGCCGTCGAGTCCGTCGAGCACCATGGCGATGAAGATGGCGACCGCCGAGTATTCGTAGCGTCCATTCATCGCCTGCACGATGGCGTAGAAACCTGCGAACAATGACGCCGTCGTGAACAGATTGGGCAGGATGTAGATGCCGCGCCGGCGTTTCACCGGATCCGCAGGCTTGATGTATTGCGGGTCGTATTCGGACATGCATTCACTCCGACGAACCATGCGCGGGATCACCGCCGCACGGTTTTTGCGTTTCAGGCCGGTTCGGCCCCCGATGCTCGCGACGCCCGCTTCATGGACAAATTCGCCCCGGCGCCGCGAACTGACGACAGGCTGCGAGCCGCCCCGAACGTATCAGGATGACGCGCATCGCGGAAGCGTTCAATGGTGACGCGAGAGCCCCTCGAGTGCGCCGCATCGCCCGGCCTGGAATGCAAAAGGCCCGGCGGTCCGGGCACGCAAGTGCCGGAACCGCCGGGCCAGGCGAGACGCCAATCAGTTCTTCGACTGGTCGACCAGCTTGTTCTTGGTGATCCACGGCATCATGCCGCGCAGCTGCGCGCCGACCTTCTCGATCTCGTGGGCGGCGGTCAGGCGACGACGGGCGGTCATCTCCGGATAGTTGGTGCGGCCTTCGAGAATGAAGTTCTTCGCGTAGTTGCCGTTCTGGATGTTGGCCAGGCACTCCTTCATCGCAGCGCGGGCTTCGCCGGCGATCACGCGCGGGCCGGTGACGTATTCACCGTATTCCGCGTTGTTCGAGATCGAGTAGTTCATGTTGGCAATGCCGCCCTCGAAGATCAGGTCGACGATGAGCTTCACTTCGTGCAGGCATTCGAAGTAGGCCATTTCCGGCGCGTAACCGGCTTCGGTCAGCGTTTCGTAGCCGGCCTTGATCAGTTCGACCAGACCACCGCACAGAACGGCCTGCTCGCCGAACAGATCGGTTTCGGTCTCTTCGCGGAACGAGGTTTCGATCACACCGCCCTTGGTGCCGCCGTTCGCAGCTGCGTACGACAGCGCGAGGTCGCGCGCCTTGCCCGACTTGTCCTGGTACACGGCGATCAGCGACGGCACACCGCCTCCGCGCAGGTACTCGGAGCGCACGGTGTGGCCCGGGCCCTTCGGGGCGACCATGACGACATCCAGGTCTTCGCGCGGGATGACCTGGTTGTAATGGATGTTGAAGCCGTGGGCGAACGCCAGGGTCGCGCCCTTCTTGATGTTCGGCTCGACGTCACCGTAATACACCTGCGGAATGTTTTCGTCCGGCAGCAGGATCATGACCAGATCGGCACCCTTCACCGCGTCGGCCACTTCCTTCACCTTCAGGCCGGCGCCTTCCGCCTTCTTCCACGACGCGCCGCCCTTGCGCAGGCCGACCGTGACCTTGACGCCGGAATCCGACAGGTTCTGTGCGTGGGCATGGCCTTGCGAACCGTAGCCGACGATGGTGACTTTCTTGCCTTTGATCAGGGACAGGTCTGCGTCCTTGTCGTAGAAGACTTTCATGGGTTTTCCCTTGTGCTGTGTAGGTTTATGCGGTGCTGCGGGCTGGAGCGGAATGCGGTGTGCGGATCAGAGGCGCAGGATGCGGTCGCCGCGGCCGATGCCGGCGACGCCGGTGCGCACGGTTTCCAGGATCAGCGAACTGTCGATGGCGCCGACGAAGGAATCGAGTTTGGCCGTGTTGCCGGTAAGTTCGATCACATAGGTCGAGTCGGTCACGTCGATGATGCGGCCGCGGAAGATGTCGGCGACGCGCTTCAGTTCTTCGCGGTCCTTGCCGGTGGCACGTACCTTGATGAGCATCAGTTCGCGCTCGATGTGCGCGGCTTCGGACAGGTCGACCACCTTGACCACCTCGATCAGCTTGTTCAGCTGCTTGGTGATCTGCTCGATGATGTCGTCCGAGCCGGTGGAAATGATGGTCATGCGCGACAGCGAACCGTCTTCGGTCGGTGCCACGGTCAGCGATTCGATGTTGTAGCCACGCGCCGAGAACAGGCCGGACACGCGCGACAGCGCACCCGCTTCGTTCTCGATCAGTACGGAAATAACATGCCTCATTGCGAGCGCCTCTTTCTGGAAATCAGGAACCGCCGCCGCGAAGACGGGCTGCCGGAGGCCGGTGCCCGCGGCCTGACGGACCGGTAAGTCCGTCAGGCGGACCCGGCGACGCATGGCTGCCGGGGTCCGCGCACGACAGTGTCGGGGTATTGCGTTACAGGTCCTCGGACGACAGGATCATGTCGGTCAGACCCTTGCCGCCCATCACCATCGGATACACGTTTTCGGTCGGATCGACCTGGAAGTCGATGAACACCAGATCGTTCTTGCGCTTGAAGGCCTCGCGCAGCGCGTCTTCGACGTCACCCGGCTTTTCAACGCGGATGCCGACGTGGCCGTAGGCCTCGGCCAGCTTGGCGAAATCGGGCAGCGAATCCATGTAGGACTCGGAATAGCGGTTGCCGTGGATGATTTCCTGCCACTGGCGGACCATGCCCAGATACCGGTTGTTCAGGCTGCAGATCTTCAGCGGAATGCGGTACTGCTTGCAGGTCGACAGTTCCTGGATGTTCATCTGCACCGACCCTTCACCGGTCACCACCGCCACCGGCGAGCCCGGATGGGCAAGCTGCACGCCGATGCCGTAGGGAATGCCGACGCCCATCGTGCCCAGACCACCGGAATTGAGCCAGCGGCGCGGCTTGTCGAACTTGTAGTACTGGGCCGCCCACATCTGGTGCTGGCCGACGTCGGACGTGATGAAGGCGTCGCCCTTGGTCACTTCCCACAGCTTTTCGACCACGAACTGCGGCTTGATCACTTCGTCGCTCTGCTTGTACTTCAGGCAGTCGCGACGACGCCATTCCTCGATCTGCTTCCACCACTCGCCGAGCGCTTCCTTGTCCGGACGGTCGTTCGACGCGTCGAGCAGACGCAGGATGTCGTCCAGCACGTCCGGCAGGTTGCCGACGATGGGCACGTCCACCTTCACGCGCTTGGAAATCGACGACGGGTCGATGTCGATATGGATGATCTTGCGCGCAACACGGGCGAAGTCGGCCGGGTTGCCGATCACTCGGTCATCGAAGCGGGCGCCGACCGCGATCAGCACGTCGCAGTACTGCATCGCCATATTGGCTTCGTAGTTGCCGTGCATGCCCAGCATGCCGACGAACTGCTTGTCGGTCGCCGGATAGGCGCCCAGGCCCATCAGCGTGTTGGTACACGGGGCACCCAGCGTGCGCACCAGCTTGGTCAGCTTTTCCGAACAGTCGGACAGGATGACGCCGCCACCGGCGTAGATCATCGGGCGCTTGGCTTCCAGCAGCAGCTGGACGGCCTTCTTGATCTGGCCCTGATGACCCTTGGTGATCGGGTTGTAGGAACGCATCGTGACCGACTTCGGGTAGTCGAACTCGGCCTTGGCCATCGTGATGTCCTTCGGGATATCGACCAGCACCGGGCCCGGACGGCCGGTCTTCGCGATATAGAAGGCCTTCTTGATGGTGGTCGCGATGTCCTTAACGTCCTTGACCAGGAAGTTGTGCTTTACGCAGGGCCGGGTGATGCCGACCGTGTCGCATTCCTGGAAGGCATCCTGACCGATGGCCGCGGTCGGCACCTGACCGGAAATGATCACCATCGGGATCGAATCCATGTAGGCGGTCGCGATGCCGGTGATCGCGTTGGTCACACCGGGACCGGAAGTCACCAGCGCAACGCCGACGCGCTCGGTCGAACGCGAATAGGCGTCAGCGGCATGCAGCGCAGCCTGCTCGTGGCGGACCAGTACGTGCCGGACCTTGTCCTGCTTGAAAAGCTCGTCGTACAGGTACAGTACGGCGCCGCCGGGATAGCCGAAAACATACTCGACCTTTTCTTCCGCAAGGCACCTGACTACAATTTCCGCTCCGGTCAAAAGCATCGCCACACCTGTAAAAAAATTCCGGAAAAGCCGCAAAGGGTAGCTGTCGCACAGTTCCCGGTCAAGGCATTTTCGGCATCGCACGGGCCTGACCGCCCGCTCCGCAGCGATCGCCACCCACCCTGAGAAAGACACATCCTGGCATCTCGCGAAGAACTTTCCGGCTTTCTCGCCGCGGTCGAACGGCGCGCCTTCAAACAGGCCGTATTCGCGCTGCGCGACGACGAATCCGCACTCGATGCCGTGCAGGACGCGATGATGAAACTCGCGGAAAAGTACGCCGACCGCCCGGCGGAAGAGTTTCCGATGCTGTTCCAGCGCATCCTGCAGAACGTGATCCGAGACATGTTCCGGCGGCGCAAGGTGCGCTCGACCTGGACCACGCTGTTGTCGTCCTTCACCGGCGCAGACGAGGACGACGATTACGACCCGCTCGACAACATGGTGATCGACGAGCCGTCTGAACTCGGCCGTACGCCAGAGCAGAACCTCGAACAGAGCGAGGTGATGGCTCTGATAGAGCGTGAAATATCCCGCCTCCCTGCACGTCAACGCGAAGCTTTTCTGATGCGTTACTGGGAGGAATTGGACATTGCCGAAACGGCCGCCGTCATGGGCTGTTCGGAAGGCAGCGTCAAGACGCATTGCTCGCGCGCGACCCATGCGCTCGCTGCCGCCCTCAAACTGCGTGGCATCAAGTTATGAAATCCACCGTTCGAACGACATTTCCGCCCTCGGCGACCGATGAGGCCGCGATCGGCCAGCGCGCGCACGCAGCGCTCGAAGCCTCCTGCACCGAACTGCCCCCCGACATCGTTTTCCGCCTGCGCCAGTCGCGCGAGCGGGCACTGGCTGCCGCCACGCCGCGCCGCCGACTGGCGTGGCTGCCCCGTCTCGCCGGGCTGCCGGGCAATCTGGGCGGAGGCTGGCTGCGCGACGGACTGGCGCCGACCGTCGGCATCCTGATGCTCGCACTGATCGCCGCCCTGGCCAGCCAGCAATCACAGGACGAGCGCTTCAACGAATCCCTCGACATCGACAGCGCCCTGCTGACCGACGATCTGCCTATCGACGCCTACCTCGATCGCGGTTTCGGGGCCTGGCTCGACAGCCAGGGCAGATCCTGATGCGACGCAAGTTTGCAGGTGCGCTGCTTGCAGCCACCCTTGCCTGCGCCGGCGCGTCGGCGCAGTCCCGTGCGCCGGGCTGGCATCAGCTCGGTCAGGCCGAACAGGCCATCCTTTCGCCGCTGGCTGCCGACTGGGACAGCTTCGACGCCGAACGCCGCCGCAAATGGCTCGACCTCGCTGCCCGCTACCCGTCGATGACGGTCGAGGAACAGTCGCGGATGCGCGCGCGCATGAGCTACTGGGGCAGCCTGACGCCGCAGGAGCGTATCGAGGCACGCGAGCGCTACAAGCGCCTGCAGGCAATGCCCGCCGACCAGCGCGAGACGCTGCGCCGGCAATGGGAAGCCTACGAAGGGCTGTCGCCCGAGGAACGCAGCCGGCTTGGCGCGGCCCAACGCCCCGGCACCAAGGCGCCGGGCGCGGCGGCCGCAGCGCCGGTCCGCAAATAAACAGGCAGCTTCGCCGTCCACTTCTTCATGCGGCCACGCCGCACCGCTTCCACATGTCAGACACGACCCGTTATCCGGCGGCCGGCCTGCGCCGGCGCCTCGCATCGCTGCTCTATGAATCCCTGCTGCTGCTCGGCGTGCTGGCGGCCGGCTTCATGCTGCCCTATCTGATCGTCGGACTGTTCTTCGAACTCGCGCCGCAGGGCTGGTTTGCCTGGCTGCACATCCTGCTGCTGCTTGGCCTGTACTTCGTCCATTACTGGCGCCGCGGCGGACAGACGCTGGCCATGCAGACCTGGGGGATACGCGTCGTCGACGCCACGCAGGACAGGCCGCCCGAACTGAAACGCGCCCTGGCGCGCTATCTGCTGAGTTGGCCGTCACTGCTGTTCTGCGGCGTTGGACTGTTCTGGGCGCTGTTTGACCGTGACCGTCAGTTCCTGCACGACAGGCTGGCCGGCACGCGCGTGATCCGCATCAAGTAGGCGGGCCGCTCAGCGGCGGTCCTCCCACCACAGCATGGCCGCCGCAGCGAACACGAAGAGGAAGCCGGGCGTCAGTGCCGCCGCATAAGGCGGCCACGAGTTGATCGCGCCGAGGTTGGAGAACAGGCCGTTCAGCATGTGGAACAGCACGCCGATCATCACCCCGGTGAACACCTTGATGCTGACCGCCGCATTGCGGTTGTGCATGTAGGCGAAGGGCAAGGCGAGCGCCAGCATGACGAAGCAGGCGAGCGGGTAGCTGAATTTCTTCCACAGCGCGATTTCGTAGCGGCCGGTTTCCTGCCGGTTGTCCGACAGGTGCCGGATGTAGTGCCACAGCTTCCACGCCGACATCCGTTCCGGCACCACCAGCATCACGCTCATCACGTCCGGGCTGAGATCGGAATCCCACACCAGCGTGTCCGACTTGCTCACTTTGGCACCGCTCTCCGAGAAGTCGGTGCGGATGACATTGGTGAGCACCCATCCGGCCGGCGCTTGATAACCGCCGCTTGCCGCCTCCAGGACGGACAACAGTTCGCGGCTGTCGTTGAACTCGAAAATGCGGATCTTGCGCAGCACCCCCTCGGGCGTGACGCTGCCGATGTTGACGAAGTCGTGACCGTCCTTGACCCAGAAGCCGCTGCGGAACTCGCCTGTAAGCAGCTGTGAACGGGCGGACAGCTTCAGTTCCTGCGCCGCGCGCTCGGCTGGCGGCGCAATGAACTCGCCGGTGACAAAGGTGAGCAGCACGAAGGGCAGGCCGATGCGTGCAAGCAGACGCAGGATGCGACCGGTCGACATGCCCGAAGCACGCAGCACGGTGATTTCCGAATGGCGCGACAGCGTGGTCAGTGAATACAGCGCGCCGATCAGCACCGCGATCGGCAGCGTTTCGTAAACGCGACCGGGCATGGTCAGCACGGTATACATCACCGCGTGCTGCAGGCCGTAATTGCCACGTCCGAGATTGTCCAGCTCGTTGATCAGGTCGAAAAACCCGAACAGCCCGAGGAAGGCAGCCAGCACCAGCAGGGTGGCCAGGGCGACTTCACGGCGGATGTAGCGTTCGTGGATCAGCATCGATCAGCGGCTCAGCCAGGTGCGCGGGAGGTGGCCATAAATGCGCCAGGCGAACATGCCGGCCAGCAGCAGGAACATGCCGCCATGCAGCGTCCACAGCACGCCGCTGAATGACAGCTTGCCCTGCGACACCCAGGCCTGGGTGATGCTCAGCAGATTCGAGTAGACGAGATAGATCAGCAGCGCCATCAGCAGATTGTTGGCGCGCCCGGCGCGCGGATTGACGAAAGACAGCGGAATTGCGAGCAGAGCCAGGTTGAGTGCGGCGATCGGAAGACCGATGCGGAAAGCCAGCTCGCCCATGTTCGGAGCCGTCGGATCGGCCAGCAATTCCTCGACCGTCAGCAGATAGGGGCGTGACTCGACGCCCTGCGCCTCCTTCGTTTCGATGCGCACCGCGTAACGCTCGAATTCCATCACGCGGTACTCCGGGCTGCCCGGCTCGCCTTCGTAGCGGCGCCCGTTCAGCAGCACGACGAAGCGATCGCCCGACTCCATGGTCTGCGTATAGCCGTCACCGGCGACGATGACGCCGACCTTGCCCTTGTCGGTCGTGCTGACGAAGATGTTCTTGACCGCGCCATCGGTGCCATCGCCGCTCTCGACGAAGAACACCCGGTTGGCCTGCGACGACTCGCGGAAGCTGCCGGGCGACATCTGCGCCACGTCATCGCGGTTGCTCATGCGGGTACGGAACTCGGCGCTCTTCACCTGCGACCACGGCGCCAGATACAGCGACAGAACCCCCACCGCGATCACCATCGGCAAGGCGAACAGCAGCACGGGCCGCACCCAGGCGGACAGCGGCAGGCCGGTGGAGAACCACACCACCATCTCCGAATCCCGCCAGCTGCGCGACATCGCCAGCAACACCGATATGAACAGCGTCAGCGACAGGATCACGCCGAGATAGCGCAACGCGCCGAAGCCGAGCAGCGCCATCACCGCTTCCGATGCCACTTTCCCGCCCGCCGCCTGTCCGAGCAGGCGCACGAGCTGGGTGGACAGCACGATCGCAAACAGTGCGACGAACACCGTCAAAGCAGTACTGGCAAATTCGCGCAGGGCGGCGCGCTGGAAGATCAAGCCTGGGGCTCCGTGCGGAACGCCTTCGCGCAAAGGCGCGTCAGGCCGTTCTTTTTTGACTCGCGCGCGGCTTCACGCCGATAATCGGACGACTTGAAGCAGCGCGAACTGATAGAGGAGAAGCGGGTGGAATTTAGCATAAAGAGCGGCAGCCCCGAGAAACTGCGCACCTGCGCCCTGGTGGTCGGCGTGTTCGAGTCGCGCAAACCGGCCTCCGCCGCCGCGGCGCTCGACGCCGCCAGCAAGGGTCGCATCGCCGACATCCTCGGCAGCGGCGACATGGACGGCAAGTCCGGCAGCACGCTGCTGCTGCACAAGTTGCCGGGCATCGCCGCCGAGCGCGTGCTGCTGGTCGGTCTTGGCAAGGAAAAGGAATTCGGTCTCAAGGAGTACCGCGACGCCGTCTCCGCCAGCGTGCGCGCGCTGCGCGACACCGGCGCCCGTGATGCGGTGAGCACGCTGGCCGAAGTCGCCCCGCGCAAGGTCGGCACGGCCGGTGCGCTGCGTCAGGCGGCGATCGTCGCACTCGACGTGCTCTACCGCTACGACACGCACGCCCGCAACAAGAAGGACGAGTCGCGAGCGCTGGCCGCACTCGGCTTCACGCTGCCGAAGAAGACTGCCACATCGGCCGCTGCCGATGCGCTCGCTCAGGGCGAGGCGATCGGTCACGGCATGGCGCTGGCCAAGACCCTCGGCAACCTGCCGCCCAACGTCTGCACGCCGACCTATCTCGCCGAACAGGCGCTCGAACTGGGCAAGAGGTCGGACATCGCCGTCACCGTGCTCGACCGCGCCGACATGCAGAAACTGGGCATGGGCTCTTTCCTGTCGGTCGCCGCCGGCTCGCGCCAGCCGCCCAAATTCATCGCGATGGAGTACCGCGCCGGCAAGAAGAACGAGGCGCCCATCGTGCTGGTCGGCAAGGGCATCACCTTCGACACCGGCGGCATCTCGCTGAAGCCGGGCGAAGGCATGGACGAGATGAAGTACGACATGTGCGGCGCCGCCAGCGTGCTCGGCACCTTCCAGGCGCTGGCCGCGATGAAGCTGCCGCTGAACGTGATCGGCCTCATCCCGACCACCGAAAACATGCCGGGCGGTGCAGCCACGCGGCCGGGTGACGTGGTCAAGTCGATGTCCGGCCAGACCATAGAAATCCTGAACACCGACGCCGAAGGCCGGCTCATCCTGTGCGATGCGCTGACCTACGCCGAGCGCTACGAACCCGCCTGCGTGGTCGATATCGCGACGCTGACCGGCGCCTGCATCATCGCGCTGGGCCACGTCACCAGCGGTCTGATGGCCAACGACGACGCGCTGGCCGATGAGCTGTTGGCGGCCGGTCAGACCGCGTGGGACCGCGCCTGGCGTCTGCCGATCTGGGAGGATTACCAGGAGCAGCTGAAGAGCAACTTCGCCGACATGGGCAATATCGGCGGCCGGCCGGCCGGTTCGATCACGGCCGCCTGCTTCCTCGCGCGCTTCGCGAAGAAGTTCAAGTGGGCGCACCTGGACATCGCCGGCACAGCCTGGAAGAGCGGCAAGGACAAGGGCGGCACCGGTCGTCCGGTACCGCTGCTGACCCACTTCCTGCTCGAACGCGCCGGCAAGCTCTGAGGCACGCATGGCGGTCGCCGAATTCCACCACGACGCGCCCGACAAGCTTCGCCACGCCTGCGCGCTGGTGGCGCAGTGGCATGCCGCGGGGCGTCGCGTGTGGATACATTGCGACAACGATGCGCTGGCCACGCGGCTCGATCAGATGCTCTGGGTGTTCGAGCCGCTGGCCTTCATTCCGCATGTGCGCGACGGCCACCCGCTGAGCGACGCGACGCCGGTGCGCATCGGTCGCGATCCGGCGTCGGCCCCGGTCGATGCGATCCTGCTCAACATGGCGCACGATGTGCCTGCCGGTTTCGAGCAACGCGCGCACATCGTCGAGATCGTCAGTCAGGACCCCGCCGACCGCGACGCGGCGCGCACGCGCTACGTACGCTACCGGCAGGGCGGATTCGACATGCAGACAAGAAAGGCTGAAGCATGAGCGACGACCTGATCGGCCGAGCCGATTCGCTGATGCGGCGCAGCCGCACCTTCGTCGCCGGCCGGGTCGCCCCGGCCGTGGTGGACGACGGCATCCCGCTGCTGACCGAGGAAGTGGATCTCGACACCCTGGTGCCGGAACCCGAGGACCGCAGCGCCGAAATCACCGCGGCGGTGACCGCGGAGGTCACGGAGCGCGTAACGGCCGAAGTCACCGAGCGGGTCACCGCGGAGGTGACCGAACGCGTCACCGCCGACGTGACGGAACGCGTAACCGGAGAGGTTGCGCGCTCGGTCGGCACCGAAGTCCGGGAACGTCTGCAGCAGAGGACCTCCGACGCACTGTCGCAGCAGTTTTCCGACCTGCCCGCGCTGATCCAGAGCCGTATCGACGACTGGTGCACGACCACGCTGCCGGCGCTGGTCAGCATCGAGATGCAGGTGGCGTTCGAGGCGGCGCTGGGCGCCGCACTGGAGAGTGCAACAGCCCGCATCCGCGAACAGGCAGTACTCGATCTGCGTGAATCCATCGCCGCCGACATCGAAAACCGCAGTCAGGCCGTGCTCAACGCCACGGTCGAACCATCGGACCAGCCCGACCAGCCCCTATAATCGCGGGTTTGCATCCAAGCAGACCCGTCATGACGCTGGCCAAGAGCTTCGAACCGGCCGACATCGAACGCCGCTGGTACCCCGAGTGGGAATCGCGCGGCTACTTCGCTGCCGGCCTGGACACCGACACCCCGAACAAGTCGAACTTCTGCATCCTGCTGCCGCCGCCGAACGTCACCGGCACGCTGCACATGGGTCACGGTTTCAACCAGACCCTGATGGACGCTCTCACCCGCTATCACCGGATGCGTGGCGACAACACGCTGTGGCAGCCGGGTACCGACCACGCCGGCATCGCCACCCAGATCGTGGTCGAGCGCCAGCTCGACGCCCAGGGCATCTCCCGCCACGACCTCGGCCGCGAGGAATTCGTGAAGAAGGTGTGGGAATGGAAGGAGTACTCCGGCTCCACCATCACCCGCCAGATGCGCCGTCTCGGCACCTCGCCCGACTGGACGCGCGAGCGCTTCACGATGGACGAAGGCCTGTCGAAGATCGTCACCGAAACCTTCGTCCGTCTGCATCAGGAAGGTCTGATCTACCGCGGCAAGCGTCTGGTGAACTGGGATCCGGTGCTGGGCACCGCGGTGTCCGACCTCGAAGTGGTGCAGGAAGAGGAAGCCGGTTCACTGTGGCACATCCACTATCCGCTGGCTGATGGTTCCGGTCATCTGACCGTCGCCACGACCCGCCCGGAAACCATGCTGGGCGACGTCGCCGTGATGGTGCATCCGGAGGACGAACGCTACAGCGCGCTGATCGGCAAGACGGTGAAGCTGCCGCTGACCGACCGGGAGATTCCGGTCATCGCTGACAGCTACGTCGATCGCGAATTCGGCACCGGCGTGGTCAAGGTGACTCCGGCGCACGATTTCAACGACTACGCGGTCGGCCAGCGGCATGGACTGCCGATGATTTCCATCCTGACGCTGGATGCGAAGATCAACGATAACGCGCCGGAGAAATATCGCGGCCTCGACCGCTTTGCTGCGCGCAAGGCCATCGTCACCGACCTCGAAGCAGCCGGCCTGCTGGAGAAGACCGACAAGCACACGCTGAAAGTGCCGCGCGGCGACCGCACCAATGCCGTGATCGAGCCCATGCTGACCGACCAGTGGTTCGTCGCGATGAGCAAGCCAGGCAAGGACGGCAAGAGCATCACGCAGAAGGCGCTCGACGTGGTGGCAAACGGCGAGATCCGCTTCCACCCGGAAAACTGGGTGAACACCTACAACCAGTGGCTGAACAACATCCAGGACTGGTGCATATCGCGCCAGCTGTGGTGGGGCCACCAGATTCCGGCCTGGTATGACGATCAGGGCAACGTGTTCGTCGCGCATTCCGAAGCCGAGGCCTACCAGAAGTATTTTGAACACCTCGCGCAATCGAAGCCGGACCTGAAGCGCCTCGCCATCGCCACCGCGATGGCGCGCGAAATGTCCGGCGACACGCTGCCCGAAGTCGGCCGCAATTACGCGATCAAGGAAAACCTGCCGCTGCTCAAGCGCGACGAGGACGTGCTCGACACCTGGTACTCGTCGGCGCTGTGGCCCTTCTCGACGCTGGACTGGACGCCGGACTGGGAGCCGGGCAACCCGGAGAAGAGCAATCCGGCGCTCGACCTCTACCTGCCGTCGTCGGTGCTGGTGACCGGTTTCGACATCATCTTCTTCTGGGTGGCGCGCATGGTCATGATGACCACGCACATCACCGGTCGCATTCCGTTCCGCGACGTCTATGTGCACGGTCTCATCCGCGACGCGGAAGGCCAGAAAATGTCGAAGTCCAAGGGCAACGTGCTGGACCCGATCGACCTGATCGACGGCATCGCACTCGACGATCTGGTGAAGAAGCGCACCACCGGCCTGATGAATCCGAAGCAGGCGGAACAGATCGAGAAGCGCACGCGCAAGGAATTCCCGGACGGCATTCCCGCCTTTGGCACCGACGCGCTGCGCTTCACCTTCGCCTCGCTGGCCAGCCCCGGCCGCGACATCAAGTTCGACATGCAGCGCTGCGAGGGCTACCGCAACTTCTGCAACAAGCTGTGGAACGCCACCCGCTTCGTGCTGATGAACTGCGAAGGTCAGGACTGCGGCATGGCGCCGTGCAACGAGGACTGCGGACCGGACGGCCCGCTGCACTTCCAGGCACCGGACCTGTGGATCGTCAGCGAACTGCAGCGTGTCGAGGCCGAAGTCGAGAAGCAATTCGGCGACTACCGCTTCGACCTGGTGGCGCAGGCGATCTACCGCTTCGTCTGGGACGAGTACTGCGACTGGTACCTCGAACTGGCCAAGGTGCAGATCCAGAACGGCACGCCGGCCCAGCAGCGCGCCACCCGCCGCACCCTGCTCCGAGTGCTGGAAACCGTGCTGCGCCTGGCTCATCCCCTCATTCCCTTCATCACCGAAGAGCTGTGGCAGACCGTCGCGCCGCTCGCCGACCGCAAGGAAGGCGAGTCGATCCAGCTGGTGCGCTACCCGCAGGCCAATCTGACGCGCATCGACGCGACCGCCGACGCCTGGGTGGCGGAGCTGAAGACCATGATCGACGCCTGCCGCAGCCTGCGTGGCGAAATGGGCGTGTCGCCGGCCACCAAGGTACCGCTGCTCGCCGCCGGCAAGACCGAGGCGATCCGCGGCTACGCGCCCTACCTGGCCGCGCTCGCCAAGCTCAGCGAGGTACAGGCGGTCGGTGACGCGCTGCCGGATTCGCCGGCGCCGGTGCAGGTGGTGGGCGATTTCCGTCTGATGCTGAAGATCGAGATCGACGTCGCCGCCGAACGCGAGCGCGTCGGCAAGGAAATCGCCCGCGTCAAAGGCGAGATCGCGAAATGCGAAGCCAAGCTCGGCAACGAAAGCTTCGTCGGCCGAGCCCCCGCCGCTGTGGTCGATCAGGAGCGCAAGCGCCTAGCCGATTTCGGTGATCTGCTGGTCAAGCTGGAAGAACAACTGGGGCGGTTGGGGTGACTCGAGGGGCTGGGGGCTAGGGGTTTGGGGCTAGCGGATTGCGGGCGGCGAAGCCGCCCGGAGACTTTCCTAGTCCCTAGCCTCTAGTTCCTAGCCCCTCTCCGCTAGCCCCTCCAATAAACCTGCCTCATCCGCTCGCAGTAGCGCACGATGGACGGGTAGTCGCGCTCGATCAGCCGTTTGAACGGAATGTCCACATCGACGAACACGACATTTGCCAGCAGGCCGTAGGCCGTTGCGTCGATGCTGGAGGGGTGTCCGAACAGGAAGGGCTTGTCGCCGAGCACGGTGGCGACGGCGTCAATATCGCGCATGCCCATTTCAATAATTTCGTCGGCCGTGTGGCGGCCGACCCCGGCTGCCTTCACCTGCTTCACCATGCCGCCGCGCGCCAGTGCCGGCACGAACCACTTGTATGGCGCGCCGAGTCCGCCGAAGAAGGCGTCGCGCGTGGCCGGCCAGTAGCGGTCGTCGGCCCAGCGGAAATGAAGTACGCACCAGTAGGTGTGCTCTTCCAGCGTGCGCTGAAGCAACAGCGATTGCGCGCGCTGGTCGCGATCGAGATGGTCGTCCAGCGCCACGCCGTGACGCCGCTTCAGGTGATCGATGATGAGGCCGCTGTCCGCCACCACGGTGCCGTCGTCGTCGATGATGTGCGGCAGCTTGCCTTTCGGCGCCTTGCCCAGATTCATCGTGTAGACGTTCTGATAGGGCAGCCCGGCCATGCGCAGCCAGGTTTCGAGCTTCAGGCAGAAGCCGCTTGCGTTGGGGAGGCCCATCGCCGGGGGAAACTGGAACAGACGGATCATGTTGCCCCCGATGTTTTCGCGATGGCCTCAGCGCTTACTTGCGTCGCAGCAGGAAGAAGAATTCCTTGTTCGCTTCGCCGCTGTCCAGCAGGGTGTTGCCCGTCTGCCGCGCGAAAGCTTCGAAATCGCGCACCGCGCCCGGATCGGTCGCCACCACGCGCAGCACCTGACCGCTGCTCAGTTCCGAAAGCGCCTTCTTGGTGCGCAGGATGGGCAGCGGACAGTTCAGGCCGCGCGCATCCAGTTCCTTGTCGAATTCCATGTCTCACCCCGTGCTTGGAGCGGCGTTTATACCCGCTGTCGCGGCGGTGATCAACGCCACGGCTTCGTTTCCGGCGCCAGCCGACATCGCGTGACGGCCTACAGGCCGTCGCGCCGCTGCTCGGCAAGCCGTTCGCGCAGTTCGCGCAGCCGCGCATCGACCGCCGACTGCTGATAGAAATCGCCGTCCGCGGCACGCTGTGCCAGTTCGAGCTGTTCGATGGCGGCCTGGTACTGACCATTGAGCACATAGGCCTCGGCCTGCGCCCGATGTTGCGCCAGACGCTTTCCAAGCAGCGCATAGGTCTTCGCCTGGTACTGGTAGAGCTGCGGGTCCTGGGTAGAGACGGACACCTCGCCATTGACGACCGCCAGCGCCTCGTCCGGCCGATTGTCGGCCAGCAGGGCCTCGATCAGTCCGTACAGCAGCGCACGCGAACGCGCGGACCGGCTCAGGCCGTCGCGGAAGCGCTCGGCCGCCTCGGCCGGGCGCCCGGCGTCCAGGCTGATGCGACCGCCCAGGTTGTCGAGCATCGGCGACGAAAAACCTTCAGCGTGCAGCGCGTCGAGTTCCTGCTGCGCGCGCTTGAATTCGCGCAGACGCAGCGCCGCATGGGCCAGCCCGAAACGCGCTGCAACGCGGGCGTTGCCCTGGACGTCGCGCAGCCGGCTCTCGAATTCGGCCCTCGCCTCTCGCGCGTCGCCGTCGTAGGCACGCAGCTTGGCACGCACGAGCAGGAAGTCGATGCTGTCCGGCACCTGTCGATAGGCGGTCTGCTGGATGCGCGCGGCGGCGTCGGCAATACGCTCGGTGGTCAGCGGGTGCGTGCGCAGATAGGCCGGCGAGTTCGCCTCGTAGAAGCGCACCGAGCGCTGCATGCGCTCAAAGAAGGCCGCCATGCCCCGGGTGTCGAAGCCGGCGCCGTCCAGCATCTGGATGCCGATGCGGTCGGCCTCGCGCTCGAAATCGCGCGTATAGGAGAGCTGGGTGGCGATGTTCGCCGCCTGACCACCGACCAGCGCCGCCTGGGCCGCCTGTGAATTGCCGCGCGCAGCCAGCGCCGCGATGATGAGCGAGGCGATCGCGATCAC
Source organism: Methyloversatilis discipulorum (assembly GCF_000527135.1). Classification (NCBI taxonomy): domain Bacteria; kingdom Pseudomonadati; phylum Pseudomonadota; class Betaproteobacteria; order Nitrosomonadales; family Sterolibacteriaceae; genus Methyloversatilis; species Methyloversatilis discipulorum. The sequence goes on from NZ_AZUP01000001.1 coordinate 2,120,094, forward strand.
GCTCATTTCGCCACGCTTCGAGTACAGCCGGGCGATATGCCGCTGCGTCACGTGCGAAATTTCGTGTGCGATCACCGAAGCGAGTTCGGATTCGCTCTGCGCCGCGACGATGAGGCCGGTGTGCACGCCGATGAAACCGCCGGGCCAGGCGAAGGCATTCAAGGTGGGGTCGCGCAGCGCGAACAGTTCGAAGCTCTGCGTCGAATCCGGCAGTTTGGCCACCAGCCGGTCGGCCAGCTGGTTCAGATAGCTGCTGATTTCCGGATCGTTGATGTAGCTGCGCTCGCGTACCCGCATGTCGCGCCACAGTGATTCGCCGATGCGGCGTTCGAGCGACGGCGGCAGATCAGCTTGGGCGACGTCGCCCAGATCAGGCAGCGTGTTGGCCGGCGCGGCGAGCGGCAGCAGGAGCAGCACGGCGACCGCCTTGCGCAGCCGGCGGGTGAACAGGAAGTGACTCATGGCGATGCTATGATAACGGGCAGGCGTGAACGGTCGTTCGGCAGCAGGTGAGCATTCGTCAGCGATCGGTTACCGCATGTGACGTCGCCGCAAAGACGGCGGCGACGCAACAAGAACGGCAGCACAGAAGGTCCGGCCGGCGCTGCGCGACGACCGACATGGTAGCCGGCCCGGCCGGTCCTCTCACCACTCAACGCCTACGTCTCCGATGTCGTCGATTCCGGTTGGTTCGCACGCCCTGCTGCTGATTGAAGATGTTCCCGAAGACGTGAAGCTGATCACCACGGCACTGCGCAACATCGTGCCTAGCGAGCAGATCCAGGTCGCCGCCTCCGGTGAGGAAGGGCTGGACTATCTGTTCGGCCGCGGTGCCTTCGTCGGGCGCGACACGCGCTACCAGCCGGCGCTGGTAATGCTGGACCTCACGCTGCCGCGCATCGACGGACTCGAAGTGCTGCGGCAGGTACGGGCCGACCCGCAGACGCACGTGCTGCCGGTGGTTATGGTGTCGGCCTCGTCGCAGCAGCGCGACATCCGTACCGCGGCACAACTGGGTGCGAACAGCTTCGTACGCAAGTCGCTCGATTTCGTCAGCTTTTCCGAAACGCTGACCCTGCTCGCCCGCTACTGGCTCGAACTTAACATCCCCCCTCCTCACCCGTCCGCAATGACACGATGAGCGCCGACGACTCACAGACTCCGCAGTCTCCGCTGACCCATTTCGACGCCGAGGGCCAGGCCCACATGGTCGACGTCGGCGACAAGGCGCACACCGCGCGGGTGGCGCGTGCCGCCGGTTCGATCACCATGCTTCCGGCCACCTTCGCGCTGGTGCGCGACGGCAACGCAAAGAAAGGCGACGTACTCGGCGTCGCCCGCATCGCCGGCATCCAGGCCTCGAAACGCACCTCGGACCTGATCCCGCTGTGCCATCCGATCGCACTGACCAAGGTGAGCGTCGAGTTCACGCTGGATGAGGCGGGCAGCCGCGTGCTCTGTGAAGTCACCGCCCGCACCACCGGCCAGACCGGCGTCGAAATGGAAGCGCTGACCGCAGCCAGCGTTGCCCTGCTCACCATCTACGACATGTGCAAGGCGGTCGATCGCGGCATGCGCATCGGCGACATCCGGTTGCTGGAGAAGGCCGGCGGCAAGTCGGGGCACTGGACCGCGGACTGAGCCCGGTGCGCGTGCGTCTGCAACGCCGCGCGTAAGTGCCGCACGGGCCTTCCGCCCGCGAGGTGACGAAGAAACCCGCTTTCGTTCTACCATCGGCCCGGTTGCGGGCACTGGACCCCGCTCAGGCACGGAAACGATGGCCCAGGAAATCGAACTCAAACTGGCGATGGCCGGCGCCGGCTGGCGCGCATTCTCCCGTCACCCGCTGCTGCGCGAGGCCATCGCGCCGGCGCACACGCAGACGCTGCGCAACCTCTATTTCGACACCCCCGACCTTGCACTGAGGCGCCAACGCGTCGCGTTGCGCCTGCGTCGCGCCGGGCGGCGCTGGCTGCAGACGGTGAAGTGCGCCAGCGCGTCGCGCGCGGGCCTGTCGTCGCGCCCTGAATGGGAGCAGCCCTTCAGCGGTCACTTCGATTTCTCGGCCATCGACGACCCGGCGCTGCGCTCCGAACTCGAAGCCCTGCGCGACCGCGGCGTGCTCGTCACCGTGTTCGACACCACCTTCGAGCGGCGCGAATGGCGTTTCAAAGCCGGTGACGGCGAACTGCTGCTGATGGCCGATCGCGGCCACATCATCGCCGGCGAGCAGCGCGAAACCATCTCCGAACTCGAACTGGAACTTGCCGGCGCCCCGGTCGACGCCCTGCTTGAGTTCGCTGGCCGTCTCGCGGCAACGCTGCCGCTGCGTGCAGAGTCACGCAGCAAGGCACAGCGCGGCTACGACCTGATGGCCGGCACCGAACCCGAACCGGTGCGCGCCGGCCGCTCGCCGATAGACCCGGAAGGCTCGGCCGCAGACGCATTCCGCGCGGTCGCGCTGGACTGCATCGCGCACTACCAGGCAAACGAACACGGCGCATTGAACAGCGACGCGCCGGAATTCATCCACCAGATGCGCGTCGCGCTGCGCCGGCTGCGCAGCGCACTGCGAGTGTTCGCGCCCGCGTTGCCGGACGGCAGCGCCGACGATCTGGCGCAGCACCTGCGTGCGCTGGCTGGCGAACTGGGCGAATTGCGCGACCGCGACGTGCTGCAGTCCGAACTGGTGGCGCCGCTGCTGGGCAAGGCGGCCTCACCAGAACTGAACGATCTCGCCAGCACACTGCTCGCGATACGCGGCGAAGTGCGCGAGCGCGTCATCAATGCCTTGCAGGACGGCAGGCAGGCCCGGCTGATGATCGCGTTGCTCGACGTGCTGCATCGGCTCGACGAACGGCAGGACGCACCATCGCTGGCCGCCCTCGCCCGCAAGCGTCTGGCGCGCGCGCACACCCGCATGATCGCCGCCGCCCGTCTGGCCAGATCCGGCGACATCGCCGCGCTGCACGCGCTGCGCATCGACGTGAAGCGGCTGCGCTACGCGCTCGAATTCAGCCTGCCGCTGCTGCACGCCAATCGCGCCCGGCGCGCGCTCGAAACGCTGGCGGCCGCACAGGAGCAGCTTGGCTTCATCAACGACCTCAGCCAGGCCGGCCCACGCCTGCTGGCCGCCGCCGGCAGCAACCCGGCGCGGCTCGCTGCGGTCGCTCAGATTGCCGCCCATCACATGCCGCGCTACCGGAAAATCGTCGACGAGGCACCGAAGCTGCTCAAGCGCCTGGAACGCATGCCGCGCCCGCGCTGAATCCGGGGCGCCGTGTCATGCATCCGTCACGTCACCTCACCACACTGCGCGCGCCTGAACAGAACACGAGGAGACATCGATGGAACTGATCCTGTGGCGCCACGCCGAAGCGCTCGACACCGTACCCGACGCCAGCCGCCAACTGTCCGCGCGCGGCGAGAAGCAGGCCAAGCAGATGGCCGCCTGGCTGAAACCCCGCCTGCCGAAGAACACCCGAATCCTGGTCAGCCCGGCCACCCGCTGTCAGCAGACCGCGCAGACACTGGAACTGGAGTTCGAAACCTCAAGGCTGTTGAGCACCGATGCGTCGGTCGCTGACCTGATTGCGGCCACTGACTGGCCGACGGGCAGCGGCGCCGTAATGGTGGTGGGGCATCAACCGACGCTGGGGCGGGTGGCGGCGTTGTTGCTGTCGGGTGAGGAGGCGGAGTGGTCGGTGAAAAAGGGTGCGGTGTGGTGGCTCAGCAATCGCGTGCGGGATGGTGCAGCCCAACACATTCTCAGGCTGTGCATTTCACCCGACCTGATCGAAGTCTGAGTAATGCGACGATTGCTGCTCGTCACCTTGACCGCGGCTCTAGCGGTGGCACACGCCAATGCCGCGCCTCGATGCACGGCCGCACTCACATCGGAACTGCAGCGCCTGCTCACTGAGCAGTCATTGCCAGCCGCCCAGTTCTCGCTGCGCGGTCGCGACGTCCAAGCCATTGATCTGGCATTCGGTGAGGCCTCGCCCGGTCGCCCCTTGACGGTGGATCAGCCGTTGCGCATCGCCAGTCTGTCGAAAATCCTGACCGGGCTAGCGGTCCTTGATGCCGATGCGGACAAGAGCTTGCCACTCGGTTCGAAACTGGTTGATGTGCTGGGCATCGACAGTGATTCGAGTGGTCGCGGCGTCGGCGGCATCACCCTGCGTGATCTGCTCGGGCACAGATCCGGCCTGCGTCGCCATGCTGGTCTGGATGAAATGCTCAGGCCCGAACCACGTTGCCCGCCTCATATCGGGCAGTTGCTGTCAGAACCACTGCACGCACCCGCCGGGGCGACTTTCCAGTATTCCAATACCGGTTATTGCCTGCTCGGCGAGGCGCTGCGCGTTCGTACAGGGCAATCGCTCGCCGACCGGGTCGCCGCGTCGATTGTCCGACGCATCGGGAGGTCGACCATCGCGCCGTACGACGAAAGTGACCTGACTGTCCGCTACCACGCCAGTCCGGACGATCCAACGGACGACCCCGCCAGCTATTACTTCAACTATCCGGCCATGCTGGCAAGTGGCGGCTTCGAGAGCAACGCTCGCGACCTCTCCCGTCTTATTACGCGGGCCTTCCCGGCAAACAGCCTCAAGGCGCTGGACACTGCGCCGCAGGCCTGTGTGCGCGCTAGTGGGCCGCGCAACTGCCACGGCCTCATCTTCCACGTCTTCGACGATGCACGAGGACAGCGAATGTTCTGGCGGGATGGCTCACTGCCGGGCGTCAGCGCGCTAGCCGTCGTTCCGGCTCACGCCCGATGGAACTGGGTGTTCATCGCCACCCGGCGCCATCGTGATGGCCTGCGCCTGAACGAACAGCTGCTGGCGGCCATCGACCATGTCGTGGCGCGCCATCTGCAGTGCGAGGAGACCGAACGTCAGACGAGACCGGGAATGAAGCGGTAGCGCACCTGTTGCATGTACTCGCGATAGCCGTTGTCGGCCATCAGCAGATGGCGCTCTTCGGTCAGCGCGCGCGCGACGTAGATCGCGGTCCAGCCGCAGAGGGACAGCAGGATGGCGATGCTGCCCAGTACCGAGGTCTGTAACGCCGCCCACAGTGGCGGCATGGCCCCCAGCCACCAGGCCAGGTTCTTGAAGGTATAGGCAGGATGGCGGATCCAGCGATAGACACCGTGTCGCACGATGCCGCGATTGGTCAGATTGCTGGCTTTGAAACCGAGGTTCGCACTGGCGGTGCTGTATATGGCAAACGTCAGCAGTACGGAAATGTTGATCGCGAACTGCAGATGCGGATCACCGACAATCGGTGTATCGCTGCTGTACCAGCCGATGAATGCCGTCAGTCCTTGGTTGAAAGGCTGGTAGCAGATGAGGCACGCCAGCCAGCCGGACAGCGTCGGATCGACCGACACGAATCCGTTCTTCAGTTTCGGATGATCCACAAGATAGCCGAAGGTGAAGCACAGCACATCAACGAAAACCACGACATGTATCAGTGGCGCATGCAGGTGTTTGTTGTATAGCTCGATCCAGTTCACGGCCACGCCAGAACCCGGAAGTGACGTCAAGCCGGAGAATGCCGCCAGATGCTGCAGCAACCAGCTGACCATCAGAGGCGCAAAGAAGAACTTCAGCAGAAGGATGCGGAGGGCCAAAGCTTCGTCGGCATCGAACACACGACCGTTACGGATCTTCTGCCAGCCCGCGCGCGCCACAACCAGCGCCTTGGATTCCGCCGCTGTCTGACGGTAGTAGAAAGGCAGTACGGCCGCATACAGCAGGATCAGCCACACATAGGCGTCGAACACAGAGAAGACGATTGCACCGTCGCTGCCGAAATGCAGCATCTGACCGAGTGAAGCACGATGCCAGGGGCTGATCTGCGTGTAAAACGTCAGGCTGATGCCAAGGAAAAGCAGCGTCGCGAGATAGCTTCGGAAAACGGAGTTCATGGAAAAAAAAGAGGCCCTCACGGGCCTCTTCCTTCATGCGAAGCTCGGATCAGCCGCCCGAACTCGTGCTGGAGCTGGAGCTGGAGCTGGAGCTGCTTCCAGTGTCAAAACCCGTCTTCGACTTGTTACAACCAGATCCACCGGTCTGATAGGCCCACGTGATGCTCGTAGTGCCAACTGTACCAACCATGTTAAGAGTACAGCTACTCACCGATGAATTGCCAGTCAGAGGAAACGAAATTGTCCCCCCAACACCGCCAGTTCCCTCGGTCGAGGCAATGGTGCCGAGGGTAACAGCGCCGCCTGCAAAGCTCGTCGGAATCGTATAACCCGTCTTACCGGTAGCCGTCGCCAAGTCTTCGTTCGAATCGCAAGCTCCAGGCGATCCACCGTTGGTCTGAATGCACAGCGCTACATCAGTTCGGACGGATGCGAGACTTGCCACAGCATCCTGCCACTTCGCACGCGTAACGTAGTCCTGATACTGCGGAATCGCGATCGCCGCCAGAATGCCGATGATCGCGACCACGATCATCAGTTCGATCAGGGTGAAACCTTGCTGAACCTTTTTCATCACTCTCTCCTGTTGGAACGGAACGGGCGCGACTGCGCTCAGGGTGATATCGAGCAAGGCGGGTGCCAGCTTTAGCACTTTTTTACAGTTCGCTGAAACACAAGGATTTTTTGTTCCGAGCGCGGCGACACAGTTCGACACAGATGCTTCTGTCCTGCCGTTCACCGGCAGCATGTGACGAAAAACGTCAGTTCACTGCGTAGCCGGGGATGGCACTGAGGTCGACGTCGTCGATCTGTTCGGGGTCGAGATAGGTTTCCGCGTAGCGCAGATAGACCTGCTGGCGGACGAACACATCGAACAGGTCGGGGTCGATGTGGCCGTTCAGGCGGAACTTGCCGAGGATGTGCAGCGCTTCGGACAGCTTCATCGGCCGCTTGTAGGGCCTGTCCTTGGCGGTCAGCGCTTCGAAGATGTCGGCGATGCCCATCACGCGGGCCTGCACGCTCATCTGCTCACGGGTCAGTCCGCGCGGGTAGCCCTTGCCGTCCATCCGTTCGTGGTGGCCGCCAGCGTACTCCGGCACATTGGTCAGGTGCCGCGGCCAGGGCAGCGACTCGAGCATGCGTATCGTCGACACGATGTGGTAATTGATGATTTCGCGTTCGGCGCCGGTCAGCGTGCCGGCACGTATGGTCAGGTTCTCGACCTCGTCGGCGCTGAGGCAGGGGTAACGGGCGCCCTGGGCGTCGGTCCATGACCAGCGCCGGGCGATCGCGTGCACCCGTTCGACGTCGGCATCGCTCATCCGCTCCGAGCCGATGTTCGCCTGACGGAGGAAGGCGCGGTCGCCCTCGACCTCATTGAGCAGGTCGGCACTTTCGCGCTCGATCCGTGCGCGCGCAGCACTCGTCGTATCCGGGCCGAGCGCCATCTGCCGGCGCAAGGTGGCCAGTTCGATGTCGCGACGTATCAGTTCGAAGCGCGCATCGACCAGTTGGATGCGGTCAAATATGGTCTGCAGCTTGGTCGCCTTGTCGACCACGTGCACCGGCGTGGTCACCTTGCCGCAGTCGTGCAGCAGACCGGCGATCTTCAGCTCGTAGCGATCGGCGTCGGTCATCGTGAAGTCGGCCAGCGGGCCGTCGGTCGTGTCATTGACCGCTTCGGCCAGCATCATGGTCAGCGTCGGTACGCGCTGGCAGTGACCGCCGGTGTAGGGCGACTTCTCGTCAATGGCGTTGTTGATCAGCGTGATGAAGGACTCGAACAGCGCTTCGAGCTGGCTCACCAGTTGCCGGTTGGTCAGCGCGATGGCGGCCTGCGATGCCAGCGACTCGGCCAGCCGGCGGTCGGAATCGGAAAACACGCCGACCACGCCGGTCAGCGGATCGACGGCGTTGATCAGCTGCAGCACGCCGATCACCCGACCTTCGTGGTTCATCATCGGCACCGTCAGGAAGCTGGTCGAGCGGTAGCCGGTGCGGGCATCGAAGGCACGCGTGCCGGAGAAGTCGAAGCCCTCGGCCGCGTAGGCGTCGGCGATATTGACGGTACAGCGGTTCAGCGCGCAGTAGGCGGCGACCATGGACAGATTCGGCAGGCCGCCCGGCAGATGCAGCGGCAGCGGCGGAAACACGATGCGCTTTCCGCTGGTGCCGCCCATCGCGATGCCGATCGAGTCGGTACGCATGATTTCGAAGCGCAGGTGCTCGCCACTTTCGTCGGTGCGGTAGAGCGTGCCGCCGTCGGCGTGGGTGATGGCCTTGGCGGCGAGCAGAATCTTTTCGAGCAGGGCCTCGATATTGCGTTCGTTCGACAGTGCGGCGCCGATCTCGTTGAGATCCTCGAAGCGCCGCAGCAGGTCGTCGAACTTGTCCATGTGCCGCGACGCCTTACTTGATGCAGACCGCGCGGACCTGCTTCATGTCGGTCAGCCCGGACAGCACCTTTTCCATGCCGTCCATCTTCAGCGTGCGCATGCCCTCTTCCAGCGCTGTGGCGAGCATGGTGGCGACGCGTTCGCGCTCCTGGATGTTCTTCTTGATGCGGTCGGTACCGAGCATCAGTTCGTGCAGGCCGAGGCGGCCGCGATAGCCGGTATTGCTGCAGTCCGGGCAACCCTTCGGCCGATAAAGCGTGAAGCGCCCCTTGTCGTCGGCGTAGGCCTTGATCCAGTCCTTCAACACGCGATCCATCGCCCCTTCGGCGTCGACCTTGAAGTCGGCGGTGTTGCGCAGCTCCTCGCAGTACTCCTCAAGGAAGTGCTTCATTTCGGCAGCGTCCGGGTGATAGGCCTCCTTGCACTTCGGACACAGACGCTTGGCCAGCCGTTGGGCCAGGACACCGAGCAGCGCGTCGGCGAAGTTGAACGGATCCATGCCCATGTCGAGCAGGCGGACGATGGATTCCGGCGCGCTGTTGGTGTGCAGCGTCGAGAACACCAGGTGACCGGTCAGCGAGGCCTCGATGCCGATGGCCACGGTTTCCTTGTCGCGCATTTCGCCAACCATGATCACGTCCGGATCTGCGCGCAGGAAGGCGCGCATGATGGCAGCGAAATCAAGGCCAGCCTTCTTGTTGATCTGTACCTGACGCAATCCCTTCTGCGTGATTTCGACCGGGTCCTCGGCGGTCCAGATCTTGGTTTCCGGCGTGTTGATGTGGCTGAGGATGGAGTGCAGCGTGGTCGTCTTGCCGGAGCCGGTCGGACCGCACACGAAAAACAGGCCGTAGGGCTTGCTCACCGCCTCCTTCAACCGCGACAGGTTGTGCGGCAGCACGCCCAACTTGTCGATCGGTATCGGTTCGCCGGCGGCGAGGATACGCATCACGACGTCCTCGACGCCGCCCGCCGAAGGTATTGTGGCCACCCGCAGTTCGATGTCCAGCGGGCCGAACTTGCGGAACTTGATCTTGCCGTCCTGCGGCTTGCGGCGCTCGGAAATGTCGAGGTCGCACATGATCTTCAGGCGCGTGACCAGCGCGCTGCGGTAGCTGGCCGGCACCTCAATGTAGGGGTGCAGCGTGCCGTCCTTGCGGAAACGGACCTGGGTCTTGTCCTTGCCCGGACGCGGTTCGATGTGGATGTCGGATGCGCCCTGCTGGTAGGCGTCGATGATGATCTTGTTTACCAGCCGGACCAGCTCGTTGTCGGCAGCGGCGGTGACATCGTCACTGCCGACGTCATGCACCTCGTCCTCTTCCAGCATGTCGGAAAGCAGGTCGCCGACGCTGGTGTCGTCCATCGTCGAGCCGTAGAACTGATCCAGCGTCTGCACGAACTCCTTCGTGGTGGTGACGCGAAAGACCAGCTTGGCCTTCGGGAAGATGTTGTTGACGACGCGCGCCCCCTTCACCTTCTCCGGGTCGAGCGCGACGACGACGATGCCCTCGCTGGAATCTTCCACCGGCACCCACTGCTGCTCTTCGAGGTACTCGCGCTTCAGGTTCTTGATCAGGTCGAAGGGCTTTACCCGCTCGGGCTTGAAGGGCTCGTAGGCGACTCCGAAGAACTTCGACAGCGACGCACCGATCGCCAGCTGCTTGACCTGGAAATCGCGTACCAGCACGTCCTCGACATCGACGCCCTTGCGCCGCGCCGCACGCGAGGCGAGATCGAACTCCTGCGGTGACATGACGCCATCGACGACCAGGTAGTCGTATTTCGACTTGACCACGTGCGTCGGCTTGCTGCGTTGCTGGAAAGCCACCGCCAGCGTGTGCGCCATGCTCAGCAGGCCTTCTTCGGCCAGCGCCGAGAAAGGCTGGCCGGACTTGTTGTTGATCAGCTGGACCACGCCCAGCAGATCCTTCTTCTCGGGGTCGAGAATCGGCGCGACCAGCATCTGCTTGGTGCGGTAGCCGGTCTTCTTGTCCACGCCGTCGAGGAACTTCAGGCTGGACGAATGCGACCTCAGCTCGGCGTCGTCGTAGACGTCGCGGATGTTGAGCAGCTTGCGGCTCATGCCGACGAAGCCCGCGATCGACTGCTCGGTCAGCGGCAGGCGCAGATCCTTGAACGAATTCAGGCCGGTCTTGACCTTGGACACGATGGTCGACCGGTCGTCGCCCAACACGTAGATGGTCAGTCGATCAGCGTTGAACAGCGCAGAAATCTCCTGCGACAGTTCGAGCATGATCTCGTCGATATTGATGGTGGCGTGAATCTTGGTCGTCACGCCCTGCAGGTTCTTGAAGAACGCCAGCCGGCTCGACACATCGCTCATCGCGCCCAGATCGCTGGCCGGCGGTAGCACTGCACTCATTTGTTCACCTCGTCACCGCTGACCCGCGCGGCCAAGCTGCCGCGCCTCGAATGGTCAGAAGTCGAAAACATGATTGTTGCGCAACATGTGCGGCTTGCGCGAGCCGAGCGTGTCGGCAATCTCGCGCATGGTCATGTCCATCTGGCTTGGCTTCAGATGGGTGATGTAGATATCGGCCGGGTGACGCAGCTTCTCCAGCTCCCCCGAAAGCATGTCCGGACACAGGTGGCGCGACATCACGGCAAGCTGGCGGTCGCGGTCGGGAAAGGCTGTTTCGATGATCAGGTAGCGCAGGTCGGGCAAGGCATTGACGGCGTCCCAGAACTCGTCACACACGGTGGTGTCGCCGGAAAAGGCCAGCGTGCCGCCGGCCGAACGCACTGCGTAACCGACCGCCGGCACCGTATGCTGCGCCGGCAGCACGCGGATCGCCCGGCTACCCATGTCGATCTCGTCGCCGACTCGCAATTCGCGGAAAGTCATGAACGGTCGCTCGACCGACGGAATTTCGGTGAAATCCGGCCAGATCGACCAGTTGAAGATGTGGCGCCGCAGCACTTCGAGCGTCGGCGCCGTGGTCCACACGGTCAGCGGACGCGAACGCAATTCGCCCACCGTATCGACCATCAGCGGCAGGCAGGCGATGTGGTCCAGGTGGCTGTGGGTGACGAAAACGTGGTCAATGCGTGCCAGTTCGGCGATCGACAGGTCGCCCACCCCCGTTCCGGCGTCGATCAGGATATCGTCGTCGACAAGCAGCGAAGTGGTACGCAAATGCGCACCGCCTATGCCACCACTGCAACCGAGCACCCGTATCCTCATCTGTTTCCCGCGTGTAAGTCCGTTTTCGTCCGCCTACTTCGTATCAAAGGTACGCACGCCGTCCCAGCCCTTGCCGGGCGGCGAACGGCGATAGTGTCCGATCTGCTCCGCGTAGGAGCCGTACAGCACGCACCCCGGGTCCATGCGCTGCAGGTTGAAAAGGGTCAGTTCAGCCTGATCCCATTCCTGGTTCCTGAACTGGCGCAGCGCCTGATTCCACAACTTCAGCTCTTCCAGCCGCCCGCGATCGAAATCGGCTTCCATCGCCAGCGGCTCGTAGATCGATACCGGCTCGTCCTTGCCCTTCACCCGCACGCGATCCACCTCGCGGAACACGACGCCCTTGACGGCACGCCGCGTTTCATCGCCGACGAGAATGCCCACACCATACTGTTTGGTCAGTCCTTCGAGGCGCGACGCCAGATTGACCGCGTCACCCATCACAGTATAGGCCTTGCGTACTGGCGACCCCATGTCACCGACGGTGACCGTGCCGGTGTTCACACCGATGCCTATCTTCAGTTCCGGCCAGCCGCGCGCGGTCAGGTGACTGTTCAGTTCGGCCAGCCTCGACTGCATCTGCAACGCGGCCGTCACCCCGTGGATCGCGTGCGCGGGATCGTCCACCGGCGCCCCCCAGAAGGCCATGATCGCGTCGCCGATATATTTGTCGAGCGTACCGCGCTGATCCTGAATGACGAAAGTCATTGCGCCCAGGTATTCGTTCATGAGCTGCGTCAATTGCTTCGGTTCCAGCCCTTCCGAAATGCTGGTGAAGCCGCGGATGTCGGAAAACAGTATGGTCAGTTCGGCGTTGCGACCTTCCATGCTGTAGTGCTCGGGGTTGCGGCTCATTTCCTCGACCAGTTCGGGCGGCACGTACTGACCGAACATGCGTGCGAACTGCCGCTTCGAGCGCGATTCGAAGAAGTAGCCGTAGGACATGTTGAGCGCGTACAGCCCGACCACCAGCAGCAGGCTGGCCGCGATCGGCAGCACGAAGTCGGCGAACTGCCAGAACGCGAAATTCATGCCCAGCAGGAGCAGCAGCATGCCCGCCGACAGCAGCGTGGCATTCATCGGCGACAGGCGCGGCAGCGCCCACAACAGCAGGCCGCCGACCAGCAGCAGCACGACCACATCGAATCCGGTCACGTACTGGGGACGGTGCTTGATGTGCCCGTCCAGCATGCCGGCGATCAGGTTGGCGTGAATTTCCACCCCCGGATAGGTACTGCCGACCGGCGTCGCCCGCAGGTCGAGCAGGCCGGGCGCGGTCGTGCCCAGCAGGGCAACGCGCCCCTTCAGCGCATCGACCGGTGTGCGCCCGGCCAACACGTCGGCGAGAGAGTAGTAGGCGAAACTGCCCTGCGGACCGCGATAGGGAATCAGCGCGGCGACGTTTTCGTCGACCGGCAGGCGCAAGGTTCCGCGCGCGGACGGCAGCTCCAGCCACTCCAGCCCCGCGTAGTCGCGGGCGCTCACTCCAAACAGTCCGCCCTCGGCGTAGCCCGGAACCAGCTTGGGGCTGCCCAGCAGGGTGCGCACCACTGCCAGCGACAGCGACTCGTAATAGGCGCCCTTGTATTCGACCAGCATCGGCACGCGTCGGTTGAGCCCGTCGAAGTCAGGCAGCGGATTGAAATGACCTGCACCGAGTGCGGACGCCTGGAAAAGTGGCAGGTTGGCACCGAAGCTGTTGAAGCTGGCAAACGCGATGTTGCGGCCCCGGAAAGTCCCGGCCGGCAGCACCGGGTCGGGCAGCGCGCCACTGCTCAGTCCTTCGCCGCGATCGCTGAAGTAGTAGCCCAGCAGCACCGGACGGTTCTGCAGTGACGCGGCAAAGCGCTTGTCGTAATCGAGCTGTGGGCGCAGTCCGTCCAGCGCGGCGCGGAAGCTCTCGTTGTCGGCAAGTGGCCCGGTGGCCAGTCCTTCGAGCATCGGCAGACCTGAACTGGTATCGGGCTCGGCGAACACCACGTCGATGCCCAGCAGCATCACGCCATAGTGGTCGAACAGCTTGTCCATCAGCGTCGCCAGACGCTCCCGCCCCCAGGGCCAGCGGCCGACCTCGGCCAGCGAGCGCTCGTCGATGTCCAGGATGACCACCCTGTCGTCGCGCGTGCGCGGCATGGTCAGCGACAGCTTGGTGTCGTAGGCGATGTGGTCCAGATTGCCGAGAACCGGAATCTGGTAGAAGCGGGCGGCGTGCCCGAGCAGCACGAGCATCAGCACCAGGCCGATTCCGTACTTCAGCACGTGCTGATTCACCGCGCCGCCCCGGCTGGGGTCGGACGATCGGACCCCGGCCGGCAGGTGGCCGACCGGTCAGCGCAACGCGCAGGACTCAGCGACATGAGCGAGGCGTGCCGGCTCAGCGCTTGATGAAGAACTCCATCTTGACGCCCGCGATCTCGATCACGTCGTGATCGCTCAGCGGGTGCGCCTGGGCGTCCAGCTGGCTGCCATTGACCACCGGGAAGTTGGCGCCCTCGACGTGGGTGATGAAGTAGCCCTGCGGCCGCCGCGTGATCACCGCCACCTGCAGGCCGGGTTTGCCGAGTGTGGTCAGCGTTTTCGTCAGTTCCAGTTCGCGTCCGGCGTTTGCACCGTTGAGGATCTGGATGGCGCCGATCTGGTTCGGCGGTGCGGCGGGCGCCGCCGGCTGCGGCGGTGCGACCGGCGCGGGCGGCGGCATGCCACCCCCCATCGAAGTGCCCGCCGGCACCGAAGCGCCAGCGCGGAATCCGGCCTGCGTTTCGGTCGGCGAGCGCATCGGCACCACAGGCGGAGCAGTCGGTGCCTCGGCCGGCGGCTTGCGCATCATGTCGGGGCGCAGGACCATGGTCTTTTCGAAGTCAGGCGCCGGCGCCTGGGCAGGCGTGTCGTTGATGTACTTCAGGCGGTACTTGCCCAGTTCCACCACGTCGTTGTTCTGCAGGAAGTGCTTCTTGATCGGCTGCCCGTTCACATAGGTGCCGTTGGTGCTGTTCAGATCCTCAAGAAAGGAATCGTTGAGGATGGTGACGATGACCGCGTGCTCACCGCTGATCGCGAGATTGTCGATCTGGATGTCGTTGTGCGGCTTGCGCCCGATGGTCGTGCGCTCCTTGGCGAGCGGCAGCTCCTTGAGGACCAGACCATCCATGCTGAGTATGAGTTTTGCCATTTTCCAGTCCTTTACTTCAACCATGCGAGCAGTCGCGCAAGCCAGCCGCGCCGGGCAACCGGGAAAGGCTGCAGTACCTTGACCAGTATCACCGAAACGTTGTCGCGCCCGCCATTGTCGTTCGCCATCTGCACCAGCTGTTCGGCGGCCAGATCGAGATTGGCCGACAGCGCCTTCAGCGTCAGTTCGATGTCTTCGTTTTCGACCATGTCGTTCAGACCGTCTGAACAGAACAGGTAGACATCGCCGGTCTCGACCTCGTAGGTATGGATTTCCGGTTCGACCACCGGATCGACACCCAGCGCCCGGGTCACGAGATTCTTGTTCTGCGAGCGTCTGGCGTCTTCCTCCGTAATCATGCCGCTGTCGATTTGCTCCTGCAACAGCGAATGATCGCGCGTGACGCACTCGAAAACGTCGCCGCGAAGCCGGTACATGCGCGAGTCACCGATATGCGCAACGGATATGTGGTTGTCGCGGAACACCGCCATCACCAGCGTGGTGCCCATGCCTGAATACTGGGGCTGACTTTCGGCCGCGCGATAGATGGACTCGTTGGCGTGGCCGATCACCGCTTCCAGCAGTTCGGATATCGATTTGCGGCCTTCGCCGAGGCCCTGTTCGAGTTCGGTGCTGATCACCGCGGTGGCCATGCCGCTCGCCACCTCGCCGGCGTTGTACCCGCCCATGCCATCGGCGAGTACGGCCACGCCGATCGCGGGGTGGGTGGCGACGGCATCTTCGTTGTGCGTCCGCACCATGCCGGAGTCGGAGCGGCTGACCATCTGCAGTGAAGGGCTGAGATCCTGATTCATGTCAGATGCTGAAGTCGACCTGTGAGAGGGATTGGGTGAGGTTGCCAGCGCAGGTACGCAGGTCGGCCGCCATGTCGGAGCCGGTCTGGTAACGGGCGTCCGCGTCCTTGGCCAGCGCGCGGTCGATGATGGCGGACAGGCAGTCCGGCACGTCCGGCCGCAGGTCGCGGATGTCCGGGTGCTGTTCGTTGGCGATGCGGAACATGAGCTGCGCCATCGAATCCCCTTCGAAGGGCAGCTTGCCGCAGACCATCTGGAACAGCATCACGCCGAGCGAGAAGAGGTCGGAACGGCCATCGATCTTCTTGCCGGCCAGCTGTTCGGGCGACATGTAGGACGGCGTGCCAAGCACCATGCCGGTCTTGGTGCGCGACGAGTCGGTGATGCGCGCGATGCCGAAATCGGTCACCTTGACCTGGTCCGATTCGGCTTCGTACATGATGTTGGCCGGCTTCACGTCGCGGTGCACGACGTTGTTGCCGTGCGCATAGGCGAGCGCGTCTGCCACCCGGGCGGCGATGTCCATCACCTTGGGCAGCGGCATCAGGTGGCCCGGCTTGGTCTGCGGCACCAGATCGCGCCCCTTCAGGAACTCCATCGCGATGTAGGCCAGATCGTGCTCTTCGCCGGCGTCGAAGATGGTGACGATGTTCGGGTGGTTCAGACGGCCGGCCGTCTCGGCCTCGCGGAAGAAGCGCTCCTTCACGTCGGCCAGTTCTTCCTCGTCGAATTCCTGCGACAGCGCCATCGTCTTGATCGCGACCACGCGGTTGATCTTCGGGTCGCGGCCCAGATAGACCACGCCCATCGCACCCTTGCCCAGTTCCTTCTCGACCTGATAGCGGCCCAGCATCGGTTTTTCGACCGTGCCGTCCTCGAGGATGCTGGTATTGGTGCGCCCGCCCCCACCGCCGCCCAGCATGACGGTTTCCGACATCGCCTTGGCCCGCTTGACCCGGGTTTCCAGATCCTTGAACTTCGGATTGAAGTCGGCCATGTGGCGGAACACCGATTCCGCCTTGTTGAACTGGCGCTTGCGCTCGAAATCGAGAGCCAGGTTGTACAGGTTTTCCATCACCGCATCGGACAGCGGCACCTGGCGGAACTTGTCCCAGGCCATGTCGAGCTGGCCCTGACCCTGGAAAGCCAGCGCCAGCATGCGGTTGGATTCGGCCGACTGCTCGTCCGACTTCACCTTGCCGCGCTCGGTCACCAGGAAGCGCTTGGTCGTCAGCAGCAGGTGGCCGACCAGCAGCAGCGTCGCCGGCAGCATCAGTTGCAGCCACATGAGCTGACCGGTCATCAGCACGAAGTGGGTGGCCAGCAGCGCGACGAACAGCGCCGCCGTGACGCCGGCGCCCAGCCCGGCCTTCAGTCGCGGCAACAGCACGATCAGGTAGAGGGCGATCAGCAGGAACACGCCGAACTCGGCCGCCCAGGCCCAGGACGGCGACACGAAGAAGTGTTCCTGCAGGATGCTGGACAGCCCGTGCGCCATCACCTCGACCGAAGACATGGCCGGCGACACCGGTGTGGCGTAGAAATTGCCGATGCCGGGTGCGGTCTGGCCGATCAGCACGATCTTGTCGCGATACTTGTCGAGCGGAATCTTGCCGCTCATCACGTCGAAGAAGGAATCGACCGGGAATGCGGCGCGACCGTCCGTGCCCTGGTAATAGAAGCTGTACATGCCGAGACCGGGGTCGGTGGCAACCTGCAGGCGTCCAAGCGTGACCGATTCGCCGAGCTTCACGCGGATGTCGTCGACGCCGAGGTTCAGGCTTTTTGCGGCGATCAGCAGCGGCAGCGAAGGATAGAGCTGATCGAAATGAGTCATCACCAGCGGCTGCAGACGCAGGCCACCGTCGCGATCGATCGACGGATTCAGGTGGCCGACCGCGGCCGCCACCTTGCCCAGCGGCTCGATCACGCCGGCCGACACGTCCAGCGTCAGCGGCGGCAGCGGTTCGCTGCCTTCGACATTCTTCAACGCCATCCGGCGCACGAACTCGGGCAAAGGCTTGTCCGGCCGACCCTGCGGCTCGCCATCGAGGAAGAGCATGGGCAGCGCCACGTTGCCGGCCCGGGCGACACTGTCCGCAAGCTGGCGGTCCGTATTCAGTGCGACCTCGGCTTCACGCAACACGGCCGAGAAGGCGTCCAGCGATTCGGCGGCGGGCGGCGCCTGCTCCCCCTCGCCTTCCACTGGCGGTACCGTGGCGGCCGCGCGTACCTGCGACTCGATGGCCAGCAGCTTGTTGATGTAGGCCAGACCGGGGTCGATCTGAGGTTCAGCGAAGAAGATGGTGGTACCGACCACCTTGGACTGCGCCTGCGCCAGCTTGTCGATCATGCGCGCGTGCACGTCGCGCGACCACGGCCAGCGGCCGATGTTGTCGATGCTCTGCTGGTCGATCGCGATAATGGCGATGCGCGGACTGGGTGTGCGCTCGGTTGCGCTGACCCCGACATCGTAGGCCTTGCGCTCGAGGCTCTGGATCAGGTCGGACTGGGCGGAGAACAGGAAAAGCAGGCTGATGACGACGCCAAGGAACCAGTCGGTCTTCCAGATAGCGGCCTTGGTCACGCTCACCCCCGCAAAGTTGTCGCGCCCCCGGAGACGGGTGACGGTGCCTGTCGGCTTGTTGTGTATGCCATCCGCTCTCGCGTCGGCGAACTCACGCGGAAAAACAGACGCCTGTCACATATTCTTGCAGTTCAGCCTCAACACAGTCAAACGGCGGTTGGCGCGACGCGGTGGAATTTCACGCTTGCCGTGCCGAATCCGCTGCGCCGCGGAAATCAGGCGCGCAAATCAATAGGGAAGATCGCGTCCAAGACCGGCGGCGCGGGCTTTGTCGACCACGCGCGCGGCGAGTACCAGATCCTGTATCGCCATGCCCTGGGATTCGAACAGCGTGATGTCGGCTGCGCTGCGTCGCCCTGGCCGCATGCCGACCAGCAGTTCGCCCAGTTCTGTCATGCCGTACTCGTTCAGGCGACCTTTTTCCAGCGCCGGCAGCAGGTCGCCGGATTCACGCAAGGCGGTCGCGCGCGCATCGACCGCGATCACGGCGGCGCGACGTATCGTGGCTTCATCGATTTCGCGGCGGATCAGCGCATTCGATCCGGCGGCGGTGACGTGCACGCCTTCGCCGAGCCAGCGGCCGTCAAACAGCGGATCGGTCGCGGTGGTGATGGTGACCACCACGTCAGCCGCTCGCACGGCCGATTCGATATCGTCGGCCGGCACGATGTCGCGTCCGAGCCGCTGCGACTGCTCCGCGCAGAAGGCTTCGAGCTTGTCGCGCTTGCGCGCCACCACCTGAATGCGTTCGATGTTGCGCACCGCGCACAGCGCCTCGATCTGGCTGCGTGCCTGCCAGCCGGCACCGAAAACGACCGCCGCGCGCGCGTCTTCACGCGACAGCACGCGGGCGGCCAGTCCGCCGGTCGCGCCGGTGCGCATCATGCCGAGGTAGTCGGCTTCCAGCACGGCCAGTGGCCGGCCGTTGGCGACATCGAACAGATGCACCCAGAAACGCGCGCCCTCTCGGCTGGTCGTGTAGCTCTTGTAGCCCATCACGCCGAGCGGCAGCACCGCACCGTGCAGGATGTGCAGCGCCGAACTCGGCGTGCGGCTGCGCGCGCGCGGCGTGTCGATGGCATCGCCGGTGGCATGCCAGCGATGGGCATCCTCGACCGCGACAAGAGCGTCCTGCAGGGAGAGCACCTGCCGGACCTCGTCTTCGGTGAGGTAAAGCGCCATGTCGATTCCTTACTGGATCGGGAAATCGACCGGCTTCTGGCGAGAGGCAATGATCTTGCCCACCGCCAGCACCAGCAGCGCTCCGACGATGCCGGCGCCGTAGCGCACCAGGGCCGCCGCTTCCGGCTTGTCGACCGTGCTGGCCGCGTCAAGCGGCACGTAGGGCAGGATGGCCGGGTCGGTCACCGCCATCGTGCCGGCGATCCAGCCGAGCAGCATGGCGCCCAGCGTGACGATGAAGGGGTAGCGCGTCATCAGTCCCAGCACCAGCTGGCTGCCCCAGACGATGATGGGGATGGACACCAGCAGGCCGAAAATGACCAGCGGCAGCTGATGGTCGCCGCCCGCGCCTTCGGCGGCGCCGGCAATCGCGATCACGTTGTCCACGCTCATCACCAGATCAGCCACGATGACGGTCTTCACCGCGCCCCACAGCTTGTCGCTGGGCTTGATGTTGGCGTGCTCGTCGTCGTCCTCCGGCATCAACAGCTTGATACCGATCCAAAGCAGCAGCAGTGCGCCGACCAGTTTCAGGTAGGGCACCTTGAGCAGGGTCAGCGCGAACATGATGAGGATCACGCGCAGGAACACCGCACCGGCCGTGCCCCACATGATGCCCAGCTTGCGCTGCGCCGGCGGCAGCTTGCGGCAGGCGAGCGCGATCACGACCGCGTTGTCGCCGCCCAGCAGGATGTCGATCATGATGATCTGGCCAACGGCAAGCCAGAATTCGGGAGAAGAGAAATCCATCGTGTTGCGCCCGGAATGCGAAAGCGCGGATTCTACCGACAGAGTTTCATGACGGGCACAAATGAAAAGGGCCACCGCTTGCGCGATGGCCCTGTGCACTGCAACAACAACTCAGTGCTTCAGGATCAGAGCAGACCCTTGAGCAGCTTGCCCATTTCCGACGGATTGCGCGTCACGGTGAAGCCGCACTCTTCCATGATGGCGAGCTTGGCGTCGGCGGTGTCGGCACCGCCCGAGATCAGCGCACCGGCGTGGCCCATGCGCTTGCCCGGGGGCGCGGTGACGCCTGCGATGAAGCCGACGATGGGCTTCTTCATGTTCGCCTTGCACCACTGCGCCGCTTCCGCCTCATCCGGACCACCGATCTCGCCGATCATGATCACCGCATCGGTGTCCGGATCGTCGTTGAACATGCGCATCACGTCGATGTGCTTGAGCCCGTTGATCGGGTCGCCGCCGATGCCGACCGCGCTCGACTGGCCGAGGCCGATCTCGCTCAGCTGGCCGACCGCTTCGTAGGTCAGCGTGCCGGAGCGGCTGACCACGCCGATGCGGCCCTTCTTGTGGATGTGGCCCGGCATGATGCCGATCTTGATTTCGTCCGGCGTGATCAGGCCCGGGCAGTTCGGACCCAGCAGCAATGTCTTCTTGCCGCCGGCCGCTTCCTTGGCCTTCATCTTGTTGCGCACCATCAGCATGTCACGCACCGGAATGCCTTCGGTGATGCAGATGACCAGGTCGAGGTCGGCTTCGACCGCTTCCCAGATCGCCGCGGCCGCGCCCGGAGGCGGCACGTAGATGACCGAAACGGTGGCGCCGGTGGCGGCCTTCGCTTCAGCCACGGTGGCGTGGATGGGGATGCCTTCGAAGTCCTCGCCGGCCTTCTTCGGATTCACGCCGGCGACGAAACAGTTCGCGCCATTGGCGTAGTCGCGGCACATGCGGGTGTGGAACTGGCCCGTCTTCCCGGTGATGCCCTGGGTGATGACCTTGGTGTCCTTGTTGATCAGAATCGACATATCTGGTTCTCCCCTCAGTGTCCGGCCACGGCGGCAACGATCTTCTGTGCCGCATCCGCCATGCTGTCGGCCGAAATGATGGGCAGACCCGAGTCCGCCAGAATCTGCTTGCCCAGTTCTTCGTTGGTGCCCTTCATGCGCACCACCAGCGGCACCGTCAGGTGCACTTCGCGCGCCGCAGCGACGACGCCGGTCGCGATGGTGTCGCAGCGCATGATGCCGCCGAAGATATTCACCAGGATGCCGCGCACGTTCGGGTTGCGCAGCATGATCTTGAACGCCTCGGTCACCTTCTCGGTGGTGGCACCGCCGCCCACGTCGAGGAAGTTGGCCGGCTCGGCGCCGTACAGCTTGATCACGTCCATGGTGGCCATGGCCAGACCGGCACCATTCACCAGGCAGCCGATGTTGCCGTCCAGCGACACATAGCTCAGGTCGAACTTCGACGCCTCGATCTCTGCCGCGTCCTCTTCGTCGAGGTCACGGAAGGCCACGATGTCTTCGTGACGGTAGAGCGCGTTCGAATCGAAATTGAACTTGGCGTCCAGCGCCTTGATGTTGCCGTTGCCTTCGAGAATCAGCGGATTGATTTCCGCCAGCGAGGCATCGGTTTCCATGTAGCAGGTGTACAGCTTCTTGAAGGTGTCGATCGCCTGCGCCTGCGACGCGGCGGGAACGCCGATGCCGTCGGCCAGCTCCTTGCCCTGCGCGTCGGTCATGCCGACCAGCGGGTCGATGAACACCTTGATGATCTTTTCCGGGGTGTTGTGGGCGACTTCCTCGATGTCCATGCCGCCTTCCGACGAGGCCATCATCGCCACCTTCTGCGTCGCGCGATCGGTCAGCGCGGCGACGTAGTATTCCTTCTTGATGTCGGCGCCTTCCTCGATCAGCAGGCGACGGACCTTCTGGCCTTCCGGGCCGGTCTGGTGCGTGACCAGCTGCATGCCCATGATCTGCTTCGCGAATTCGCGCACCTCGTCGAGCGACTTGGCCACCTTGACGCCGCCGCCCTTGCCTCGGCCACCGGCGTGGATCTGCGCCTTGACCACCCAGACCTTGCCGCCCAGCGATTCCGCTGCGGCCACAGCCTGGTCAACCTCGAAAACCGGTACTCCGCGCGGCGTGACCACACCGAAACGGCGCAATACCTCCTTCGCCTGATACTCATGGATCTTCATGCGTATTCCTCGCCTTGTTGTCTGCACAGGATGGTGAAACGCCCGCTTCGGGTTGTAGCCCTCACGAGTCTTGTTGCGCATCGCGACGCCGGTTGGCGGTCGATACCCGCATTCCGGCGTGCGGGCCGGACCACGTAATCCATAATTATACAGAGCAACGCTGCACTGCAGCGAAACAATTCAGCTCAGCGCGGGGGTGATATCGATCCGCAGTCCGCCGACACCGGCAATCGCGGCGCTGACATGATCGCCGGGCAGAAGCGCCGACACGCCAGCCGGCGTGCCGGTGAACAACAGATCGCCAGCGCGCAGTTCAACCAGGCGCGACAGGCGCTCGATCAGCGTTTCGACGTCGAGGATCATGTCGGACAGATCGCCCCGCTGACGTACCTGCCCATTCACCGACAGTTCGATCGCCCCGCTGCGCGGATGCCCGCAGACGCTGGCCGGCACCAGTTCGGACACCGGCGCGCTGAAGTCGAAACCCTTGCCCATGTCCCACGGTTGCCCCTTGTCACGCGCCGCGCGCTGCAGGTCGCGGCGCGTCAGGTCGAGGCCGACGCCATACCCATATATGGCGGCGCGCGCCTGCGTCGCGTCGAGATTGCGGCCGCCGGCATGCAGCGCGACCACCAGTTCGACCTCGTGCTGCAGGTCCGACGTCACCGACGGATAGGGCACCGAGGCCGGCGCGCAGACCAGCGCGTCGGCCGGTTTGGAGAAAAAGAAGGGCTGCTCCTGGGTCGGGTCATGGCCCATCTCGCGCGCGTGGTCGGCGTAGTTGCGACCGACACAGTAGATGCGTCGCACCGGGAAACGCATCTCGGAATCGCGGATCGGCAAGGTGGGCAGAGAAAGTTCGAACAGCATCGGGAACATGCGGGCTCCAGCGGAATTGTCGCGACACACAATTTTGCCTGTTCCCGCATCGCCTTGTCTGGTGCGGCTCACGAAAGCACGCGCCACTAAAGTAAAGTTTCCCCTCGGGCTGCCGAAAAACACACATGATCACGGATCGCCACCTGCATTCCGGCACGGAGTTTCCTCAATTGCATACGCCAGGCACTGCGTTCGAACTCACACGGTCGCGGCTGCGCCCGACGCTGCTCGCGGCCGCGCTGCTGGCCGTCGGTCTGCACGCGCCGCACGCACTGGCGCTGGGACTCGGGCCGATCAAGGCACGGTCGGCGATCGGTGAGCCATTCCGTGCGGAAATTTCATTGCTAGGCAGTGGTGACGACGTGCCTGCAAGCAGCTGTTTTTCGATCGACGTGCCGGCTTCGGCGGGCGCCGACGACCTGCCCTGGCTCACCGCCGGACGCATCCGTACGCAGGGGCGCACCGTTTTCATCAGCAGCGGCACGCCGGTCAACGAGCCCATCCTGATGGTCGGCGTCCGCATCGGCTGCGGCCACGAAGTGGTCCGCGAGTACACCGTGCTGATGCAGCCGATCACCGCGGCACCGGACAGTCCGCCGGCCGAAGCACCTGTACCGCGTGAGCGCGCCCGGCCGGTCGCTGTGCCCGCCACCGACGCAGCGCAGGCGACGGCGGGCGAGGTCGAGCCGGCGCCGGCCAAGCCGCGTGCCGCGCGCAAACCGCGCCGTACCGAAGCGACACAGCCGGCCGGTGATCGCCTCTTCGTCGCCCCCGGTCTGGATTCAGGCAACGGTCTGAAGATGTCGGGCGGCATGGCAGCGCGGCCGGAGGCCAGCGAAGCCCAGCGCGAAGCGCTGCGCACGGAACAGAAGCTGCTCGCCGCACTGGACGAGCAGATCGCCACTCATCTTGCGATCGCCGACAAGGTGAAACAGCTGGAGGCGCGGCTGGAAGCGCTGCAGAAGCAGCTCGACCGCAGCAGCGGCGCGCTGGACATCGCCCGTGCGCCAGCGGCACCGCTCGCCGAAACGCCCCCCCCACCGCCCGTGACGGCCGAAACGCCCGTCGACAGCGCGGCCCCGGTCGTGGAACAGCCTGTCGACGTCGAGGAGGAGGTAGCCGAAACGCCGCCCCCGCCGCCCGGCCTGACCAACGAGCCGGTCAAGGTGATCACCAAGCTGCCGCCGGACACCCCGGCCGATGCAGAACCTGTTGCACCCGGCATGAACTGGATGGTCGCCGGTCTGGGCCTGCTCGCCGCCGGCGCCGTGCTCGGTGGTGGCTGGCTGTGGCGCCGCCGCGCCCAGGCCGTCGCCGAAGCCAGCGCCCGCCGCCAACGGGAGATCGAAGCCAGTCTCGCCAACACCGCGCCGCCGCGCCGGCGCGACCAGCGCGCGGCCGACACCGAATACTCCCAGGGCGACGCCGACGCGCCACCGGTTTTCGCCGACATTCCCGCACCGAGCTGGTCACGCCCGGCTCGCGCCGATGACACGCCGCCCGAGCAGCGCACCACACCGGCGATGGCGCAGGCAGTGGTGTCGTCCATCGGTTACTTCCCGGGCGAAGCGCCGGCCGACCACATGGAGGACATGCGGATCCAGGCCCGGGCGAGCGATGTTGAAGCGACGCCGCAAGTCGCCGAGCAGGATCCACTTTCGGTGGTCGATGGGTCGAGCGTCGATTTCGAACTGGCCCCCGAAGCGGCGACCGAAGATCGCAAACCCGCGCGTCTGGACCTCGAGTTCGATACCTTCGTCGGCTCGGCCAGCAGCGCAGGCGCCGGCGACAGCGCCGTCGCGGTGACGAGTGGGCCGCGTCTGGTCAGCAGCAATACCGGCATTCCGCCGAGCAGCACGCTGAGCATCGACCAGAGTGCCCCGCCGGCCAACGAGGAAGCACCGCCGTCGCACGAACACGTGCTCGAACTGGCCGAAATCATGATGTCCTTCGGTCGCGCCGAGGGCGCGGCGCAGACCTTGTCCGAGTTCCTGCGCGACTACCCGAAGGAATCGCTGATCCCGTGGCTCAAGCTGCTCGACCTCTATCACAAGAGCGGACGGCGCGGCGAGTACGACGATCTGGCGCCCAAACTGAACCGCGCCTTCAACGTGAAAGTGCCCGACTGGGAACACTTCAACGGCCCGATCACCTCGGAATCGGTCGAGCAGTTCGCGCACATCATGGCGCGCGTCAACGCCACCTGGCCGAACCAGGACTGTCTGGACTACCTGACCGAACTGCTGCGCGACAACCGCGCCGGTACCCGTGTCGGCTTCCCGCTCGGCGTGATCGACGACATCCTGCTGCTGAAGAGCATGCTGGAGTGGCTGATCGCGAATCCGCCGGTCACCAACACCAGCGCATCCCGCCTCGCGCTGCTCTAGGGCGCAGTCACGCCGGGTTGTCGATATCGACGAACTCGACCTGGAGTCCGCAGTTCCGCGCCAGATGTTCGCCCAGCGCCCGCACGCCGTAGCGCTCGGTCGCATGATGACCGGCGGCGATGTAGGGCACACCCGATTCGCGCGCCGTATGCGTCGTCTGTTCCGAAATCTCGCCGGACAGATAGAGGTCGGCCCCGGCGTCGATCGCCTGTTCGAACATGCCCTGCGCGCCGCCCGTGCACCAGGCGACCCGCCGCACCGTGCGCTGGGCGTCACCAACCAGCAGCGGCGTGCGACCCAGCGCGGCGCCGAAACGTTCAGCCAGCTCACCGGCACTTGCCGGCGCGGCCGGTTCGCCTATCCACAGCAGCCCCTGCTCGCCGGCGACGGCGGTCGGCGTCAGGCCCAGCACGCGGCCGAGCTGGGCGTTGTTGCCCAGTTCGGGGTGCGCGTCCAGCGGCAGGTGGTAAGCGAACAGATTGATGTCATACGCCAGCAAGCGGGCGATACGTGCGCGCCGCATGCCGGTGATACGGCCGTCCTCGCCACGCCAGAACCACCCGTGATGCACGACGATGGCCTGCGCACCACGTTCGATGGCGGCGTCGATCAGCGCCAGGCTGGCGGTGACACCACACACCACCTGGGCGACCTCCTGCGTGCCTTCCACTTGCAGGCCGTTTGGGCAATAATCCTTGAAGCGCGCGGCATCCAGCAGGTCATCCAGATGTCGTTGCAGCTGCGTCCTGTCCATTCTTCCCCCGTTTCTGGTTGCCGAATTATGCAGCGTCTGTGGCTGGTCTTTGCTCAATCGGTCACTGCCGCCCTGGCCGTGCTCTTCGTCGTCGCGACGCTGAAACCGGAATGGCTGCCGAGCCGTTCGACAACGGTACCGAACGGTACGCCGACGGCACCCTCGATCAGCACGCTGCTGCCCGAACTGCCCCCGGTCACGACGCGCATCGAAGCCGCGAAAGTCGTGAGCTACGCCGATGCCGCGCAGAAAGCCCTGCCCTCGGTGGTGCACATTTTCACCACCAAGGCGGTGCGCACACCGCAGCACCCGCTGATGAACGATCCGGTGTTCCGTCACTTCTTCGGCGACCGCCTGGGCAGCCAGCCGCAGCGCCAGATGGGGCTGGGTTCCGGCGTCATCGTCAGCGAGGATGGCGTGGTGCTGACCAATAACCACGTGGTCGAGGCGGCCGACGAGATCGAGGTATCGCTGAACGACGGCGGCAAGTACCCGGCGACGCTGATCGGCAGCGACCCCGAATCCGACCTCGCCGTCCTGCGCGTCAAGGCGCCGACCAAGCTGCCTGCAGCCAGTTTCGGTGACAACGACGCACTGCGCATCGGCGACGTCGTACTGGCCATCGGCAATCCTTTTGACGTCGGCCAGACCGTCACCATGGGCATCGTGTCCGCGCTCGGCCGCTCGCAACTGGGCATCAACACCTTCGAGAACTTCATCCAGACCGATGCCGCCATCAACCCCGGCAACTCCGGCGGCGCACTGATCGACGCCAACGGCAATCTGGTCGGCATCAACACCGCCATCTACTCACGCAGCGGCGGTTCGCTCGGCATCGGCTTCGCGATTCCTGTCAGCACCGCACGCAGCGTGATGGAACAGATCGTCGCCAGTGGCTCGGTCACCCGCGGCTGGGTCGGCGTCGAAGTGCAGGAGCTGACGCCGGAACTGGCCGAAAGCTTCAAGTACCCGATGAGCGGCGGCGCACTGATCGCCGGTGTGATGCGCGGCAGCCCGGCCGACCGCGGCGGTGTGCGGCCGGGTGACGTGCTGCTCGAGGTCGACGGCAAGAAGGTGAAGGACGCCAGTGGCATGCTGCAGCTGATCGCCGCGCTGGTGCCCGGCCAGCAGGCGACGCTGAAGGTCTATCGCAGCGGCGGCGAGCGCGACGTCGTCGTAAACGTCGGCAAGCGGCCGATCAACGGCGTCGCCGCGAAGAACCGCGAGTAAGGGTCAGGCGGAAGATCAGGCCGCCGCGTCCCGCTCGTCGTCGCGGGCCGGCGATCGGCCGGTGAAACGCGCCACCACGATTCCGAGTTCGTACAGCACGCACAGCGGAATGGCCAGCATCAGCTGCGACACCACGTCCGGCGGCGTGACGACAGCGGCCACCACGAAAGCGCCGACGATCACGTAAGGACGCGCCTCCCTCAGCTTTTCAATGCTGACGATGCCGAAACGCACCAGCACGATCACCACCACCGGCACCTCGAAGGTGACGCCGAAGGCGGTGAACATGGTCAGCACGAAGCTGAGGTACTGCTCGATGTCCGGCGCCGGCGTGATGCTCTTCGGGGCGAACTCCGAAATGAAGTGGAACACCGTCTTGAACACGAAGAAGTAGCAGAAGGCCATGCCCGCCAGGAAGAGCAGCGTGCTGGCGACGATCAGCGGCAACCCGAGCCGCTTCTCGTGCGCATACAGGCCCGGTGCCACGAAGGCCCACGCCTGGTAGAGCACCACCGGCAGGGCGATCAGGAAGGCGACCATCATGGTCACCTTGACCGGCACGAAGAAGGGCGTGACGACGCCGGTGGCAATCATTTTCGTGCCTTCCGGCAGCGCGATCATCAGCGGGCGCGCCAGCAGGTCATAGATGTCGCCGGCCCAGGGCATCAGGCAGATGAACACGATGACGATGGCCGCCACCGCACGCAACAGCCGGTCACGCAGTTCGACCAGATGGGAGATGAAACTTTCGGTCTGCTCGCTCATGTCTTGTCGGACGACACCGGTTTGGCTTCCGGCGGCGGAATATCGAGGGAGAGCTGGCCGGACACGGGCTCAGGCGCGGGCACGGCTGCCGGCGCCGGCTCGGCGGTCTGCGCGGCCGTCTCGGCCTGCTCGATCGCCGCGTACTTTTCCTGTTCGGCCATCGCGGCGCGCATCTGGTCGCTCAGGCCATCGACCTCCTTGGCGACCGAACCGGTCGCCTCGTTGGCCTGACGCTCCACTTCGCGCACCTGCTGTTCGACCTGGGATTGCAGCTTGCGCAATTCCTCGAGCTGCATTTCCTTCGAAATATCCGCCTTCACGTCACTGACGTAGCGCTGCAGCCGGCCCAGCAGATGGCCGGCCGTACGGGCAACGCGCGGCAGGCGCTCGGGACCGAGCACGATGAGCGCCACGATGCCGATGATGAAAAATTCGGAGAAACCGATGTCGAACATGGGGACGTGGAAATGAGCCGGGCGGGCCGACAGCCCGCCCGGTGAATGAAGGAGCGGCCGGTGGCCGCCGCGATCAGGACTTGACCTTCTCTTCCGCCTTCACGTCTATCGTGTGACCGACGCTCTGGGTCGGCTGGTCGGCCGGAGCGCTGCCTTCGGCGCCCTTCATGCCTTCCTTGAAGCCCTTGACCGCGCCGCCGAGATCGGAGCCGATGTTGCGCAGCTTCTTGGTGCCGAATACCAGAAGCACGATGACGAGCACGACGAGCCAGTGCCAGATGCTGAATGAACCCATGGGATTACCTCTCGGAAACGATCATGGGCGGCAGGGGATGGTCGCCGCCCAGAACATGCATGTGAAGATGATACACCTCCTGCCGACCCACCTTTCCGCAGTTGATGATGGTGCGGAAACCGTCCTCGGCACCTGCCATACGGGCCAGTTCACCCGCCTTGGAAAGCATGCGGCCGAGTACGGCCTCGTGCGCTCCGTTGGCGTCGTACAGCGTTGCGACGTGCATCTTCGGGATGATCAGGAAATGCACCGGCGCCTGCGGGTTGATGTCGTGAAAGGCGTAGATCAGGTCGTCCTCGTACAGCTTGCGCGACGGGATCTTGCCTTCGATGATCTTGCAGAAGATGCAGTTGGGGTCGTGCATGGTGTCAGTCTGTCCGTGAGGTCGGGAGTTTCAAATACGTGTATTACCGTATTGCGAGCATGATCAGCCGTTCGTGCGCGAGCGCTTCTCGTCGATGCCCGAAATGCCCTCACGGCGGCGGAATTCATGCAGCACGTCGTCCACCGTCAGGCCGTGATGGGCCAGCAGCACCATGGAGTGGAACCACAGGTCGGTCACCTCGCGCACGACGTGGCCGACGTCGCCATCCTTGGACGCCATGATGGTCTCTGCCGCTTCTTCGGCCACCTTCTTGCAGATCGCGTCGGTGCCCTTGTGGAACAGCGAGGACACATAGGACGAACCGGGCTCGGCGCTCTTGCGCTCGGCGATGGTCTGCGCAACGCGGCGCAGCACTTCGATGTCGATCATTTGTATATCTCGTCCGGGTTCTTGATGACCGGGTCGACCTCGTCCCAGTGGCCATCGGTCAGCGAGTGGAAGAAGCAGCTGTGGCGGCCGGTGTGGCAGGCGATGCCGCCGGTCTGTTCGACCTTCAGCAGCAGCACGTCGCGGTCGCAGTCGAGGCGGATGTCGAGCACCTTCTGCGTGTGACCGGATTCCTCACCCTTGTGCCACAGCTTGCCGCGCGAGCGTGACCAGAACACCGCCTCGCGCAGTTCTGCCGTGCGGACCAGCGCGTCACGGTTCATCCAGGCGAACATGAGCACGTCGCCGGTCGATGCCTCCTGCACGATGACCGGCAGCAGACCTTTGTCGTCCCAGTCGATGGCGTCGATCCAGGCTGGTGCGCTCATCACAGACGCACCTCGATGCCGCGCTCTCGCATCCGTTCCTTGGCCTCGCGCACCGTGTGCTGGCCGAAGTGGAAGATGCTGGCCGCCAGTACGGCGTCGGCGCCGCCCTCGACCACGCCGTCAACCAAATGGTCGAGATTGCCGACGCCGCCTGAGGCGATGACCGGAATGCGCACCGCGTCCGACACGGCACGGGTCAGCGCGAGGTCGAAGCCGTTCTTGGTGCCGTCGCGGTCCATGCTGGTAAGCAGGATTTCGCCGGCACCGAGCGCTTCGACCTTCTGCGCCCACTCGACCGCGTCGAGTCCGGTCGGGTTGCGGCCGCCGTGCGTGAACACTTCCCAGCGCGGCTGGCCATCGCGATCGTCAACGCGCTTGGCGTCGATGGCGACGACGATGCACTGCGAGCCGACCTTGCCGGAAGCACGCGCCACCAGTTCGGGATCCTTGATCGCGGCGGTGTTCATGCTCACCTTGTCGGCGCCGGCATTGAGCAGGCGACGCACGTCCTCGACCGCGCGCACGCCGCCACCGACGGTCAGCGGGATGAACACCTGTTCGGCCACCTGTTCGACCACGTGCAGGATGATGTCGCGCGCGTCCGAACTGGCCGTGATGTCGAGAAAGGTCAGCTCGTCGGCGCCCTGCTCGTCGTAGCGACGGGCAATCTCGACCGGATCACCGGCGTCCTTCAGCGACACGAAATTGATGCCCTTGACCACGCGGCCGGCGTTGACGTCCAGACAGGGAATGATGCGCTTGGCTAGCATGTCGTTTCCGCGCCTTGCGCGATGTGAAGTTCAGCTTGCGCCGTTGAGACGGTCGGCTTCCGCCTGGGCCGCCGCAAAATCCAGCGTGCCTTCGTAAATGGCTCGACCGGTGATCGCACCGATCACGCCTTCGTCCTCGACCGCACAGAGACCGCGGATGTCGTCCAGATTGGTGACGCCGCCCGACGCGATGACCGGAATGCGCAGCGCCTGCGCCAGCTTCACGGTGGCGTCGATGTTCACGCCGCTGAGCATGCCATCGCGACCGATGTCGGTATAGACAATGGCTTCGACGCCCTGATCCTCGAATTTCTTCGCCAGATCGATCACGTCGTGGCCGGTCATCTTGGACCAGCCGTCCACCGCCACCTTGCCATCCTTGGCGTCGAGGCCGACGATGATGTGGCCGGGGAAGGCGCCGCAGGCGTCATGGACGAAGCCCGGACTCTTGACCGCCGCGGTACCGATGATGACGTAGCTGATGCCGTCGTCGAGGTAGCGCTCGATGGTGTCGAGATCGCGGATGCCGCCGCCGAGCTGGATCGGGATTTCGTCGCCCAGCTCCTTGACGATGGCCTTGATCGCCGATTCGTTCTTCGGCTTGCCGGCGACGGCACCGTTGAGGTCCACCAGATGCAGGCGGCGCGCGCCGGCATCGAGCCAATGGCGGGCCATAGCAGCCGGGTCTTCCGAAAATACGGTCACCACATCCATATCACCTTGCTTCAGGCGTACGCAGTGGCCGTCCTTGAGGTCGATGGCGGGAATGAGCAGCATGGCGCGAGTCGTGTCGTGTCAGGGAGAGTGGAAGGGAGAAGTCCCCGACGGCATCGTCGGGCACCAGGTATCAGGGCATCCAGCCGATGAAGTTGGCCAGCAGGCGCAGACCGGCGTGCGCGCTCTTTTCCGGGTGAAATTGCACCGCAAAAATATTATCGCGCGCTATCGCACTGGTAAAGGCTGCGCCGTAGGAGGTTTCGCCCGCGGTCAGCGCGGCATCGACCGGCTGCACGAAGTAGCTGTGCACGAAATAGAAGCGTTCGTCATCGGCGATGCCGCCCCACATCGGGTGCGGTCGCGTCTGTTTCACGCCGTTCCAGCCCATGTGCGGCACCTTCAGCCGGGCACCGGACACCGGATCACGCGGGTCGACGAAGCGCTTCACGTCACCCGCGAGCACGCCGAGGCCGGGCACGTCGCCTTCCTGGCTGTGCTGGAACAGCATCTGCAGCCCGATGCAGATGCCCAGGAAAGGCTTGTTCGCGGCGGCGTCGAGCACTGCGCCGCGCAGGTCGCGCGCGTCGAGTTCGCGCATGCAGTCGGGCATGGCGCCCTGCCCCGGGAATACGACGCGGTCGGCGCCGGCGACGACGCGCGCGTCGCTGCTTACGATAACCTCAGCTTCGGGTGCGACGTGCTCGATCGCCTTGGCGACCGAACGCAGATTGCCCATGCCGTAATCGATGATGGCAACGCGAGTCATGAGTGCGGCTTGATCAAAAAAGGGAGAAGCGCTGGAATCCCGGCGGGCTCAGAGCGAACCCTTGGTCGACGGCATCTGGCCCGCCGCGCGCTCGTCGCGCTCGCTGGCGGCGCGCAGCGCGCGGGCAAAGGCCTTGAATACGGTTTCGCACTGGTGGTGCGCGTTGATGCCGCGCAGATTGTCGATGTGCAGCGTCACCAGCGCGTGATTGACGAAGCCCTGGAAGAATTCGCGTGTCAGGTCGACATCAAAATCGCCGATGCGGGCGCGGGTGAAGTCGATGTTGTACTCCAGCCCCGGGCGGCCGGACAGGTCAACCACGACACGCGACAGCGCCTCGTCCAGCGGAACGTAGGCATGGCCGTAGCGACGCAGGCCCTTCTTGTCGCCAACCGCCTTCGCGAAGGCCTGGCCCAGCGTGATGCCGACATCTTCCACCGTGTGGTGGGCGTCGATGTGCAGGTCACCCTTGGCGATGATTTCGAGGTCGATCAGACCGTGGCGAACGATCTGGTCCAGCATGTGATCGAAGAAGGGCACGCCGGTGTCCAGCTTGCCCTGGCCGGTTCCGTCGAGATTGATGCGCACCGTGATCTGGGTTTCCAGGGTGTTGCGCGTGATTTCGGCTTGCCGCATGAAGATGGTCGCTTCGGTGATTCGTCCCGGCTGCACGCCGGAACAGGGATGGCCGGATGATAACATCGACTTGCAACGGGCCACGCCAGCCTGCGTGCAGCGCAACACGCCCCGCCATGTAACAGTCACATT